>DASRJG010000086.1:0-10314 GCA_035649595.1 Candidatus Polarisedimenticolaceae bacterium
CGATCGACGAGCTGCTGCGGGGCGGCGGGATCCCCGACTCGGTGCGCGTCATCAACCTCGCGGGAGAGCCGCTCAAGAGCGCGCTCGTGAAGCGGATCTACGAGCGTGGGACGATTCGAAGGGTCTGGAACCTCTATGGCCTGACCGAGGACTCCGTCTACACGACGGCGGAGGCGGTCTCGCGCGACCCGGAGGGGGAGCTGGCGCCGATCGGACGGCCGATTCCCGGCACCCGCGTCTACCTCCTGGACCCGTTCCTCCAGCCCGTCTCCCCCGGCGTGGCCGGAGAGATCCACGTCGGAGGCGAGGGCCTCCCGCGGGGCTACGTGAACCGCCCGGAGCTGACGGCGGAGAAGTTCGTCCCCGATCCGTTCGGAGACGTCCCCGGGGCGCGGTTGCATCGGACCGGCGATCTCGGGCGCTTCCGGCCCGACGGCTCCTTGGAGTTCGTCGGCCGCATCGACCATCAGGTCAAGGTGCGGGGCTTCCGCATCGAGCTGGGGGAGATCGAGACGGTTCTCGGACAGCACCCGGCGGTCGGGCAGGCGCTGGCGACGGTCTGGGAAGCCGAGCCGGGAGAGCGCGTCCTCGTCGCTTATCTGGTCCCCACCGGCCCGCGCGTCCCGCCGTCCGTCCTGCGGGACTTCTTGAAGGAGCGGCTGCCCGAATTCATGATGCCGTCGGCCTTCCTCTGGCTCGATGGCTTCCCGCTCACCCCGAACGGGAAGCTGGATCGCAGGAGACTTCCCGTGCCGGAGCGCGGCGAGGTCGTCGGCCGGAAGCCCTACGTCGCGCCTCGAACCCCGGTCGAGGATCTGCTCGCGGGAATCTGGCGAAGGACGTTCCGCGTCGATCGCATCGGCATCCACGACGATTTCTTCGACCTCGGCGGCCATTCTCTGAGCGCGACGCAGATCGTCTCCCGCGCGCGGAGCGCGTTCCGCGTCGAATTGCCGTTGCGAGCCGTGTTCGAGGATCCGACGATCGCGGGATTGGCCGCGAGGATCCAGAGGCTGTTGCGCGAAGAGGCGGGGGACTCCGTCCCGGAGATCCGACCGGCGGAGCGCGGAGCCGAGATTCCCCTGTCGTTCGCGCAACAACGTCTCTGGTTCCTCGATCAGCTCGAGCCGAAAAGCCCCTCTTACAACGTGCCGGTCGTGTTGCGCCTCGCCGGGACGCTCGACGCCCGCGCCCTCCAGCGTGCGTTCGAGGCGGTCGTGCTGCGCCACGAAGGACTGCGGACGGTCTTCCCGTCGGACCGGGGGCGGCCGAAGCAAGTCGTCGTTCCTCCGACGCCTTTCCGCTTGGACGTCGAAGACTTGTCCGAAGCGTCGGAAGCGGGCCTCGAGGCGGAGGTCGAGCGTCGCATCGCGGCCGAGGCCCTCAGGCCTTTCGACCTCGCGGCGGGACCTCTCTTCCGGGCGTCGCTCGTACGCGTACGCCCGGACGACCACGTCGTTCTCGTCACGATGCATCACATCGTCACGGACGGATGGTCCATCGGCGTCCTGGTTCACGAGATGGCCGAGCTCTACGATGCGTTCGCGCACGGGCGGCCATCTCCGCTCCCGGACCTTCCGATCCAGTACGCCGATTTCGCGATCTGGCAGCAAGGCTGGCTCCGAGGGCCCGTGCTCCAGTCCCAGCTCGGGTATTGGACGCGCCGGCTCGAGGGGGCGCCCGCGGCGCTCGAGCTTCCGACCGATCGCCCCCGTCCGCCCGTGCAGACGCATCGAGGGGCGCTTCGCGCCGTGGAGCTCTCGCGCGGTCTCAGCGATGGGCTCGCGGACCTCGCTCGACGCGAGGGCGCGACGATGTTCATGGTCCTGCTCGCGGCCTTCGACGTTCTCCTCCATCGCGTGTCGGGTGCGATCGACATCGTCGTGGGGACTCCGATCGCGAATCGGAATCGCTCGGAGCTCGAAGGGCTCGTCGGGTTCTTCGTCAACACGCTCGTGATGCGGACGGATCTCGGGGGCGATCCGACGTTCCGCGAGCTCCTCGAGCGCGTCCGCGAGACGACGCTCGGCGCCTACGCGCATCAGGATCTTCCGTTCGAGCGGCTCGTGGAGGCGCTCCCTTCGAAGCGCGATCTGTCACGCGCCCCGCTCTTCCAGGTCATGTTCGATCTCCACAACGAGCCCATGCCCGTGCCCGGTCTCGCCGACCTGACCGCCACCGTTCGCACCGAGCACACCGGAACGGCGAAGTTCGATCTCACGCTCACGCTCACGGAGACCCCGGAAGGGCTCGTCGGCTCCCTGGAGTACGACACCGATCTCTTCCTGCCGCCGACGATCGAGCGGATGGCGGGCCAGCTCGAGACGCTGCTGGAGGCGATCGTCGCCGAGCCGGATCGCCGCATCTCGGCGCTCGATCTGATGTCGCGCGCGGAACGTCGATCGGCCCTCGAAGCGGCACAGGGTCCCCGATCCCGGCGCGACGATCGGAAGGAGGTCGGCGACCTCTTCAGAGCGCGGGTCGAGGAAGCCCCGGATGCCCCCGCGGTGACCTGCGGCGACGTCACGCTCACGTATCGGGAGCTGGGCCGGCGCTCCCGGGCTCTCGCCTCCACCCTTCGAGAGCTGGGAGTCGGCGTCGAGAGCCGCGTCGCCGTGGGGGCCGAGCGCTCCGTCGACGCGATCGTCGCGATGCTGGCCGTGCTCGAGGCCGGAGGCGCCTACGTCCCTCTCGACCCCGCCTATCCCGAAGACCGCCTGGCGTTCATGCTCGAAGACGCTCGCCCGTGCGTCGTAGTCGCGCGGAGAAGCACGGCCGGTCGGCTCGGTGCGAGCGGAGCGCCGGTGATCCTTCTCGACGGGGACGCGAGCGCTCCGGGGACCGCGGAGGGGCCGCCCGCTTCGTCGCGTCCCACCGATCGCGCGGCGTACGTCCTGTATACGTCGGGCTCGACGGGAACGCCCAAGGGTGTCGTCGTCAGCCACCGGAACCTCGTCGAATCGACGCGCGCGCGCCTGGCCTACTACCGTGAGCCGGTCGAGCGGTTCCTCATGGTTCCCTCGTTCGCGTTCGACAGCTCCGTGGCCGGTCTGTTCTGGACGTTGTCCTCGGGCGGGACCCTTCACGTTCTGCCGGAGGGGGCCCAGCGGGAGCCCCGACGTCTCATCGAGGCGATCGCGTCGGATGCGATCACGCACGTCCTCCTGTTGCCGTCGCTCTACGCGAGGGTCCTCGAGGAGTCGCGGCCGGCCGAGCTCGCGTCTCTTCGTGCCGTCGTGGTTGCGGGTGAGGCCTGCCCGCTCGATCTGGTGTCCCATCACCTCGCGGCACTTCCGACCGTCGCTCTCTACAACGAGTACGGCCCTACCGAAGGGACCGTGTGGGCGAGCGTGTTCGATTGCGGCGACGTGCGCGACCAGCGCTCCGTTCCGATCGGACGCCCCATCGCCGGGGCCGACCTCCACGTCCTCGACGGCAGGCTCGAGCCGGTTCCCGTCGGGGTCGTCGGTGAGATCTGCCTCGGAGGTGCCGGCGTCGCTCGCGGTTATCTCGACCGGCCCGAGGCGACCGCGGAGTCCTTCGTCCCCGATCCGTTCGACGGGCGGGCCGGCGGCCGCTTGTATCGAACCGGGGATCTCGGTCGCCGCCTGCCGGACGGAGATGTCGAGTACGTCGGGCGCAACGATCTCCAAGTGAAGGTGCGCGGCTTTCGCATCGAGCCCGCGGAGATCGAAGAGGCGCTGCGGAGCCATCCGGACGTCCGCGCCGGCGCGGTGCGAGTCTGGCACGAGGGCGGGGAGGCGCGGCTGGCGGCCTACGTCTCGCCGCGGGAAGGGGAAACGCCGCGCCCGAGCGCTCTCAGGGCCCACCTGAAGCGCCGCCTTCCCGACTTCATGATCCCTTCGACCTTCCTCGTCCTGGACGATCTGCCGCGGACTCCGAGCGGCAAGATCGACCGCGCGAAGCTGCCGGCCCCCGAGCGCGATCGGTCCGGGGTCGACGCCGCGTACGTCGCGCCCCGCACGCCGACGGAGGAGGTCATCGTCGGAGTCTGGCGGGAGGTCCTCGGAGTGCCCCGCCTCGGCGTTCAGGACGATTTCTTCGAGCTGGGCGGCCATTCGTTGACGGCCACTCAGGTTCTTTCACGGATCCGAGAGATCTTCGAGGTCGACCTTCCCCTGCGATCGATCTTCGAGTCTCCCACCCCCGCGGGGTTCGCGGAGGCCCTGACGCTCGCGGCGGGAGATCGCGGCGCGGTCGACGAGACGGCCCGGTGGGTCGTCCGTCTCGCGGCGATGTCCGAGGACGAAGTGGAGCGTCTCCTCGAGGAGGAACGGTCGTGAGCGGCGAGTCTCGGGGCTTCACGCTCTCGCTCCAGAAGCGCGCGGTCCTCGAGCGGCTGCGCCAAGGGCGCGGGTCCTCCGTGACCGGGTCGGAGAGGATCGAGCGCCGTGACGAGGAGGGACCTCCGCCGCTGTCGTTCGCTCAAGAGCGGCTCTGGTTCCTCTGGCAGCTCCGGCCGGACAGCGCGTTCTACAACGTGCCTCAGGCCGCCCGATTCCGGGGACCGCTTCACCTCGACGTCCTGGCGCGGGCCTTCGGCGAGATCGTCCTACGTCACGAGACGTTGCGAACGACCTTCGCGCTCGAGAACGGCCGTCCCGTCCAGGTCATCGGCGAGGCCCGCGGGGTCGAGCCGGCGCTCGTCGACGTCTCGGGGGACTCCCCGGCGGCTCGAGAAGCCGAGGTGATGCTGAGGATCGGCCACGAGGCGCGCCGTTCGTTCGATCTCGTGCGGGGCCCCCTGTTCAGGGTGACGTTGTTCCGCCTGGGTCCCGACGATCACGTGTGCCTCATCGTGCTCCATCACATCGTTTCGGACGGCTGGTCCGGAGCGCTCCTCCTCGAGGAGCTGGCGAGCCTCTATGAAGGGCTCTTGCGGGGTGAGCCGCCGTCGCTTCCCGAGCTTCCGATCCAGTACGCCGACTTCGCCGTCTGGCAGCGGCGCTGGCTGACGGGAGCCGTGCTGGATCGCCAGCTCGAGTACTGGAAGACGCGGCTCGCGGGTCCCCTGCCTGTCCTGGAGCTGCCCACCGACCGGCCACGCCCGCGCGAGCAGAGCTTTCGCGGCGCCCACGTGGCCATGAGCGTCTCTCGCGAGTGCGGCGACGCGCTTCAGGAGCTCGCTCGGCGGGAAGGCGCGACGCTCTTCATGACGCTCTTGGCGGCGTTCCACGGTCTGCTCCATCGCCTGACCGGACAGGTGGACCAGATCGTCGGCTCGTTCATCGCCAACCGGAATCGTGTGGAGACCGAGAAGCTGATCGGCTGTTTTGCCAATACGCTCGTCCTCCGAAACGACCTGTCGGGCGACCCGACCTTCCTCGAGCTGCTCGACCGGGTCCGCGAGACGACGCTCGAGGCCTACGCGCACCAGGACCTTCCGCTCGAAAAGCTCGTCGAAGAGATTCGTCCCGAACGGGATCCGTCCCGGCATCCTCTGTTTCAGTTGATGTTCATCCTCCAGAACGTGCCGGCGCGCCAGCTGGAGCTACCCGAAACGCGGGCGGAGGTCGTCGGCCTGGAGACGGGGACATCGCGATTCGACCTCACCCTCTGCATGGTGAATGCGCCAGGGGATCTCCACGGATGGTGCGAGTACGCGACCGACCTCTACGACGGCACGACGATCGAACGGCTCCTGGGCTGCTGGACGACCCTGCTCCAGGCGATTGCGGACGACCCTTCGCGACCGATCTCCCGGCTCCCCCTCCTGACGGGAGAGGAGTCGCGCCGGATCATCCATCGGGGGAGCGGAACGACGGCGGTCCGCTCCGAGGCGCATGGCGTCCACGAGCTCTTCGTCGAGCAGGCGCGGCGAACGCCCGACGCCCTGGCGATCGCATCCGAAGCGGACGAGCTGTCCTATGCGGAGCTGCTCCACCGATCCGAGGATCTCGCCGCGCGTCTTCGTGCGAGCGGTGTCGGTCCGGACTCGATCGTCGGGGTGTCCCTCGATCGATCGAGCGACATGATCGTCGCGGTCGTGGGAACGATGATGGCCGGGGGAGCGTGCCTGCCGCTCGATCCGGCCTGGCCTGCGGAGCGCCGAGCGTTCATGCTGGAGGATTCAGGCGCCCAGGTGATGGTGACTCAAACGCGGCTCCGATCGAGCGTGCCGTTTCCGGACGAGCGTGTCGTGTGCCTGGACGCTCCGGAGGAGCCCGCGGACGGCCCGGAACGCCGCACTCCCGGCCGGCCCGTCTGCCCGGAGAATCTCGCGTACGTGATCTACACGTCGGGCTCCACCGGGCGTCCGAAGGGGGTCGGAATGCCGCACCGGTGCCTCCTGAACCTGATCGAGTGGCACCAGAGCGCCCCCTGGAGAAGCTCGCGGACTCTCCAGTTCGCGTCGCTGAGCTTCGACGTCGGCTTTCAGGAGATCTTCTCCACCCTTCGCGCCGGCGGAGCTCTCGTCCTGGTCCCGGAGCGCGTGCGCTTCGACCCCGCGGCGCTCGGCGCGCTCATCGACCGGTGGGAGGTCGAGCGCGCGCACCTTCCCAACGTCGTGCTGCAGAGGCTCGCCGAGGAGCTGGCGGAGCGCGAGGGAACGCTCCGGACGCTCCGGGAGATCCTGGTCGGAGGAGAGCAGCTGCGCATCACGCCCGCGATCGCGGCGCTGTTCCGCCGGTTGCCGCGCTGCCGGCTCGTCAATCACTACGGCCCCTCCGAGACCCACGTGATCACGAGCCAGCCGCTCGCTTCCGATCCGAGCGCGTGGCCGAAGCTCCCGCCGATCGGGCGGCCCATCTCGAACACGGCGCTCTACGTTCTCGATCGATCCCTGCAGCCGGTCCCGGTGGGCGTCGCGGGAGAGCTCTACGCGGGAGGCGATTGCCTCGCGCGAGGCTACCTCGACCGACCCGACGTCACCGCGGAGAAGTTCGTTCCCGACCCCTTCGGCCGTGATCCGGGTGGATGCTTGTATCGAACCGGCGACGTCGTCCGGTGGGCCGCGGACGGCGCGGTCGAATTCGTGGGGCGCACGGACGAGCAGGTCAAGATACGAGGGGTCCGGATCGAGCCCGGCGAGATCGAGGTCGCGATCGGCAGGCACCCGGACGTCGAGGAGGCGGCGGTCGTGGTTCGCGAGGACACGCGCGGCGAGAGGCACCTCGTGGCCTTCTACGTGCCCTCCCAGGGATCCGTCGATCCGAAGCACCTTCGCGCATATTTGAGGGAGTCGCTCCCGGAGGGGATGCTTCCCTCCCTGTGCGTCCCTCTCGCCGCGCTCCCTCGCACGCCGAGCGGGAAGGTGGACCGGAAGGCTCTTCCGCCGGCGCCGCTCGGCTCGAGCGTGGCTCGGGAGGCGGGGATCGCGCCGCGAACCGATCTGGAGCGAGCGGTCGCCGCGATCTGGGCGGAGGTGCTGTCCTCGGAAGCCGAAGCGGTCGGGATTCACGACGATTTCTTCGCCTCGGGGGGGCACTCGCTGTTGGCCACGCTCCTCCTGTCGCGCGTCCAGCAACGACTCGGCACGGACGTACCCCTTCCGCGCTTCTTCGATCGGCCGTCGATCGCGGGTCTCGCGGCCTGCATCGAGGGCGCTCCGGCATCCTCGGAGAGCGCGCCCTCGACGATTTGTCGCGCGAAGAGAACGGGGAGTCTCGCCGGCCTGCTTCAAGAGATCGAGGCGCTCCCGGACGCCACGGCCGATTCCGGGAAAGACGGAGATGCGACCTAAGTCAACGGACCGAGCACGAATCCACGGATTCATTCCTTGAGAGGAGCCTCGACGTGGTTACGACGACGACGACGATCGAACAGATGCTGCGAGAGATCACCAGCCATCCGGCGCTGGAAAACGACTTCTACCGAGCCTGGACGGCCCGGCCGTTCGGCATTCGGGCCCTCGAGGTCTTCGCCCGGAACTACGGGGCCTGGGTCAAATCGTTCCCCGACGCCCTCGCCGTCCTCATCCTTTCGACGGACGATCTCGAGGCGAAGGGGGAGTACGTCAAGACCCTGCATTCCGAGATGGGGTACGGCCATGCGGACAAGGTGCACTGGGTGCTCCTCGACGCCTTCCTGTCCCAGCTCTCCGAAAGGATGGGCCACAAGTCCCTGCTCGATCGCGATCGTCTCGAGAAGAACGGGGACCTCCTTCCCACCACGCTCGCTCTCATCCGGGGGGAGCGCGAGCTCTACGCGATCGAGGACCGGGCTTTCGGGGCCCAGCTCGCCCTGGAGTGGCAGGCCTACACGATGCTGCGCAAGCTCTACGACGGCGCGCGGAACTATCTGCCGCTCTGGAAGAACCCCGACGAGTTCCACGAGAGCTGCGAGTACTTCTACGTGCACATCGGTGCGGCCGAGAAGGACCACAAGGACGAGTCCCTCCACGCGGTCAAGCGATACGCGCGGGACACGGAGAGCGTGGCCCGCATCACCGACGGATACCAGCGGCATCTCGATCTCATCGCGGGATTCTGGGGAGGACTCCACGAGGCGACGATGAAGCTGGCCGCCTGAGATGGAGAAGGTCTCTTCCGGCGACGCCTCGATCGATTTCGAGGCGTTCGCCCGAGTCGACGTCCGGGTCGGCGAGATCCGCTCGGTGGAGCGAACCGAGGGAACGCGCGCAGCCGCCTACAAGCTGGTGATCGACTTCGGCGCCGAGATCGGGACCAAGGTGAGCGTGGCCCAAGCCACCAACCACCCTCCCGAGACGCTCCAGGGAACCCAGGTCCTCGCCGTCGTGAATCTCGAGCCTCGACGGATCGGCAAGTACGTCTCGGAGGTCCTGACCCTCGGCGTGCCGACCGAGGACCGAGGAACCGCCTTGGTCGTTCCTGACATGAAGGCCATCGTGGGCGGTCGGCTCTTCTGAGGAGCGGCTTCGATGCGCGATGTCGTGGAGCGGCTCGCCAACCTGTCGCCCGAGAAGCGCGCGCGCCTCGCTCGGGCGTTGGAGGAGCGAGGGACCGAGTGGAGCACGTTTCCGCTGTCCTTCGCTCAGCAGCGGCTCTGGTTCCTCGACCGATGGGAGCCGGGAAGCTCGGCCTATAACCTGCCGGCCGCGCTTCGCCTCCGCGGGGCGCTCGACCTCGGAGCGCTCGAAGCGAGTCTCGGCGAGATCACGAGACGGCACGAGGCCCTTCGCACCACGTTTCCGGACATCGACGGAAAACCGATCCAAGTCGTCGGAGACGCGGAGCCCTTTCGAATCCCGGTGCTCGATCTCCGGTCTCTCGGGGCTTCCGAGCGGAAGACGCGCGCACGCGCGCTCGCCGCCGAAGAGGCCGAGCGGCCGTTCGACCTCGCGCGCGGCCCGGTGTTCCGCGCCACGGCCCTTCGCCTGGCGGAGAAGGACCACGTTCTCCTCCTGACGCTGCATCACATCGTGGCCGACGGTTGGTCCCTCGCGATCCTCGTCGAAGAGCTGAACGCGCTCTACGCGGCCTTCTCGAGCGCGAAGCCGTCGCCCCTTTCCGAGCTCTCCCTCCAGTACGGCGACTTCGTGCTCTGGCAGCGCGAGCTCCTGCGAGGGCCGGCGATCGAGGACGAGCTCGCGTATTGGCGGCGCCGGCTCCAGGGCGCCCCCGAGCTTCTTCCCCTGCCGACGGATCGTCCGCGTCCCCTCGCCCGGTCCTCGAGCGGAGCGGCGCGAGCGGCTGTCGTGCCCGATCCGTTGGCGTCGGCGCTTCGGGATCTGGGGCGCCGCGAGGGCGCGACGAGCTTCATGACGCTTCTCGCGGCGTTCGTGACCCTCCTGCACCGGATCACCGGGCAAACCGATCTGGTGGTGGGGACGCCCGTCGCGGGGCGCACGCGACCCGAGACCGAGCGGCTGATCGGCTTCTTCGTGAACACCCTCGCGCTCCGGTGCGACCTGTCCGGAGGTCCCACGTTCCGCGAGGTGCTCCGCAGGGTGCGCGAGACCGCGCTCGAGGCGCTCGCGCACCAGCATCTGCCCTTCGAGAGGCTCGTGGAGGAGATCCGGCCGGAGCGCGATCCGGGCCGGACGCCGATCGTCCAGGTGATGTTCGCGATGCAGAACGCTCCGGCGCCGAGCCTCGATCTTCCGGGACTCTCCATGGAGGCCTTCGATTCCGCATACGCCGCGGCGAAGTTCGATTGGACGCTCTCGGCCGACGAGGAGGACGACGGGTTCCATCTGGTGCTCGTCTATGCGACGGATCTCTTCGACGAGGCCACGATCGACCGGATGCTGGGTCATCTGGTGCGGTTGGTGCGGGGTGTGGTGGAGGATCCGGATCGTCGGGTCGGTGAGTTGACGTTGCTGACGGAGGGGGAGCGTGAGTCGATCGTGTCGGGATGGAACGCGACGCG
>DASRJG010000087.1:0-2781 GCA_035649595.1 Candidatus Polarisedimenticolaceae bacterium
GTCCCGCGAGGTGAAGGCGGAGGACACGGTGGTGGACATCGGGGGCGTCGCGGTAGGCGGCCCCGGCCTCGTCGTGATCGCCGGTCCCTGCGCGGTGGAGTCGCGGGAGCAGATGCTGACGGTGGCGCGCGAGGTCAAGCGCGCGGGGGCCCAGCTCTTGCGGGGCGGCGCCTTCAAGCCGCGGACGAGCCCGTACTCCTTCCAGGGCCTCGGGGCCGAGGGGCTGGCGATCCTGAGAGACGCCGCGGACGAGGCCGGCGTCCCGGCCGTGACCGAGGTGCTGGACGCGGGCGATCTCGAGACCGTGGAGCGCTACGCCGGCGTCCTGCAGACCGGCGCGCGCAACATGCAGAACTACCGGCTCCTCCGCGCGCTGGGCCGGCAGCGCAAGCCGGTCATCCTGAAGCGCGGGATGGCCGCCAAGGTGGAGGACCTCCTGCTCGCCGCGGAATACGTGGTCTCGGAGGGGAACCCCAACGTCATCCTCTGCGAGCGCGGGATCACGACGTTCGAGACCGCCACGCGCAACACGCTCGACCTGAACGCGATCCCGCTGATCAAGCAGCGCAGCCACTTGCCGGTCCTCGTGGACCCGTCGCACGGAACGGGGCTGCGCGAGCTGGTCGCGCCAATGGCGAAGGCGGCCCTCGCATGCGGGGCCGACGGTCTCCTCGTCGAGGTCCACTGCGATCCGCCGCGCGCGCTCTCCGACGGCCGCCAATCGCTCTTCCCCGAGCAGTTCGAGGCGCTAATGCGCGAGCTGCGCCCGATCGCGGATGCGGTGGGGAAGGTGATGGGATGACGCCGCTCGACGAGGGATCGGTGCTCCCGCTGGTCCGCGAGGTCACCGGCCGCGTGGATCCGCTCGCGGTCTATCGCACGCTCTCGGACGGCGGGCGGCGCGCCGGGACGTTCCTCCTGGAGAGCGCCGAGACCGCCGGAGGCGCGGGAGAGCGGAGCCTGATCGGAGCCTCCCCCGCGCTCCGGATCGTCTGCCGGGACCGGCTGGTGACGATCCGCGCGACCTCGTCGAACGGGCGATCGCTCCTCGGATGGGCCCAGCGCCGTCTCGGAGGGGAGCGCGAAGGCGACGAGCTTCGCGTCCCGTTCCCGGCGCCGCCCCCCGGTCCTCGCGACGAGGCCTCCCGTGGTCTCCTCCCCTCGCCGCTCGACGCGATTCGCGAGCTGGTGCTCGGCCCGAAGCTGCTCGCGCGACCGGCGGAAGCCTGCCTCCTCGCCGCCGGAGTCTTCTCCTACGATCTGCTCGAGCTGTTCGAGGACCTCCCCGAAGGGCGTCCTGAGGCCGCTCCCACCCCCCACTTCGAGCTGGTCATCCCCGACCGGCTGGTGATCGTCGATCACGTCCGCCACCGGACGCTGCTCGTCGCCAACGCGTTCGGCGGCCCCGACGGCGAGGCGAACTACCACGACGCCGCGCACGGCATCGCGTCGCTGCTCCAAGCGGTCGAGGGCGCGCCGCCTCATCCGGCCGCGCGGCCGGCCGACGTCTCGATCTCGGAGGACCTCTCCGACGCGGACTTCGCGGAGCTGGTCGGCCGTCTCCGCCGGCACATCGTCGCCGGCGACGTGTTTCAGATCGTCGCCTCGCGCACGTTCTCGCTCCCCTGCCCCGACCCGCTCGGCGCCTACGCCGCGCTCCGCGCCGACAACCCCAGCCCGTACCTGTTCTACGTCCGCGGCGAGAGATCCACGCTGCTCGGCGCCTCCCCCGAGACGGCCGTCAAGGTCCACGGCACGCCGCGGAAGGTCGCGATCCGCCCGATCGCCGGGACCGCGGCTCGCGGGCGCGACGCATCGGGCGCGCTCGACGCCGATCTCGACGCGCGGCGCGAGGCGGCGCTGCGCCTCGACGCGAAGGAGATCGCCGAGCACATGATGCTCGTCGATCTCGCCCGCAACGACGTCGCCCGCGTCAGCCGCCCCGGCACGCGGCGCGTCGCCCGGCTCCTCGACGTGCACCGCTACTCCCAGGTCATGCACCTCGTCTCCGAGGTCGAGGGGGAGCTGGCGCCGGGGCTCGACGCGCTCCACGCCTACGCCTCCGCGATGAACATGGGCACGCTGGTGGGCGCGCCCAAGATCCGCGCCGCGCAGATCCTCCGCGAGGTCGAGCCGTCGCGGCGCGGCGCCTACGGCGGGGCGGTCGGCTACCTGACCTGCGACGGGGAGATGGACACCGCGATCGTGATCCGGGCCGCCGTGGTGCGGGAGGGGATCGCCGCGGTACGCGCGGGGGCGGGCATCGTGTTCGACTCGGACCCCGCCGCGGAGGCCCGCGAGACCCGCCGGAAGGCCGAGGCCGTGCTGCGCGCGATCGCGTCCGGAGGCGGCGGTGCCTGACCCCTTGAGCGTCGTCTTCATCGACAATTTCGACTCGTTCACCTGGAACCTGGTGGACGAGCTCGGGCGGCGCGGTGCCGCGGTCCGGGTCTGGCGCAACACGCTCCTCGCGGAGGAGGCGATCGCGCGGGCGCGCGAGCGGTCGCCGTCGCTGATCATCCTCAGCCCCGGCCCCGGGGCGCCCGCGGCCGCCGGCTGCTGCGTCGCCCTCGCCCGCCTCGCCGCGCGGGAGCGGGTGCCGCTGTTCGGCGTCTGCCTCGGCCATCAGGCGATCGTGGAAGCGTCGGGCGGCCGGGTCGGCCCCGCGGGAGAGGTCGTTCACGGCAAGGCGGCCCCGGTGCGGCACGAGGGGCACGCGCTGTTCGAGGGGGTCCCGTCGCCGTTCGCCGCGGGTCGCTATCACTCGCTCGCGGCGCGGGA
>DASRJG010000088.1:0-7870 GCA_035649595.1 Candidatus Polarisedimenticolaceae bacterium
TGGGACGCACGAGAGAATTCACGCGTCACAGCCAGATCGACCAGGACGTCGTCGACGCCGGGAATCTCGCTCCAGCCACCGAGGAGCGACAAGGCCGCCGACGCCAAGTCGGTGTCCTCCTCCGTCAACGCAACGATCGCGGGAACGGCCTCCGGATCCGGCATCGTGCGCAGAGCGTGGAGCGCGGCGGAGACCAGCACGATGGAGTGCGAGCCGAGCGCCGAGCGCACGTCCGCCGCGTGCGATCGGTCGCCCACGGCGGCGGACGCGCGAAAAAGATCGGCGAGAACCTCTTCGGGGAGCTCGTCGTCCCAGGCGGATCTCACGCCGTCCGCCAGCGTGGGATGCGGATCGAGCGTCGTCAGCTGGAGCGCCCGCCGGCGCACGTTCGGCGAGTTCGAGCGGAGAGCGTCGCGGAGGAGATCGCGCAGCTCCGGAGCCGCGGCCCAGGGAATGATCTCCATCCATCTGCATCGCAATCGGTCGTCACGCTCGGCGCGCAGGGTGTCGCGAATGCTCGTGAGGATGCGTTCTCGGCAGGCGGTCCCACCATCCTTCGCGACATCCCAAACGTTGGACGAGAGAACTCGGCCGATCGCATCCCAGCGTTCTTCGACGTCACCGTCGCTCGCCGCGAGCACCGCCGCGACCGCGGGCGCGCACGGGTCGAGGCGAACGTCGGAGGCGGGGAGAGCGACGATCGTGGCCGTGCAGGCGAGAGCGAGTTCAGCGAGCATGTCACACCTCCTCGGCTTTGCTCCCGACCGTACTGCCGGGCTCCGCGGCGTGCGCCGGATCCCGCCGTTCGACGCTGCGGCGGACCCGCGTCGAGCGCGGGCCCCATCCGGTAACATGAGTCGGGATGCCCCACCTCTCGATCGCCGGTCTGGCCCTGCTGGCGGCCGCCGCCCCCGACGCGGCGCCGTCGAAGCCTCCGGTTCCCGTGGTGGCGCAGGACGTCAAGCACGATCTGTCTCCGCCGCTGTTCCTCATCCGCCCGAAGTCCGACGCCGAGGTGATCGCGGCGACGCACGAGCCGGTGCGCCTCCCGAAGGCGCGGGGCTCTCGCAGCGGAAACGAGCCGAGGATCGCGATCGAGGAGGGCGAATCGGCGGGTGAGTCGCCGATGGGACCGATGCCGTTTCCGCTCCTCTCGTTCGACGGGGTGGCGAACCGCAACAACATCGCGCCCCCCGACACCAACGGCGACGTGGGACCGAACCACTATGTGCAGTGGGTCAACCTCTCCTACGCGGTCTGGAACAAGCAGGGGACGCTCGTCTTCGGACCGGTCAACGGCAACACCATCTGGGCGGGGTTCGGCGGGCTGTGCGAGACGCGGAACAACGGCGACCCGATCGCGCTCTACGACCCGATCGCGGACCGCTGGCTCCTCAGCCAGCTCGCGTTCATCGACTTCAACAACTACCACCAGTGCATCGCGGTCTCGCAGACTCCGGATCCGACGGGGGCCTGGTACCGCTACGACTTCCTCTTCTCCACGAGCCTCCTGAACGACTATCCGAAGTTCGGGGTCTGGCCCGACGCGTACTACCTCGGCGTCAACCAGCAGTCGGGGCCGAGCCGCACGTTCGCCGGCCAGGGCGTCATGGCGTTCGAGCGCGACAAGATGCTCCAGGGTCTCCCCGCTCGGACCGTGTACTTCGACCTGTTCGGCGTCAACTCGAACTTCAGCGGCGCGATCCCGGCGGACCTCGACGGTCCCGGGCGCCCGCCTCCGGGCGCGCCGAACCTGTTCGTCGAGATGGACGACGACGGGTTCGGATGGACGCCGATCGATCGCCTGTCGATCTGGAGCTTCCACGTGGACTGGAACGATCCGCCGAGCTCGACGTTCGGCGTCGGGGGGAACCCGGATCAGGTCATCGATCTCACAGCGGCGGGGTACCCTTTCGACTCCGACCTCTGCGGCTACGTCAGCGAGTGCATCCCGCAGCTCGGCGTCACGATGAAGATCGACGCGCTCTCCGACCGACTGATGTACCGGCTCGTGTACAGGAACTGGGGGGACCACGAGTCGCTGACCGTGAACCACTCGGTGGACGTGGACGGAACCGACCACGCGGGCGTCCGCTGGTACGAGCTGAGACGGACGGGAGGCAGCTGGGGAGTCCATCAGGCCGGGACCCACGCGCCGGATGGCGAGCACCGGTGGATGGGGAGCGCCGCGATGGACGGCAGCGGCGACCTGGCGGTCGGCTACTCGCTCTCCAGCGCGACCACGGCGCCCACGGTCCGCTACGCGGGGCGCCTGCCGTCCGACCCTCCGGGGACGCTTCCGCAGACTGAGGCGACGCTCGTCGCGGGCATGGGCTCCCAGACCGGGGTCCGGAGGTGGGGCGACTACTCGATGCTCGCCGTCGATCCGGTGGACGACTGCACCTTCTGGTACACGCAGGAGTACTACGCCGCGACGAGCGGCACCGGGTGGACGACGCGCATCGGATCCTTCCGTTTCCCGAGCTGCGTGGCGTGCGCGGAGGTGGGGCGCCCCGCGATCGTCCTGGCGAAGGAGGCTCCCGGCGTTCGCGTCTCATGGGCCGCGGCCCGGAACGCGACCACCTACGACGCCGTGTCCGGCAGTCTCCTCGCCCTTCGGGGGAGCGGCGGCAACTTCGCTTCGGCGACGGCCGCTTGCGCGGCGGACGATGTGTCGGGGACGAGCGTTCTCCTGGGCGACCCCGATCCTCCCGCGGGCGCGGGGACCTACTACCTCGTGCGCGCGACCGGCACCGGCTGCCGTGGATCGTACGACGACGATCCCGCGCGCCTGGCGGGCCCGCGCGACCCCGGGATCGCCGCGGCGCCTTCGGCCTGTCCCTAGCTCAGCTCGACGACCGAGACGCGCACGCGGCTCCCCGTCCCGATCTCCGTCCACGCGACGAGGACCCGGTGCCCGCTCAAGGCGGCGATGCGGGGATACCCCGATGCCCGGCTCGCGGAGGTCGTCGCGACGGTGACCGGCGGCGCGGCGACACCGTCGGGCGCCACGCGGCGCACCCGCACCTCTCCCCGCTCCCCCAGCTTCTCGAGCCACACGACCGCCGCCGAGCCGTCGTCGAGCATCGCGACCTCCACCCGCCCCGACGGGGATCCGCCGTCCACCCGCACCGGCGCGCTCAGGGTCGCCCCCGCGTCGCCGGAGGTCGCGGCCCAGACGGAGGGGGTCGATCGCGCGCCGGTGAACCAGGCGACCGCCACACGATCTCCCTGCGCGGCGACCGAAGGGCCGTTGGTCGGGCACGCGGTCAGGGACCATCCGTCGTCGTGCACCGCTCGGGGTGCGCTCCAACCGCCGGACGCGCGGGTCACCAGGCTGATGTCGCGCCGCTCGCCTTCGGCGCGGTCCCTGTAGGCGACGATCGGACCCGACGGCGCGAGCGCAGCCGAGGTCTTGCAGCAGTCGCACACGCGGGGATCGAGGAGCGTCTCCGCGGAGAACTGCCGGCCGTCGGATTCGGAGGCGTACAGCGCGGTCCCTCCGCGTCCGTCCTCGGTGAGCTCTCCGGCGCGGCCGTCGAGCCAGACGATCGAGAAGCCCTCCCCTTCGGCGGCCGGCACGATCGACGCCATGCCGTGCTCGCTGTCGGTGTCGTCGCGATGAGGGCGTGACGGCGCGCTCCAGGTCGACCCGTCCCGCGAGACCGCGACGAGAAGGTCCCGGGCGTGGGTGGATTCGTGACGCTTGACGCTCCAGTGCGCGGCGAACCCGCCGCCGGCCAGCGGGACGACCGAGGGGACGTCCACCGCGTCGGCGGCGAGCGCGCGATCACGGACGACGGTCCGGGGCTGCCCCCAACCGTCCCCCTCGCGGGTGGCGAATCGCAGGGCCGGCCCGCCCGTGGCGTCGGTCTCGACCCAGCTGAGGACGATCCGGCCCCCCGATCCGGCCAGATGCGGCGCGAGGCTCCCCGCGCCCGCGGGAGGGTCGGAGGAGCGGAGCCGTCCGGAGCAGGCCGTGACCAGCACGAGGACGGCGATGGAGAGGGCGCGCACCCCTCCAGTTATACGTCAGCTCAGCTGTGGTAGGGCTCGATGACGAAGGTCGTGTGGTTGGGGATCGTATCGAGGATGATCCCCCGGTAGATCCGGTGCACCGCGGCGGCGAGCTTCGGATCGCTCGTGACGATGCTGAACCCGACGATCACGCCCGTCGCGGGCTCGGTCGGGTTCCCCGAGCCGTCCACCCACAGCTCCCAGTCGTACTGGTAGTCCTCGTGCGTCCACTGCAGACGGTTCTGGATGTAGGGGCTCAGCTCCGGCGGCTCGACCCCCGGACCCGTGTCGGGCGGGTAGAAGCTGTGGTCGGCGTAGTGCTGGTGGACCATCGTCCGGACCATGTTGTAGTCCTCGATGATCCGGCTGGCCTTCGCGCGGTACATCCCCTCGTACAGTCCGGGGATGGCGATGTTCATGATGACGCCGATCATCGCGCACACGATCAGGAGCTCCAGCAGCGTGTAGCCCGCCTCGCGGGAGCGCTTCGCGCTCATTGAGCACCTCCCATCGCCAGCATCTTCTCGGGCGAGCCGAAGACCTGCTCCATCGGCGTCGCCGAGTCGTACTGCTCGCGCGGACCGTCCGCCTGGAAGGCGAGAGCGTAGTGCGCCGGGTCGATCCGCTGGTACGTGTATCCGTTCGCGTCGGGGAGGCCCGCATCGGCCAGGGACGCCGGCGTGACGCCGTGAACCCGGCGGAACGCCTCGACCCTGAGCACGCCCAGGTACAGCGCCTGCCGGACCTGGAAGGCAGTGGGCTTGGGCGGCGCCGGCGGCCCCTGCACCAGCCGGGCGAGGTTCCAGATCGTCAGCCCCACACAGGCGGCGCTCAACAGGAGCGCGAGGGGCCTCACCCAGACGCGCAATCCCCTCGCGCGCCTTTTCTTTTTCGTGCTCGTGCCCCCTTCCGGCGCGAGGACCGATTGAAAGCGCTCGCCGATGACGTAGGCGTCATCGGGCGCGTTCGGATCGCCCGGTGGTGGATCCACGGCTTCGCCGGCAGGCGGAACTTCGGGATCGATCTCGTCGTGAAGCGATTGGAACTTCATCCCCACTCTCCGGGTTCGAAGAGCCCCCGCCCGCGAATATTGTCGCGGCGGGGGGGGTCGTCAACCCCGGAGCGCCGGGGCCGGCCCCCGATTACGAGATCGTATCGGTCACTTGAGGAACAGCATCTCCCGGTAGGTCGGAAGGGGCCAGATGTCGTGAGGGATCAGGACCTCGAGCTCGTCCCCCTTCTCGCGGAGGGCCGTCATGGCCGGGACCACCTTGTCGCGGTAGTGCTTCGCGTGCGATTCGGCGGACTCGGCGGCGTGGTGATCGAGCGCGTGGTGCAGCGACTGGATGCGGCCGCGGAACGCGCAGGTGAGCGCGCAGAGCTCCTCGAGCAGCGCCTTCCCTTCGACGCACTCCACCCCGGCCGCCTGCGTGGCGGACACGGTCTCCGCCACGCGCCTCTGGTATTCGAGCGCCGCCGGGAGGATGTACCGGTTCGCCATGTGCATCATCGTCTGGCCTTCGATGTTGACGACCTTGTTGTACTGCTCGAGCGCGATCTCGTAGCGGGCGCGGACCTCCCGCTCGTTCAGCACGCGGTACTTCTCGAAGGTCTTGAGGGTCTCGGGCTTGACCAGCTCGGGGAGGGCGTCCACGGTGTTCCGATGGTTCAGGAGCCCCCGCCGCGCGGCCTCGTCCTGCCACTCTTGCGAGTAGCCGTTCCCGTTGAAGATGATCCGCTTGTGCTCCTTGATCAGGCGGGTGAGGAGCTTGCTCACCGCGTCCTCGAGCTTCGCCCCGGACTTCACCGCGCCCTCGAGCTCGGTCGCGATCCCGTCCAGCGAGGCCGCGACGGCGAGGTTGAGGCAGATGTTCGGGAACGCGATCGACTGGCTGGAGCCGACCGCGCGGAACTCGAACTTGTTCCCGGTGAAAGCGAACGGCGAGGTCCGGTTCCGATCCCCCGCGTCGCGCGGGAGCTGCGGGAGCACCGAGACGCCCGTGTGGAGGATCCCGCCCTGCTTGGTGCCGGTCGCGCCCCCCTTCTCGATCTGCTCGAAGATGTCGGTGAGCATGTCCCCCAGGAAGATCGAGATGATGGCGGGCGGCGCTTCGTTCGCCCCGAGGCGGTGGTCGTTCCCCGCGAACGCGATCGCCATCCGGAGCAGCCCCTGATGCGTGTCCACGGCGCGGAGGACCGCGGAGCAGAACACGAGGAACTGGATGTTGTCGTGCGGGGTCTCCCCCGGGTTGAGGAGGTTGTTCCCCAGATCGTCGGACATCGACCAGTTGAGGTGCTTCCCCGAGCCGTTGACGCCGGCGAACGGCTTCTCGTGGAGCAGGCAGGCCATCCCGTACTTCGGGGCGACCCTCCTCATGACCTCCATCATCATCATCTGGTGGTCGGTGGCGACGTTCGCGTTCTCGAAGATCGGGGCGACCTCGTACTGACTCGGGGCGACCTCGTTGTGCCGCGTCTTCACCGGCACCCCGACCTTGTAGAGCTCCCGCTCGACCTCCATCATGAACGCCAGCACACGCTCCGGGATGTGGCCGAAGTACTGATCCTCCATCTCCTGGCCCTTCGGCGGCCGCGCTCCGAACAGAGTCCGGCCGGCGAGCGTCAGGTCGGGGCGGGCGAAGAAGAAGTGCCGGTCGATCAGGAAGTACTCCTGCTCCGGGCCGCAGGTCGTGACGACCCGCTCCGCTTTCGACCCGAACAGCTTCAGGATCCGGACGGCTTGCCCGGAGAGCGCCTCCATCGAGCGCAGGAGAGGCGTCTTCTTGTCGAGCGCCTCGCCGGTCCAGCTCACGAACGCGGTCGGGATGACGAGCGTGGCCCCGTTCGGGCTCTCGAGGAGCCAGGGCGGAGAGGTCGGGTCCCACGCGGTGTAGCCGCGCGCCTCGAAGGTGGATCGCATCCCGCCGGAGGGGAAGCTCGACGCATCGGGCTCTCCCTTGATCAGCTCCTTCCCCGAGAACTCGGCGACGGCCTTCCCGTCCGCCGTCGGCACGAGGAACGAGTCGTGCTTCTCCGCGGTCAGCCCCGTCATCGGCTGGAACCAATGCGTGTAGTGCGTGGCGCCGCGCTCGACCGCCCAGTCCTTCATCGCGATCGCCACCGCGTCGGCCACCGGAAGGGTGAGCGGCTCTCCCTTCGTGATCATCAGCCGAAGCGCCTGGTAGACCGGCTTGGTGAGTCGCGCGCGCTGGACCTCGTCGTTGAACACCAAGCTGCCGAAGGTTTGGGGGGTGACCTCGGGACCCTGCAGGCCCCGCCCCTGGGTCACGGCCCAGTCTCGAATGGCTCGGATGGCTTCGCGCGACGCGGAAGAACCCATGGGGGCGCCCCGTCCTTTCTTTGGAAAGAACGGATTATGCCAACCGCGACCCGGGGCTACAAGGGCGGACGCCGCCGATTTGCCGGGGCGTTGCCGCCCAACTAATCTGCTTGTGTGCGCGTGCGATTGATGCTGCTGGCGTGTCTGCTCGCGGGAGCGGGGGCGCGTGCGTCCTCCGACGCCGATCTCGAGCGAAGGGTCCGGGACGCGGCGTCGCGGCTCTACATGCACGGGATCACCGCCGAGCTCGCCGAGAGCGAGGTGGGGCGCGCGGGTGTCCCGACGCTGTTGCGGCTTCTCGACGATCCCGGCTTCCCCAGAAGGGACAACGTCGTCGCGTTCCTCGTCTACCTCGGCGGGCCCGAGAGCACGCCGTCCCTCGTTCGGGTCCTCGACCGTCCGCTCGCGTCCGACGCTCGCCCCGAGGACCAGCGCGCCCGATGGCTCGCCCCCCGGGCGCTCGGGGGGATCGCCGGGCGCGGTGACGCCCTCGCTCTCGGACGCCTGCTCGCG
>DASRJG010000089.1:0-5960 GCA_035649595.1 Candidatus Polarisedimenticolaceae bacterium
ATCGACGTCGCCTCGGAGGTCACGCCGTTGAGCTCGATCACCTTGAACGCCCCGCGCCGGAACGCCTCGGTCGATGCGGAGCGGACGTCGTAGCGGCCGAAGTAGAAGCCGTCGAAGCTCCGGCTGATGCGATCGACCGCCTCCTCGAGCTCCGGTGTCGCGAGGTCCGCGCCGTCGTAGAAGTACGCTCCGCGCGCGTGCGTGCCCAGCTCGACGAGCTCGACCCGCGCCGCTTCGGGGACCACGTCGGAGCGCCGGGCCTCCTGCGCCGTGAGGTACGCCCGCGCCATCGGGACCGTGCGCGGATCGGCGAGGATCAGCTCCTCCAGCGTGCTCCGGCCGTCGCCGGTGACGACCGGCATCTCCTTCCGCGTGATCGCGAAGATGCGGCCACGTGGCTCGGACGGAAAGCGGTAGTAGAAGATGCCGTGCTCGACGCCGGGGACGTGCTCCTGCACGATGACGTCGTAGCGCGCTCGCTCGAGGTAGTCGTCCACGGTCTCCCACGACCGCGCAACCACGACCCCCGAGCCGCGCTGCCCGGTGTCCGGCTTCAGCACAACGGGAAGCGCGAACGCTCGCGCGATCGCGCGCCGCTCCTCCGGCGCCGCCGAAGCCGGCGCGAGGCTCCATCGCGCGACCGCGTCGCCGGCCCCCGCCAGCCCGCGGAGGATCGCGGCCTTCGATTCGTTGACGAACCCTCCCGCCTCGATCCCCGGGTTCGCCGCCGTGAACAGCGTCACGCTGCGCTTGCGGATCCCGAGCCAGAGCGCGTACGCGACGACGGGGGGATAGAAGACGTACGGGGGCCAGTACTCCCAGCGCACGACGCGCCGCCAGCTCCCGGCGAGCAGTCTCCGGCCTCGCCACGAGAAGAGCCGCGGCACGATCCGCGCGACGACCAGCGCGACGACCGCGGCGATCGCCACGACCGGGAGCGCCCAGAGGCTGTAGCGATGGATCGTCCCGAGGATCGGCGCGCCGACGAGCGCGGCGATCCCGACCAGCACGGGCGTCCAGAGGATCGCCGCGACGCCGAACCAGAGCGCGAACCTCCAGAACGACGTCTGCAGGATCCCCGCGGCGAGGTAGGTCGGGAGGCGCGTCCCGGGAAGGAACCGGCTCGCGACGATCACGGCGGCCCCGCGCCGGCGGAACCACTCCGAGCTGCGCTCGACCTGCGCCGGATGCACGACCCAGCGCAGCGGCCGTCGCGCGAGCGCCGCGCGGCCCAGCATGCGCCCGGCGACGAACAGCCCGAGGTCCCCCGCGAAGATCCCCAGCAAGCAGGCGGCGGTCGCGGGGACGAAGGCGAGACGCCCCGCCGCGACCATCAGCCCCCCGCCGACGCAGGCCAGGTCCTCGCTCGCGAACGTCGAGACGGTCAGCAGGAGAAGCGCGATCAACCACGGGACGCCGGCGAGCCGCGGGAGGGAGCGCGGGTCGAACGGCCTCGCCGCGGCGGCGATACGCCGCCGGCTCGCGGTCGCGCGGACCGTCGCCTCGCCGCGCTCCGCCCGGAGGATGAAGGGGGCGATGATTCCCGCGATCCGCTCCCCCTCCTGGAAGACCATGAAGTGGCTCTCCGTCGTCACCACCAGCTCGCTCTGCGGCACCAGTCGCGCGTGCTCGCGCGCCGCTTGGACCGGCACGAGCGGGTCGCGCTCGCCGTGGAGGATCAGCATCGGCCCGCTCCAGCGGGGGAGGATGCCGCGGAGCGGACGCTGGTCCGAGTCGAAGAAGTTGCGGGCGTACGGGACGTCGAGCATCACGTCGTCCAACCAGCCGAAGTGAGGGGTCAGCTCCCGGAGCCCCCACAGGAGGCCGAGCTGGATCCCGTGGATCGCGTGGTTGAGGGTGTAGTCGCCGAGCAGCTCCATCTCCTGGACGCCGATCGCGGAGAGGAGCGTGATGGAGCGCACGCGCCGCGGCGCGAGGTCGGCCGCGGAGAGCGCGACGCCGCCTCCCATGCTGAACCCGACGAGATGCGCGCTGTCGATCCCGAGCGCGTCGAGCAGCTCGAGGACGTAGCGGCCGTGCGCGCGGAAGGAGTAGTCGGGAACGTCGCGCTCCGACGCGCCGAACCCCGGCAGGTCGGGGACGAGCACGCGGAATCGCCCCGCGAGCGGCGGCACGACACGCGCGAAGTCCCGCTTCCCTCCGGGGCTCCCGTGGAGCAGGACGACGACCGGCGCGTCGGGATCGTTCCAGCGCCCCGCGCGCCGGTAGACGAGACGGACCGTCCGGTCGAGCACGCGATCGCCGTCGATCGCGCCGACGCGCACGATCCCGTCCTCGGGCTCGAGCACCGGAGCGGAGGGCGGGTGCACGCGACGGGCGACGCAGGACGCGACGAGGAGCGCCAGGTAGATCACCCCGGCCACGCGGAGGGCCCGACGTCGCACGAGGCGAGAGTCTAACAAAGGCCGTTTGCTACTGTGGTCTTCGGGGGCCAGCCGATGAACGTGGACTTCGCGAGACGGCACGTGGTCGTCACGGGGGCGACCGGGGATCTGGGCGAGGCGGTCGCGCGCCTGCTGCTGGACGCCGGCGCGACGCTGCACCTGCCCGTCCGCGATCTCGCGAAGGCGCGCGCTCTCTACGATGAGGCGGGGGAGCGGGCCCGCGTCGAGCGGGTGGGGGACCTCGGGGACGAGGCGGCCGTCCGGGCCTTCTACGAAGGGCTCCCCACGCTCTGGGCCTCCGTCCACTGCGCCGGCGGGTTCGCCGCCTCGCGCATCGACGACACGTCGCTCGCCGATCTCCGCCGCATGCTCGACATGAACGCGGTCTCCGCGTTCCTGTGCAGCCGGGAGGCGGTGCGCGCGATGCGCGGGCGCGGCGGGCGGATCGTCAACGTCGCCGCCCAGTCCGGCGTCGAGCCGCGCCGCGGGAGCGGGCTCGCCGCCTACGCGGCGAGCAAGGCCGCGGTCGCCGCGATCACGCTCGCGCTCGCGGAGGAGGTCGCGGCCGAGGGGATCTGGGTCAACGCCGTCGTCCCGTCGATCATGGACACCGAGGCGAACCGGAAGGCGATGCCCAAGGCGGACACCGCGAAGTGGCCCAAGCTCGCCGAGGTCGCGATGACGATCGCGTTCCTCGCCTCGCCGCAGAACGCCTCGACGCGCGCGGCGCTCGTCCCGGTGTACGGGAAGACCTAGAGGGGCTTCACCAGCCCCGCATAGCGCTTCTCGATCTTGAACCCGTAGGCGTAGAAGTACTCGGGCCGGAAGAACCCCGTCGTGACCGCCGTCGCCCCCGCCGCCCGCATCCGGTTGAACATCTCGTTCATCAGCCCGTCCGCGACCCCCTTCTTCCTGTAGCGCTCGGCGACCACGATCTTCTCCAGGTGGGCCGAGCGTCCCTCGTCCTCCATCTCGTACACGATCCCGCCGATCGGGATCCCGCGATCGTTGACCGCGAGGAGGTAGGCGTGCTCCGCCCGGAAGCGGACGTCGAGCTTCGCGGCCAGGAAGAGCCGGTGGAGGCGGCCGACCTCCTTGGGGGAGAGGGCGTGCCGGACCTGGAACGTGGACCCGTCCTGGTCCTCGAGCGTCACGACGATGTCGCGCGCGGTGCGTCCGCCCGATGCCGCCTCCACGAACTCCGCCGCGTCCTCGGGGCGCAGGTAGGGGTACGAGAGGCGCGCGAGGAAGTAGTCGTCCTCCGGCGCGACGTCGAGGCGCGCGCGCAGGTCGGCGATCGCGTCGATGAGCAGCTCCCCGTAGATCTCCCCGCGCCGCAGGCGGAGGACCAGCTCCTCGAGCCCCGCGACGAGCGCCGGCGGGGCGCCGCGGAAGACGGTCTCCACGAAGAATCGCGTGCGGGTCTCGGGGGAGGTCCTCGCCAGCCGTGCGAGGCCGTAGGACTCCCAGAACTCCTGGAGGGTGCGGGCGCGCGCCGCCGGGGTCGAGTCGGCCGAGAGCGCCGCCCAGCGACGGTAGCGCGCGATGGCGAAGTGCAGGCGGAGCGGGACGAAGCCGCGGGCCTCGACCGACGCGAGGAACGACCGGAGCGCCTCGCGCAGCGGCGCGGGCAGGTCGTCCCCCTCCTTGTGGAGGACCTCGCGCAGGAGGCGCACGCCTTCGTCCTCGCCGATCGTCTCGAGCACCGGCGCGAGCAGCCCGTCCCAGCCGACGACGCCGGCGAGCGCCCCGTGCGCCGCCTCCGCCGGCTCGATCAGCGCCTCGCGCAAGCGCCGGAGCATCGGGACGAGAGCGCGATGGTCGCGGACCGCGGCGAGGGAGACGATCCGCGCCCCGGTCTGGTAGTCGTGCGTCGGCACGATCACGTTCGCCACCCCGGGATCGGCGAGCTCCAGCCGGCGCCCCGTGCGGTTCCAGAAGTCGAGGTACGCCGCGAGCGCGCTCCAGGCGAAGAACGGCCAGAGCTGGCGGAACCGCTCGTCGTCCCCCTGGCGCGCGAGGCGCTTGAGCGTGCGCTCGAGCGACTCCCCCGGGACGAACTCCTCGGTCCAGAGGTCCTGGTCCGGCCAGTACCCGCCGAAGTCCTGGACCACGGGGTCGCGGGGACCCGGCTCGCCGCAGAGGATCAGCCGCCGGATCTCCTCGCGCACCTGCTCGGAGCTGCGCCCCTGGTTCAAGCCCACCGCGAGGTCGTAGCTCCCCTGGAACCGGGTCTGCACCGTGATGCGATGCAGGGTCTTGCCGTCGCGCTCGCCGAGCGGCCGGATCCAGATCCCCCCCGGCGGGATGTCGCCGAGCCGCGGGACCGCGCCGCCGGAAAACAGGAAGATCGCCTCGCGCAGGAAGGCGGTGCCGCGGAGCGCGGAGAGAATCCGCTCCCGGTCGCGCGCCCCGACGCCGTCGTCGAACGCCACGACCTCGCCCCACCCGTACTCCTGGCCGGTTTCCGGATCCACCGCGATCGACGTCGTCGGACCGAGCCAGCCCCGGAAGCCCCGCACCAGCTCCTCGAGCGCGCGCCAGGTTTCCTGACGGATCGACTCGCGGCCGCCGAAGAGCATCGTCCGGGTGAAGAAGGCCCGGAGCGTCCGGAAGCGGGTCGGGTGCGCCGCGCCGTACGCCGCGAGCAGCTTGAGCAGTGAGGCGGCGCGTCGGTCGCGCGCGCGCCCGCCCTCCGCGCCGCGCGCGGTCTCGCGGGCCTCCGCGATGAACGCCCCGAGGCGCGC
Source organism: Candidatus Polarisedimenticolaceae bacterium (assembly GCA_035649595.1). GTDB lineage: Bacteria > Acidobacteriota > Polarisedimenticolia > Polarisedimenticolales > DASRJG01 > DASRJG01. The sequence goes on from DASRJG010000089.1 coordinate 5,153, forward strand.
GTCGGAGAGGGCGCGCTCGCACAGCGCCTCCCGCGTGTCGGCATCGATCAGGACCCCCGGCGCCGCCAGGAACCGCCGGAGCGTCTCCTGCACCCGCCCCTCGCGCTCGACGGGAGCGAGCACGACGAACGCCCGGCGGCGCACCGCGAGGAACGGGGAGGCGGCCGCGCGTCCGAGGAGCGCGCGGGCCGGCTCGCTGATCGCCCCCTCCTCGCCGATCACCACCCGCTCGAGGAAGCGCACCGCGTCGAGCGCCGCGTCCTCGTCCGACGATTCGAGCAGCAGCGCCGCGCGGTGGAGATCGATCAGGTCGAGGTCCGGGGCGCTGAGCGCGCGACGCACCGCATCCACGACATCCGCCCCCGCTGCTCCCGGCGCCATGCGTCCGACGCGCGACAGGGCCGCTCCCGCGCGCCCGGGTCGCTCGCGGAGGCGCACGTCGAGCGGCGCGAAGCCCACGAGCTGGTCGTTGCCGAGCCAGAGCGCCGGCGTCGTCAGGAGGACGCCCAGCGGCAGCGGCTCCTTCGGCGGATGGCGGTAGACGTACGACCCGACCAGCGCCACGCCGCTCGAGAGGCGTCGCACGGTGAGCGCCGTCCCGCGCGTGGGGAGCGCGATCCGGTCGGGGTCCAGACGGAGGTCGCGCGCGGTGAGCCCCAGCGCCTGGAAGAGCCAGTTCGGGATCACGATCGGGAGCCCGCCCACCGTCAGGTGCGCGCGCCGGTACAGGAGCCGGATCGTCTCCGCGAAGTGCGTCTCCACGACCTTGCGGCGCGGCGTCCCCTTCGGCGTCAGCTCCCCCGCTTCG
>DASRJG010000090.1:0-3850 GCA_035649595.1 Candidatus Polarisedimenticolaceae bacterium
GTCGCGACCGACGGCGCGAACGGAAGCATGCTCGGGACGAGCGTGCGGGCGTTGACCCCCTCGATCACCACCACGCGCGGATCGTTGCGGAGCGACCAGTCGAGCTGCCCCCGCCCGACGTCGAGCGCGACGACGCGGGCGGCTCCGGCCTCGAGGAGAATCTGCGTGAACCCTCCCGTCGAGGCACCGACGTCCAGCGCGTCGCGTCCCGCGACCGGCACGGCGAGCGCCTCGAGCGCCGGCCCGAGCTTACCGGCGCCCCGGCCGACGAAGCGGCGCCCCTCGGCAACCGCCAGCGGAAGATCGGACGCGACGAGCGACCCGGGCTTGTCGAGACGCCGTCCCTCGCTCGAGACGAGACCGGCGAGGACGAGCGCTTGCGCACGGGCGCGGGTGGCCGCGAGCCCACGGGCGACGAGCAGCACGTCGAGGCGCGATCGCGCCGCCCGTCCGGTCGCGGTCAATGACTGCGGTCCACCGCGAGCGTCGCGAGCGCGTCGAGCACGGTGCGGTCGCGCACCCCCGACGGGATGCAGGCCCGGGCGAGGTCGGCGAGCCGCGCCGCCTCGCGCCGCGACGCCTCGAGGCCGAGGAGGGCCGGATAGGTCGCCTTCCCCGCGCGCTCGTCCTTCCCCGGAGTCTTCCCGAGCGTCTCGGCGCTGGCCGTCCGGTCCAGCACGTCGTCGGTGATCTGGAAGGCGAGCCCGAGCGCGTCGCCGAAGCGGGCCATCGCCTCGCGCTCCGCCGGATCGGCGCCGGCGTGCAGCGCGCCGAGCTCGACCGCGGCCGCGACGAGCGCGCCGGTCTTGTGACGGTGGATCCACTCGAGCTCGGCGGGGGCGGGGCGGCTCCGCTCCGCCGCGAGATCGGCGACCTGCCCCCCGACCATCCCCGAGAGCCCCGCGGCTCGGGCCACCAGGAGAACCGCTTCGGCGCGTCGCGCTCCGCGGTCCTCCCCCTCGGGGCGGGCGGCGAGGATCTCGAAGGCGAGCGTGAGCAGCGCATCGCCGGCGAGGATCGCCTCGGCCTCGCCGAACGCCCGATGAAGCGTGGCGCGGCCGCGGCGGAGGTCGTCGTCGTCCATCGCGGGGAGATCGTCGTGCACGAGGGAGTAGGTATGGATGAACTCCAGGGCGGCCGCGGGGTCGAGGACGTCCTCGATCGCGCCGCCGAACGCGTTGCACGAGGCGATCGAAAGGAGCGGCCGGAGCCGCTTCCCCCCGCCGAACACCGCGTAGCGCATCGCCTCGACCAGGCGGGCGGCCGGGCCGGTCGCGGCGGGAAGGCGGCGGTCGAGCGCCCCTTCGATCGCCGCGCGCCATCCCGCGAGCGTCGCGTCGAGCCCGCTCACGGCGCTCCCTCGTCCCCTTCACGGAGCTCGATCCGCTCGATCGCGGTCGCCCGCCCGGACGCGTCGTCCACGTCCACGCGGACCGCGGCGAGCCGGACGTCGTCCTCGGCGGTCTCGTAGGCGATCGGCCGCTGCGTCCGGAACCGCTCGATCGCCTGCTCCTTTCTCACCCCGATCACCGAGTCGTACGGTCCCGTCATCCCCACGTCCGCCATGAACGCGGTCCCGCCGGGGAGGACCCGCGCGTCGGCGGTCGGCACGTGCGTGTGCGTGCCGATCACCGCCGAGACGCGGCCGTCGAGGTACCAGGCGAAGGCCGCCTTCTCGCTCGTCGCCTCGGCGTGGAAATCGATCAGCACGACCCGGGCGACCCCGTCGAGGGAGGCGAGGATCCGGTCGGCCGCGCGGAACGGATCGTCCACCGCCGGCATGAACACCCGCCCCATGAGGTTGACGACGGCGACCGCGCCCGCCTTCGGGCGGGCGACGTACACCCCCGCACCGGGGGCGGGATCGGGGTAGTTGGCGGGGCGGAGGATGCGGGGGTCCCGCGCGAGGAGGGCGTGGACCTCCTTCTTGTCCCAGACGTGGTTCCCGGTCGTGACGACCTCCGCGCCGGCGTCGAAGATCTCGGCTGCGGTCGCGGAGGTCAGGCCCGCTCCTCCCGCGGCGTTCTCCCCGTTGACGATCGTCAGGTCGGCTCCGGTGTCGCGCGCGAGCCGCCGGAGGCGCGCGCGGAGGATGCGCCTTCCCGGCGACCCGACCACGTCACCCACCAGGAGGAGGCGCATCGTCAGACGGCGTACTGGACCGAACGGGTCTCGCGCACGACGCTCACGCGGATCGGTCCCGGGTAGTCGAGGTCGCGCTCGATCGCGCGTGCGATCTCCCGCGCGAGCGCGTAGGCCTGATCGTCGCCGACGCTCGCCGTGTCCACGAGCACGCGCAGCTCCTTCCCGGCCTTGAGGGCGAACGCCTGCGTGACGCCGGGGAAGCCGCGGGCCAGCGCTTCGAGCCGCCGCAGCCGCTCGATGAACACGTCGAGGTTGTCCTTCCGCGCCCCCGGCCGGTTGTCCGAGATCCGGTTCGCGACGCGCAGGATCAGCGCCTCGACCGACTTGGGGTCCGCGTCCGGATGGAGCGCCTGGATCGCCTTCACGACCTCCTCCCGCTCCCCGAACTTCCCGGCCAGGTCGGCGGAGATGGTGACCGGATGACCGATTGCGCCCTCTTCGACCCGTCCGATCTCGTGGAGGAGGGCGGCGCGGCGGACCACCTCGACCCGTGCTCCGGTCTCGGAGGCGATGTGCGCCGCGAGGAGCGCGACCTCGGTCGCATGCTGCAGCAGGTTGTGGCCGTGATGGCTCCGGAACTTCAGCCGCCCCACCAGCCGCGCGAGACGGGGATGGAGCTCGGGGACGCCGAGGCCGAACGCGGCCTGCGCGCCGGTCTCCTCGGTGAGGGCCTCGATCTCCTCGCGGACCTTGGCGACGACCTCCTCGATCCGGGCGGGGTGGATGCGGCCGTCCTCGACGAGACGCTGGATCGCCACCCGCGCGACCTCGCGACGCAGCGGGTCGAAGGAGGAGACCAGGATCGCCCCCGGCGTATCGTCGATCACGACGTCGATCCCCGTCGCCATCTCGAGCGCGCGGATGTTCCGTCCCTCCCGCCCGATGATCCGTCCCTTCATCTCATCGGAGGGGAGGGCGACGAAGGTGACGGTCGATTCCACCGGATCGCGGAGGCTGACGCGCTGGGTCGCCGCGACGACGAGCCGCCGCGCCTCGCGCTCGGCTCCCTCGCGGGCCTCCTCCTCGATCCGGCGCGCGAGCTTCGCCGCGTCGCGGCGGGCGTCCGTCTCGATCGTGGCCAGGAGCTCCGCCCGGGCCTCCTCGGCGGTCAGGCCGGCGATCCGCTCGAGCGCACGCCGGGCGTCCGCGCGATCGGATTCCGCCGCGGCTTGCGCCGAGCGCGCGGTCTCCTCGGCGTGGACGAGCGCCCCCTGGCGCCGCTCCAGGTCCTTCCGCTGCCGGTCCACCGCGCTGAGGTCGCTCTCGAGCTGGCGTGAGCGCGCCTCGACCTGGGCGTCCCGCGCATCGAGCTCGTGCTCGCGCCGGTCGGCATCCTCTTCGACGGCGAGGGCCTTCTCCTGGGCGGCCGCGAGCAGGGCATGGACGCGCTCGTCGGCGGCGCCGCGCGCGTCGGCCAGCACCGCCTCGCCCCGCACGCGGGCGCGCGCGACGATCCGCCGCGCCGCGACCCCCGCGGCGGCGACCAGCGCGATCCCGGCGAGGATCGAGAGCGCGAGAGCCATGGAGCCGGACATGATCGTCCCTTACCCACCCCTGCGCCGGGATGGCCGGAGGACGCATCCGCGAGGTCGGTGAGAAGCGCTCAGATCCCCCGCGAGAGCCGTGTGGGCCGGTTCGTTTGAACCAGGTCAACCAGGGGGGAGCCACGCAGGCGCCTAAGGCTTCCCCGTCGGGCGGGGCGTGC
>DASRJG010000091.1:0-17510 GCA_035649595.1 Candidatus Polarisedimenticolaceae bacterium
TCAACCTGCGCGATCGCTCGCATCACTATCCCAATCAGCTGTCGGGCGGGCAGCAGCAGCGCGTCGCGATCGCGCGGGCGCTGATCACCGACCCTCCGATCCTCCTCGCCGACGAGCCGACGGGGAACCTCGACACCCGGACCTCCGAGGAGGTGCTCGCGATCTTCCAGGACCTCAACGACGCCGGGAAGACGGTGCTCCTGATCACCCACGATTCGGACATCGCCCGGCACGCCAAGCGGGTCGTGGTGTTCCGGGACGGGAAGATCGTGAGCGACGAGGCGGTCGCGCAGGTGCGCGCCGCGTCGGCCCCTGGGCCCGCCGCGGCCGCGGGGCCCGCGGCATGAAGGTCGCGATGCTCCGCACGGCGAACATCGTCAAGGTCGGGCTGCGCTCGATCACCCGGAACAAGATGCGCTCGGCGCTGACGATCCTCGGGATCGTCATCGGGGTGGGGTGCGTGATCGCGATGAACGCCGTCGGCGCCGGCGCCTCGAAGTCGATCCAGGCGAACATCTCCTCGCTCGGCGCCAACTTCATCATGGTGTTCCCAGGCGCGGTGACGCAGGGGGGCGCGCGGATCTTCTCCGCGCAGTCCTCGCTCACCGCCGACGACGCCGCCGCGATCAAGGCGGAGTGCCCGTCGGTGGCGTACGTCTCCCCCGGCGTCCGCACCGCCGGCCAGATCGTCGCCGGCGAGAACAACTGGTCCACCGAGATCTACGGCGCCGATGTCGACTGGACGTTCATCCGCGCCTGGAACGTCGCCCGCGGGTCGTTCTTCACCGAGGGGGAGGTCCGCGCGGGGGCCAAGGTCGCGGTGCTGGGGAACTCGGTCTTCGTCAACCTGTTCCCGGACGGGGGTGCGGTGGGGTCGGTGATCCGCGTCAAGGGCGTCCCCTTCAGGGTGGTCGGCGTGCTGGAGCGCAAGGGCGGGAACATGTCCGGTCAGGACCAGGACGACCAGATCATCGTCCCCTACACGACGGTCATGAAGCGCGTGCTCGGCTCGAGCCGCCTCAACCTCGTGCAGGTGGCGGCGACCGGGCCGGACAAGATCCAGGACGCGATGGCGGAGATCCGGGCGCTCCTCCGCCAGCGGCACCGCCTCGCGGCGGGGCAGGACGACGACTTCATGATGCGCTCGCAGGAGGAGATCGCCGCGACCGCGAGCCAGACGACGAAGACGCTGTCGGTGCTGCTCGCCTCGGTCGCCGCGATCTCGCTGGTCGTCGGCGGGATCGGGATCATGAATATCATGCTCGTGTCGGTCACCGAGCGGACGCGCGAGATCGGGATCCGCATGGCGATCGGTGCGAAGTCCAAGCACGTGCTCGCGCAGTTCCTGCTCGAGGCGGTGACGCTCTCGATCGCCGGCGGCGCGATCGGCGTCGCGCTCGGCATTGCCGCTTCCCGGCTGATCGCCAAGTTCGCCGGATGGCCGGTCGCGATCGAGCCGGCTTCGGTGGGGCTCGCGTTCGGCTTCGCCGCCCTGGTCGGGATCTTCTTCGGCTTCTACCCGGCGAGGAAGGCCTCCGCGCTCGATCCGATCGAGGCGCTCCGCTACGAGTAGCCATCCGATCCGTCCCCTCCGCTCGTAGTTCCTTTGCATGGATTCCGTGTCGCCGGCGGGCGAGGACGATTTCGCCCTGATGGATGCGATCGCGGGGCGCGACCAGGGCGCGCTCGCGGCGCTCTACGACCGCCACAGCGGGGTCGTGCTGGGCGCGTGCCTCCGCATCCTGCGCGACCGCGGGGAGGCGGAGGAGGTCACCGGCGACGTGTTCATCGAAGTCTGGGACCGCGCCTCGCGCTACGATCCCGCGCGGGGACACCCCGTGGCCTACCTCCTCAACCTCGCGCGAAGCCGGGCGATCGACCGCCTCCGCTCGCAGGGGCGCCGGACCCGGCTCTTCGTCGAGCCCGAACCGCGCGAGCGGGCGTCGGACGACGACCCGCTGGTGGACTCGATGACCGCGCAGATGCGAGCCCACCTCGACCGCGCGCTCGCCGCGCTGGCGCCCGGTCAGAAGCGGGCGCTGGAGCTGGCCTACTTCGACGGGATGAGCCACAGCGAGATCGCGAGCGCGCTCGGCGAGCCGCTCGGGACCGTGAAGACGCGGATCCGCCAGGGGCTGCTGCGGATGCGCGAGACGCTGGATGCCGTGTACGGCGAGGGGGCCGCGTCGTGACCTGCGCCGAGCGGAAGGACCTCCTGCTCCTCTACGCGTTCGACCAGCTCGAGCCGGACGAGTCGCGCCCGCTCCTCGACCACGTGCGCGGGGGCTGCCCGCGGTGCACCGGGGAGCTCGCCGCGGCGCGGACGATCGCGGGGCAGATGGGGCTCGCCGCTGTCCCCGCGAGGCCGTCCCCGCGGGTCCGCGCGCGCGTGCTCGCGGCGACCTCCCCGCGGCGGACCCCGCGCTGGATCCCGATCGCCGGAACGGCCCTCCTGGCCGCGAGCCTGACGGCGGTCGCGATCCTCGTCCCCACCCGGCACGGGGTGGACGAGCTGCGCCGGGAGCTGGCCGCCGCCCGGGTCGTGTCGATGGCCGGGACCGGTCCGCAACCGCAGGCGGCGGCGCGGATCTTCTGGGACGAGCAGCGGGGGATCTGGCACGTCTACCTCGCCAACATGAAGCCGGCCGACCCGGGGCGGACCTACCAGCTCTGGTTCATCACCCCCGACCAGACGAAGGTCTCCGCGGGAACGTTCGACGTCGGCCGGCGGGGGGCCGGCGAGATCGTCGTCCGCGTCCCGCCCTCGCTCGGGAAGATCGCCATGGCCGCGGTCACCGAGGAGCCGGCGGGCGGGGTCCCCCAGCCCACGGGGGCGATCCAGCTGGCCGGAAAGCTGGAGACTTGACGGGTCGGCCATCTGGCCCTAATGTAGGGGACATATGGCCACAGCTTCCCGGAAACAAGACCCCGGGGTCGCGGGCATCCTCGGGGGGTCCAGGGTGTTCGATCGCGGGCGCACCGGCGCCGCCGCGCTCCAGAAGGCGGTGCGCTCGGGGCTCCCCTATCGGGCCTTCGAATCGCTCGGCGAGGCGCTCGAGCTGCGCACGACCGAGCTCGCCGAGCTGGTCGGCGTCGCCCCGCGGACGCTGACCCGCCGCCGGGGGGGCACGCTCACCTCGATCGAATCCGACCGGCTCTACGGGATCGCGCACGTCGCCTCGCTCGCCGCCGAGGCGCTGGGCTCGCTCGACCGGGCGAGGGACTGGCTCCGCCGCGCCAACAGGGCGCTCGCGGGGCAGCCTCCGATCCGCTGCCTCGACACCGAGATCGGCCGCCGGCAGGTCGAGGACCTGCTCCAGCGCATCAATTACGGGACCTATAGCTGATGCGCCTGTGGCGCCTTTGCCGCTCACGCTACTCCGCGGAGGCGTTGAACGGCGAAGGTGGTCTCGGCGCCTCGGGGCGCTGGCACCTCAAGGGCACGCGGATCGTCTACGCCTCGCAGACGCTCTCGCTCGCCGCGCTCGAGTATCTCGTCCACGTCGCCCGGGACCTCGCCCCGCCGGACCTCATCTCGGTGGAGATCGACGTCGCTCCGCCGGTCAAGATCGAGCGGCTCGCGCCGTCCGACCTCCCCGACGGGTGGAACGCCATGCCCGCTCCCGCGGCGGCGCAGCGCCTGGGCACCGCCTGGATCGCGCGCGGCGAGTCCACGGTGCTCGAGGTCCCCTCCGCACTGATCCCCCACGAGCACAACTACCTCCTGAATCCCGCGCGTTCCGACTTCGCGAAGGTGACCGTGGTCAAGCGGCGGCGGTTCTCGTTCGACCCGAGGCTCCTGGGGTAAGGCCGCGCTATGCTCCTCGGCTCCGGAGGAGATCGATGCGCAAGACCTGGCTCGCCGTCCCGGTCGCGGCCCTCGCCGTCGCCCCGCCGTGGGGAGAGCTGCGGCCGCTCTACGAAGACCTGCACGCTCATCCGGAGCTGTCGTTCCAGGAGGCCGCGACGGCGGTGAAGCTCGCCGGGCGTCTGCGCGCGCTCGGGTTCGCCGTCACGACCGGGGTCGGGAAGACGGGGCTGGTGGGCGTGCTCGAGAACGGCGAGGGGCCGGTGGTTCTCCTGCGGACCGAGATGGACGGGCTGCCGATCGAGGAGAGGACCGGCCTCGCCTTCGCGAGCCGCGCCACCGGGGTGAGCCCGGGCGGCGAGACCGTCCCCGTCATGCACGCCTGCGGCCACGACGTCCACATGACGGCGTGGGCCGGGGCCGCCGCCGCGCTCGTCGCGGACCGGAAGAGCTGGCGGGGCACGCTCGTGATGATCGGCGAGCCCGCGGAGGAGACCGGGGGCGGCGCGAAGGCGATGATCGACGACGGCCTGCTCACGCGGTTTCCCCGGCCGGACTTCGCGCTGGCGATCCACGATCACGACGCGCTCCCGGCGGGGACTGCGGCGGTCCGCGCGGGGCCGATCTTCGCGAGCGCCGACTCGGTGGACGTCGTCGTCCACGGGAGGGGCGGTCACGGGGCGCGCCCCAACATGACCGTCGATCCGGTCGTCATCGCGGCGAGGATCGTCCTCTCCCTCCAGACGCTCGTCTCGCGCGAGAACGATCCGTTCGACCCCGCGGTGGTCACGGTCGGATCGATCCACGGAGGGACCAAGCACAACATCATCCCCGACGAGGTCCGGATGCAGCTGACCGTGCGGGCCTACAAGCCCGAGGTCCGCGAGCGGCTCCTCCGCGGGATCGAGAGGATCGCGCGCGCGGAAGCCGAGGCCGCGAGCGCGCCCGCACCCCCCGAGGTCACGGTCACGAGCTCGACGCCGGTGACCGTCAACGATCCTGCGTTCGCCGAGCGGGTGGGCGCCGCGCTCCGCGCGGCCCTCGGCCCGTCGCGCATGGGCGAGGGGATCCAGGTGACCGCGGGAGAAGATTTCGGTCGCTTCGGCGAGGCGGGGATCCCGATCGTCGTCATCTGGATCGGCGCGAGCAATCCGGAAGCCCTCGCACGCGCGCGCCGCGACGGGACGCCTCTCCCCGGGCTGCACTCCGCGCTCTTCGCGCCGGACGCCGAGGCCGCGGTGACGACCGGCATGGAGGCGCTCGTCGCCGCGGCCCGCGACGCGTTCCGCCGCGGGGCGCGCGGCCGGTGATCGCGTGGTCCGCCTCCCTCTCCGGCAATGCGTGCTCCGTCCGTGGCGGTACGGCGACGAGCCCGCTCTCGCGCGCGAGGCGAACGATCGCGAGATCTGGCGCGCGCTGCGCGACCGGTTTCCTCACCCGTATACCCTGGAGGCGGCCGCCATGTGGGTCGCCTCGACGCTGGGCGTCGATCCTCCCCAGCAACTCGCGATCGAGGTGGACGGCGAGGTCGCGGGGGGCGTCGGCCTCTACCGGGGCGACGACGTCCACCGCTACTCCGCCGAGGTCGGCTACTGGCTCGGGCGGCGGCACTGGGGGCGCGGGATCGCGACCGAGGCGCTGACCGCGTTCACCGCCTGGGCCTTCACGACGTTCGACCTCGGGCGCCTGTACGCGAGCGCCTTCGCCACCAACCCTGCGTCCGGGCGGGTCCTCGCCAAGGCGGGGTACCGGCTCGAGGGGATCGCGCGCGCCGGCGCGTTCAAGGACGGGCGGTTCGTGGACGTCGCGGTGTACGCGAGGCTGCGGACCGACTAGGGCGCCTCGCGCTTGAGCGAGAAGGTCTCCTGCACCTGCTGGGGCTGGGGAAGGCGCTCGCCGGCGATCGAGACCACGGTCTTCGTCAGGAAGAGCGTGACCCCCTTGGTCCGCCGCGTGTTGCCGAAATCGAGCTTGCGGAGGAACCGGTCGCGCCGCTCCAGCGGGACGTCCCGGACCGCCTTGGTCGCGTCGTAGCTCACCGATCCGGACCAGGCGACGCGGAATCCGTCGTCCTCGCGGACGATGACCTCCATCACGCGGTCCTCGATCAGGCTGTTCTTCAGGTTGTCGTAGTAGAAGCCGATCTCGTTGACCCCGTCCCCGTCCAGGTCGAGCAGAGCGACCTCGCCGCGTCCGACGAACCCGCCGTTTTCCTTCGCCGCATCCCGCGAGAAGACGGGAACGAGACCCCGCCCTTCCTGCCGGTAGACCTCGAGCTTGACGCCGAGCGCGTTGACCTCGTCCTTCTTGCCGGTGAGGTAGGTCACGACCGCGACGACCTGCTTCGCGTCCCCGGGGAGGACGCGCGCCGTCGCGACCGAGCTGTTCATCACGTCCTTGGACCGGATCCCCATCTGCTTGAAGACCTCGGACGTGGTATCGGCCCGCGCGGCGAGGACGGCGGAGGCGGCCACGACGATCGCTGCGGCGGCGCGCCGCACCCTGCGGCGGGCGCGGCGCTGCTCGCGCCGCGCGAGCTCGGCGGTGGACCAGGCCTCGAACGCCTCCGGGGTGTCGAAGAACAGATCGTATCCCCCTTCACCCGTGAAGTACTCGCAGGGGTCGTCGTCCGGGCTCTCCGCGTCCGGCCAGCCGTAGTCGCGGCAGATCTGGGGGCGCGTCTCGTAGATCCCGCAGCGATTGTCGGGGAGGAGGTTCTTGCACCGGGTGCGGATCTCCAGGTGCCAGCTCCCGTCCTGGACCCAGACGACGACGTGCTCGTGCATCAGGTACCAGCGGATGTGGTCATGGTCCTTCGGCGTGGCGGGCGCGTCGATCTCGAGCGAGAAGTACTTGCAGCACTTCGCGTTGCAATCGTGGCAGGGAGGGCCGGTCGCGGGATCGAATCTCGGTGGTCCGAGCTGAACCAGAGGCACGCGTCGATCTCCTCGCGACGACAGCACGGCCGAGTTTAGCACGCGGCTCCGCGTCGAAAGCGGAGCGTATAATCGCAGCCAAGAATGCTCGTCTATGTCGCGAAGCATCTCCTCCCCGTGGCCTCGGCTCCCATTCAAAACGGGGCGCTCGCGGTCCACGACGGGAGGATCGTCGCCGTCGGACGGCGCAAGGACATCGTGCGCGCGCACGCCGGCGCGGAGGTCCGCGACCTCGGCGACTGCGTCGTCCTTCCAGGGCTGGTCAACGCGCACACGCACGTCGAGCTCTCCTGGATGAGCGGCGACCCTCCGGCGGGAGGGTCGTTCACCGGATGGGTCGCCGACCTCGTCGCGCGGCGCAAGAGCGCCGACGAGGCCGGCGCGCGCGCCGCCGCGGCGAAGGCGATCGAGACGATGGCGTCGCGAGGGACCGTGGCCGTCGGCGACGTCGCCAACGGACCCTGGGCGGCTCCCCTCCTCGCCCGGTCGGGGCTCCGGGGGCTCGCGTTCCACGAGGTGCTCGGGTTCCGCGCCTCCGAGGCGGAGGTGGTGCTGGACGCGGCGGCCGCGCGGCTCGAGGCGATCGACGGCGACCCCGACGTCGCCGCGGGTCGGGAGCGGTTCACGACGATCCTCACCCCGCACGCCGCCCACACGACCTCCGGGCCCCTCTTGAAGGCGCTCGGCGGCCGCGCGGCGGCGTCGGCGGAGCCGCTCTCCATTCATGTCGCCGAGAGCGAGGAGGAGGTGCAGCTCCTCCGTGACGGGAGCGGCCCGTTCCGGGATCTCCTGATGAAGCTCGATGCGTGGGATCCCTCCTGGAAGCCGCCCGGGCTGACGCCGGTCGCCTACCTCGACCGGCTCGGGGTCCTCTCGCCGCGAACGCTGGCGGTGCACTGCGTCCACCTCGACCATCAGGACCTGACCCGGCTGCAGGCGCGAGGGGTGACGGTGGTCACCTGCCCGCGAAGCAATCGCCGGCTGGGCGTCGGCCGCGCCCCCGTCCCCAAGCTCCTGGCCTCGGGGATCCCGATCGCCCTCGGCACCGACTCGCTCGCGTCCTCCCCCGACGTGGACGTGTTCACGGAGCTCGCGGCCCTTCGCGAGGAGCACCCCGGGCTCGCCCCGGCCGCGGCGCTCCGCATCGCCACGCTCAACGGCGCGCTCGCCCTCGGCTTGTCCCGCGACCTCGGCACGATCGAGCCGGGGAAGCTGGCGCAGCTCGCCGTCGTCGGGCTCCAGGATCCCGCCGACGATCCGCTGGAGGCCGCGACCTGGTCGTCCGAGGTCGTCGCCCCGCTCGAGGACGCCGCGTGGCAGCCGGCGACGCGGTGACCCGAGGCGGAGGCCTCGTCGCGAGCCTCGGGAGCTGGGGGCGGATGGTCAAGCTGTCCCACAGCGTGTTCGCGCTCCCGTTCGCCCTCTCCGGGGCCGCGCTCGCCGCGGCGCGCTACGGGATCTCGTGGGGACAGCTCGTGTGGATCGTCGTCGCGATGGTGGCCGCGCGGAACGCGGCGATGGGGTTCAATCGCCTGGCCGATCATGCGATCGACGCGCGCAATCCGCGGACGGAAGGGAGGGAGCTGCCGCGCGGCGTGCTCACCCGCCGGGCGGTCTGGGTGCTGACCGCCGCCCTCGCGGTGGTGTTCGTCGTCGCGTCGTTCCGGCTCAACCCGCTCTGCGGCCTGCTCTCACCCGTCGCGCTCGCGATCGTGTTCGGCTACTCGGCGACGAAGCGCTTCACCTGGGCGAGCCATCTCGTTCTCGGGGCGGCGCTCGCCATGGCCCCGGTCGGAGGCTGGCTCGCGGTCGCCGGGCGCTTCGATGCGACTCCCTGGATCCTCGCCTGCGCCGTCGTCTTCTGGGTCGCGGGGTTCGACACGATCTACGCCTGTCAGGACGCCGAGTTCGACCGGCGCGAGGGGCTGCACTCGATCCCGGCTCGCTTCGGTGTCCGCCGCGCGCTCGTGCTCGCGCGAGCGTTCCACCTCGCGGCGCTGGCTGCGATGGCGGCGGTCGGCGTCGCCGCGGGGCTCGGCCCGGTCTATGCCTTCGGGATCGTCGCGATCGCGGCCGTCTTCGTCTGGGAGCACCGGCTCGTCCGCGCGGACGACCTCGGCCGCGTCGGCGCCGCGTTCCTCAACGCGAACGCGCTGATCAGCGTGCTCTACCTCGGCGTCGTCCTCGCCGCCCTCGCGATCGATGGAGGCGTGAGATGAGCGAGGAATCGCGGGACGGCTCGTTCCTCAAGGCGTTCGAGGACCTGGACTTCCTCAAGAGGGACGAGCTCCGGCCGGTCCGCCTGATGCTCGAGCTCCAGAAGCCCGAGATGCAGCAGCGCGAAGCCGGCATCCGCTCGACGATCGTCGTCTTCGGAAGCGCGCGGATCCTCGAGCCGTCGGTCGCCAAGGGGAAGCTCGACGAGGCGCGGCGGCTGCGCGCCCAGGAGCCCGGCCCGGCGCGGGAGCGCGACGTCCGGGTCGCCGAGAGGATGGTCGAGAGCTCGGTCTACTACGACATGGCGCGGCGATTCGGGGCGATCGTCTCCTCGGCCTCCCAGATCGACGGGCGCTGCGACTACGTGATCGCCACGGGCGGCGGTCCGGGGATCATGGAGGCCGCCAACCGGGGGGCGGCGGACGTCGGCGCGAAATCGATCGGGTTCAACATCGAGCTGCCGCGCGAGCAGCGCCCCAACGACTACATCGCGCGCGGGTTGGGGTTCAACTTCCACTACTTCGCGATCCGCAAGATGCACTTCATGCTGCGCGCGAAGGCGCTGGTCGTCTTCCCCGGCGGGTACGGAACCATCGACGAGCTGTTCGAGGCGCTGACCCTCGTGCAGACGGGAAAGGTCGTGCACCTCCCGGTCGTGCTGGTCGGGCGAGCGTTCTGGGAGAAGACTTTCAACCTCCCGCACCTCCTCGAGGAGGGGATGATCGAGCCCGAGGACCTCCGGCTCTACCGCTACGCGGAGACGGCGGAGGAGGCCTGGCGCCACATCCTCGAGTACTACGAAGCGCGCGGGACGGCCTGATGCGTCCCACCCTCGTGCTGTTCGACATCGACGGAACGCTCGTGGACACCGCCGGGGCCGGGCGCCGCGGCCTGGCCGCATCCTTCCGGACGGTCTTCGGGGTCCAGGACATCGACGGCCCGATCGCGCGCGTCCCGTTCGGCGGGAGGAGCGATCCCGCGATCATCGCGGAGATCGGCCGCGAGGCGGGGGTCGCCCCCGGCGAGATCGAAGCGCGCTACGTCGAGCTCCAGACCGCCTACCTGGCCGCGCTCCGCCGCGAGCTCTCGACCGCGGACGCGCGGCGGCGCGTGATGCCGGGGGTGCGACCCCTCCTCGACCGGCTCGCCGCCCGCCCCGACGTCTTCGTCGGCCTCGTCACGGGGAACGTCGAGGAGGGGGCGCGGACGAAGCTCGACGCCTTCGGGCTCAACCCTTACTTCATCGACGGCGGGTACTCCTCCGATCACCCGGAGCGTCCCGAGATCGCCCGTATCGCGCACCAGCGGTTCTCCCGCCGCGCCGGGTTCCGGTTCCCGCCCGACCGCGTGATGGTCATCGGCGACACCGAGCTCGACGTTCACTGCGCCCGGGCCAACGGGTTCGTCGCGATCGCCGTGGAGTCGGGCTGGGCCTCGCGCGACCGGCTCGCGAGCGCCGCGCCGGACGCCCTGTTCGCCGACCTCGTCGACACCGAGGAGGTCCTCGGCGCGATGGGACTCGTGGACGCCTAGCCGCTACGCCGAGAGAGCGACCGCCCGGGCGAGCGCCGCGTCGAGCATGGCCCGGGTGAGCCGCCCCGTATTGGTGTTCTGGCGGCTCGGGTGATAGCTCCCGAGCAGGGCGATGCGCGTCCCCGGACGTCGCAGGGCGATCGTCGTCTCGGCGAGGTGGGCGAAGCGCGGGCGGGGCGAGACGACCGAAGCCGGGTCGATCCGCACCGCGCGGCGAAGGACCGTGTCCCAGGCGATCTTCCCGAGGGCGACGACGACCCGGACCTCGCGAAGGAGCTCGATCTCGCGATCGAGAAAGGGGGCGCACGCCGCGAGCTCCGCGGGGGAAGGCTTGTTCCCCGGGGGAGCGCACCGCGCCGCCGCGGTGATGAACGCCCCGCGCAGCAGCAGCCCGTCTCCCGCACCGGTCGCGACGGCCCGGCTTCCGAGACCGGCCCGGTGGAGCGCCGCGTAGAGCCAGTTCCCCGAGTCGTCCCCCGTGAACATCCGCCCGGTGCGGTTGGCGCCGTGGGCGGCGGGGGCGAGCCCCACGAGCAGCACCCGCGCGCGGGCGTCCCCGAATCCCGGAACGGGCTTTCCCCAGTACTCCTCGTCACGAAAGGCGCGGCGCTTGACTCGCGCGACCGTCTCGCAGTGGCGCCGCAAGCGGGGACAGCGGCGGCAGTCCACGATCTCCCGCGTGAGCCTCGACCAGGCCTCGACCGCCACGGATCAGCGCGCCGCGCTGACGACGCGGTCCCGCGTGGCTCCGAGCGCCGCCACGGAGCGGCCGGAGGCGATCAGCAGCTCGTCGAGGCCGTCGCCGTCGAGGTCGGCGGCGGAGAGGTCGCGGACGTCGGCCCAGACGGCGTCGAACAGAAGGCCGCCGGTCGCGGCGTCGAGGAGCACGACGTGCCCCGCGTACGTCGCCACGGCGAGCTGCCGCCCGCTTCCCGGGAGAAACCGACCGAGAGCCGCGCCGACGGCCGTAGTCGGCCCTAGAGCCGCGCCGTCGTCGCGCGCCACGAGCAGCTGGGAGGCCGCGGGAGCGGCCCCCGGCCACGATGCCGCCGCGGCGTCGAGGGCCGCGATCGAGCCGTCCTCGCGAAGCGAGAGGATGCCGCGCCCAGGCAAGGAGGCGAGCGAGCGCACGCCGTGGCTCCCGTCGAGAAGCGCCGCGTGCGTGTCCTCCGCCGCGGCCAGCGCGGCGCCCCGCACCGTCGCCGCCGCCAGATGCCGCGCCGCCCCCGGCGCGTCGTTCTGCACGGCGACGTCGAGGACTGGAGCAGGAACGTCGATCGTGCGCTCCTGGCCCGAATCGAGCGTCACGACGCCGATCGAGGTCCCTCCGGGGCGAAATCCGACGATCTCGCGCGTCCCCTTCCCCGTGGTCCCGAAATCCAGCAGGCGCCCCAAGGTGCCCGAGGACTTCCTTCGGGCGACGGCCTCACCCGCCGCGTCGAACGACAGGAGCATGCCACCCGCGGAGGCGACGACCCGGACGCCTCCGGCCGTCCCGGGAGGCAGCCCGACGACGCCGTCCGCGGAGCCGGGGAGATCGCGCGCCCAGCGCGCGGCGAGGACGCCGCCGCCGGCCAGCGTGGACGCGAGCTCGCGCGTCTCACCCTCGTCGCCGGATCCGAGCAGCCGGTCCACGGTCGCGGCGATCTCCGCCTCGAGACCGGGGCGGTACCCGTCCCACCTGGCCCGCAGCCGCCCCTGCCGGTCGATGATCATCAACGTCGGGAGGGCGTGCACGCCCAGCGTGCGGTACAGCGCGGGATCGTTGACGGCGACCGGCATCGAGAGCCCGAGACGCCTGGCGGCTTGCGAGGCGGCGGGGGCTTCCTCGTCGGCGTTGATCGCGATCGCGCGCAGACCGCGTGCCTCCCGCGTGGCGTGGAGCCGTTGCAGGTGGGGGAGCTCCTTCAGGCAGGGTCCGCACCACGACGCCCAGAAATCGACCAGGACGATCTTCCCCCGCGCGGCGGCGAAATCGAACACGCCGCCCGAGGCGAGCTTGAGCTTCGCGTCGGGGAACTTGGCGAACCAGCGCGGCGCGAGGAACGGCGCCGGCGTCCGGCCGGGGGGGCGAATCTCCTGAGGGATCCCCGTTCGCCAGCCGGGGGTTCCGTCCTGGCGGACCCAGGAGATTTCGTCGCTCTGCTGGCCGAAGGCGGCAGCGCAGACGATCCAGCAGAGGAGCGCGACCCGGCACGCACGCATGACGTCGAGTCTACAGGCGGCCCCCTGCGCGCGCCCGTGCGGGTCCGGGGCTAGGCGTTGCTCGCGCGCCAGCTCGCGTAGATCGTCGACGCCCGCGCCGACTCGATCTCGACGAACTGGCGATACACCTTGTGGCGCTCGGTGTCGATCTGGTAGGTGCGCGCGCCGAAGCTGTAATCGACGACGCGCGGCTTGGGCTGGACGTTCGCCTTGGTCTTCTTCGTGGCCACTGGATCACCCCCCGACGATGGACGCCCATGAGGGATAACAAGACTTGTACCAAGCCCTCCTTGGGTTTCTCTTCGGTGACCGGGGCGTGTGCGATCGTCCACAGCCGTCACTCTGGCCGGGAAAGCCGTCGAACTCCGCCAGCTTGGCCGGAAGCCCCTCTTCTATATAATCGCGGACCGTGAGCGGCCTGGCTCCGGACCACAAGCGCGTCCTCGTCCTCGAGCCGGACCGCGAGCATGCCGAGCGGGTGCGGGGCGTGCTTGCCCGGTCGGGCTTCACCGCCACCCTCGCCGTCAGCGCGCGGCAGGCCCACGAGCTGAACGAGCGGCGGCCCCACGACGCCATCCTGCTCGACATCGACCGCGCGGTCCACGACCGGCTGCTCGAGTCCTTCCGCGAGTCCCACCCGGCCATCCCCCTCCTGCTCCTGGTGGACGCCGCGCGGATCGGTGAAGCGGTCCGGCTGCTGCGCGACGGCGCCGACGACTATGTCCTCCGCCCCGCGGACGCCTTCGAGCTGCGCGCGCGCCTGGTGCGCCTGCTCGAGCGGCACGACCTCGATTCGCGGCTCGCGCTGCTGCAGAGCGAGGTGTCGAAGAACTACGGGATCAAGAACCTCGTGAGCCACTCCCCCGCCATGCGCGGCGTGCTCGACCGGATCATGCGCGTCGCTCCGCTGCGCGCGACCGTTCTCGTGTTCGGCGAGAGCGGGGTGGGCAAGGAGCTGGTCGCGCGCGCCATCCACTTCAACTCCCCGCGGCGGGACTTCCCGTTCCTGGCGATCAACTGCGCGGCGATCCCCGCGAACCTGATCGAATCGGAGCTGTTCGGCCACGAGAAGGGCTCGTTCACCGGAGCGCACGCTCGGGCGCGCGGGAAGTTCGAGACCGCGCACCGGGGCACCCTTTTCCTCGACGAGATCGGCGAGACCGATACGGGGACGCAGGCGAAGCTCCTGCGCGTGCTCGAGGAGAAGGAGTTCATGCGGGTCGGCGGCGACCAGAACGTGCGCGTGGACGTCCGGGTCATCGCCGCCACGAACGCGGACCTCGAGGCGATGGTGCAGCGCGGGACGTTCCGGAGCGATCTGTACTACCGACTGAAGGTGGTCACGATCCAGGTCCCGCCGCTGCGGGAGCGCCGGTCGGACATCCCGGCCCTCGTCGAGGCGTTCCTGGACGAGCTCGCCCGCGCGAACGCGGTTCCCCGCAAGGCGATCACCCCCGAGGCGCTCGCGGCGCTCCAGGCCTACCACTGGCCGGGGAACGTCCGCGAGCTCAAGAACATCCTGGAGAGCGTCCTCGTCTCCAGCTCCGCGGACCGGATCGCCGTCGAGGACCTCCCGCCGTCGGTCCTGAGGGAGCGTCCCTCCTCGGTGCGCGCCTCGATCGCCGCCGGCACGACGATCGAGGAGATGGAGCGGGAGCTGATCCGGGCCACGCTGGAGCAGACGGGAGGAAACCGGACCCACAGCGCGCGGCTTCTCGGGATCGGCGTCCGGACCCTCCAGCGAAAGATCAGGACCTACGGTCTCGACATCGCCAGCCGTCGTCGACGGAGCCCCGCGTCCGCGGCCGTCACCTGACCGCCACTGAATTGTCACCCCGGTGTTCGAGACTTATCCTTAGGTCCGCATGGCCCAGCTCGACGATCAGCCGACTCGAGACGTCGGGGAGCTCGACAGGCCGTCGCTCTACGTCAATCGCGAGCTCTCCCTCCTCGCCTTCCAGAAGCGGGTGCTCGAGGAGGCCCAGGACGAGACCGTGCCCCTGCTCGAGCGGGTGCGCTTCCTGTCGATCCTCGGCTCGAACATGGACGAGTTCTTCATGATCCGCGTGGCGGCGCTGAAGCAGCAGGTCGCCGCCGGGGTCCAGGACTCGGGGCCCGACGGGATGTCCCCCACGGAGCAGCTGGCCGCCGTCCGCGAGGTGGCCAACGAGATCAAGCGGGACGCCCGCGCGTTGTGGAGGGAGACGCTCCTCCCCGCGCTGGCGGCGCAGGGGATCCACGTCCTGGACCACGACGCGCTCTCGCTCCAGGAGCGCCAGGTGCTCCGCGCCTACTTCGAGATGGCGGTCTTCCCCGTGCTGACCCCGCTCGCCGTCGATCCGTCGCGCCCCTTTCCCCTGATCTCCAACCTCAGCCTGAACCTCGCGGTCGTCGTCCGGGACCCGGCCGGGCGCGAGCATTTCGCCCGGGTCAAGGTCCCCGGGACGCTGCCGCAGATGGTCCCGGTCCCGACGTCCCGCGAATCCGGCGCCTACTTCGTGTCGCTCGAGCGACTGGTCGCGGCGAACCTCGACGCTCTCTTCCCCGGAACGGAGATCGTCGAGGTCCACCCGTTCCGCGTGACGCGCAATGCCGACCTCGTCATCCAGGAGCTGGAGGCCGGCGACCTCCTCGAGACGATCGAGGAGAGCGTGCGCCAGCGGCAGTTCGGCTTCGTCACGCGGCTGACGGTCGGTGAGACGATGTCCCCCCGGATTCTCGACGACCTGCTGGTCAACCTCGGAGCCGACCGCGCCGACGTGGAGCTGGTGGACGGCCCGCTCGCCCTGGTCAACCTCGGCGCCCTCCACGCTCTGGATCGACCCGACCTCAAGGAGCCGGTCTTCCACCCGTCGGTGCCCCGAGCGCTCGAGCGGACCGACAACGACATCTTCGCGGCGGTCCGGGCCGGGGACATCCTGCTCCACCACCCGTTCCACTCGTTCACGCCCGTGCTCGACTTCCTGAGGGCCGCGGCCGTCGATCCGGACGTGCTCGCGATCAAGATGACGCTGTACCGGGTCGGGAGGAACGCGCCGGTCGTGCGCGCGCTGCTGGAGGCCCGGGAGGAAGGGAAGCAGGTCGCCGTCCTCGTCGAGCTGAAGGCGCGCTTCGACGAGGAGAGGAACATCGAGTGGGCGCGTGCGCTGGAAGCCGAGGGGGTGCACGTCGTCTATGGCCTGCTCGGTCTGAAGACCCACTGCAAGCTCGCGCTGGTGGTCCGCCGCGAGGGGTCGACGATCCGCCGGTACACCCATCTGTCCACCGGGAACTACAACGTCTTCACCGCGCAGCAGTACACCGACTTCGGTCTCCTGACCTGCGACGAGGCGATCGGCGCGGATGCGTCGGACCTCTTCAACTACCTGACCGGCTACTCGTCGAAGAGCTCGTACCGGAAGCTCGCGGTCGCTCCGATCAATCTCCGCGAGAAGGTCGAGGAGCTGATCGAGCGGGAGATCGCCCACCAAAAAGCTGGCCGTGGCGGCCAAATCATCCTCAAGATGAACGCCCTCGTGGACCGGAGGACGATCCGCCTCCTGTACGCGGCGTCGCAAGCGGGCGTGGCCGTCGACCTGGTCGTGCGCGGGATCTGCTGCCTCCGTCCGGGCGTCCCGGGCGTGAGCGAGAACATCCGCGTGGTCTCGATCGTCGGCCGCTTCCTCGAGCACAGCCGCGTCTTCTACTTCAGGAACGGCGGCGAGGAGGAGGTCTACCTCGGAAGCGCGGACCTCATGCCGCGCAACCTCAACGGCCGCGTCGAGGTCATGTTCCCCGTCACCGATCCGAGGCTCGTCAGCGTGCTGCGCGAGGAGATCCTCGGCGCGTACCTGGCCGACGGCGTGAAGGCGCGCGTGATGCGCGCGGATGGAACCTACACGCGCGCGGCGGTCGCACCCGGAGAGCCGACGGTGTCCGCGCAGTCGTGGTTCGTGAAGTCGCGGAGCGCGCCTCGACTCGGCTGACGACGCAAATTGCGTCTTGACACCCGGGATCGCTTCTCTATATTCGAGATGAGTCACAACGACGATCGTCGAACGACGATCCTCGGAAGGAGGTGAAGCGATCATGGCGACGAAGAAGAAGGCTGCCAAGAAGACCACGAAGAAGAAGGCCGCGAAGAAGTAACTCGCGCCCGATACGAGAAACGTCAACAGACATCAGGGGACGCCGCTAGCGGCGTCCCCTCTTTTTTTGCACGCGAAGCGCGACCTCGGCGCCCAGCAGCTTCCCCAAGAGCTCCGTGCGGCGTCGCGCCTCCCACACCTCGAGCGCCGCGTCCCCTTGCGTGAGCAGCTCGAGCGTGACCTGACGCCCGCGTCCGCGGACCCGGATGTCCCGAACCGCGCCGTAGTGGCTCCGGTCGAGCCCCTCCGCCAAGCGCAGGATCGCGGCGCAGGCGCGAACCTGACGCCAGACCGCCGGCGCGAGGGGATCCGCCCCGGCGTCCCCGGGCTTGGGCGTCCCCTTCCGGTGGTGATGGAGGGCGATCTGGCCGATCGCCTCGACGTCGTTCCTCGAGAAGCCGAACAGCTCGGAATTCACGATCAGGTAGTACGAGTGCCGGTGGTGCTCCTCGTGCTCGATGAGATGGCCGACGTCATGGAGGAGGGCCGCCGACTCGAGCCATCCCCTGGATTCCGCGCGGAGCGCGAGCCGGCCGCGGAGCTGGTCGAACAGGCGTAGCGACAGCCGGGCGACCTGCTCGCTGTGCTGGGTCGGGGCGCCCAGGCGGCGCGTGAGGCGGACGACGCTCCGCCGCCGGACGTCCGTGAATCGGGCGGATTCCTCGATCCCCTTCGCGTGCCTGG
>DASRJG010000092.1:0-5288 GCA_035649595.1 Candidatus Polarisedimenticolaceae bacterium
CCGGCCGGTCGAGCAACGCCGCGGCCTCCTTCGCGGCCGCATCGGCCGCGGGGTCGCGCCGGACGCGACTCGCCAGATAGGCTCCGCCGGCGGCCACGACCCCGAACAGGACGAGCAGGAAGACGAGCCGCGCCTGGTCCCTGCGGAGCGTCCGCGCGAGCTCGCCCGCGGCGACCCTCCACGATTCGAGCGCCTGGGTGGCGAGGGGGAAGGTCGGGCGCTCCGTCGAGAGCGCCAGCCAGAGGGGGTCCCTCTCGACCGCGAACATCCGCTCCCCGACCTCCCCGCTCAGCGCGTTGAGGCGGACGAGCGCCTCGCGCACGTGCGCACGGCTGGAAGAGACGGCGTCCTGCACGAGGAGGTGCGAGGTCACCCGGGCGCCCAGCGTCTCCTGCAGCTTGGCCGTCCTCGTGAGGAGCGTGTCGATCTTGTCGAGGAGGACCGGCGGAAGCGGGAAGGTGCGCTCCGCGGACTGCGTCGCGCGCCAGGTCTCCTCGATCGCCAGCAGCTCGCGGTGGGCGTCGTCCAGGGCCTTGGCGTCGGATTCGAGCGAGGACTCCCAGTCGGCGAGCCTCGAATCGAGCTCGAGCCAGGCGACTCGCATCACGTCCAGCTCCCGGAACGCGACGTCGTCCGGGTCGAGGCTCCTCAGGCGCATCTCCATCTCGGTCATGCGCGCGGTCGCCTCCGGGAGGGCGCCGTGGATCCTCACGGTTGCGGCGGAGGGCTCGACCAGCGGTTCCATGAGCGCCACGCGCGCGAGGGCGCTCTCGAGAGAGCGGGCGAGCGTCGGCAACGCGACCGGCGTCGGGGGCGCGGGGGCGGCAGGCGCGGGAGCCTCCGATGCGGGCGCCTCCGGCGTCGCCGGCACGAGCGCGGGAGGCGCGACCGCGAGGAGGGCCAGCGGGAGGGCGAGGGCGGCCAGGACGGTCGAGGTGACGTTCATCTCGTCCCCTTGGGGGCGCGATCATATAGGATGGCCCCCGATTCATGGGCAGCATCGCCTCCGCCCTCCGCCACAACCCCGAGCTGGCGATCTTCCTCACGCTGGCGGTCGGGTTCGTCATCGGGAAGATCAGGATCGGGTCGTTCAGCTTGGGGAACGTCGTCGGCACCCTCCTCGCCGGCGTCCTGATCGGGCAGCTCGACGTCCCCGTCGCCCCCCTGGTCAAGACGGTCTTCTTCGCGCTGTTCCTGTTCGCGACGGGGTACAAGGTCGGGCCGCAGTTCTTCCGCGGGCTCCGGAAGAACGCCTTCCCCCAGGTCGCCCTGACGGTCGTGCTCTGCGTGACGAGCCTGGTGACGACCATCGTCGCGTCGAAGCTCCTCCGCTACGACAGCGGAACGGCCGCGGGGCTGATGGCAGGCGCCTTCACGGAATCCACCGTGATCGGGACGGCGGGGGACACGATCTCGCGTCTCGACCTGCCCGAAGAGGAGAAGCGCCGGCTGCTGGACAACATCCCCGTGGCGTATGCGGTCAGCTACCTGGTCGGGACCGGGTTCGTCGTCTGGTTCCTCTCCAGCCTGGCGCCTCGGATCATGAAGATCGATCTGAAGGCGGAGAGCGCGAAGCTGGCGGCGACGATGGCGGAGCACCCGAGATCGGAGGCGGGAACGCAGTCGGCGTATCGCGAATGGGACTTGAGGGCGTTCCGCCTGGAGGCCGGTCCGCACGACGGCCGCACGGTGGCCGAGCTGGAGCGGTCGTTCGCTCCCGCGCGAGTCATGGTGGACCGGATCCGCCGCGCGCGGGAGCTTCTCACGGCGGCTCCCGACGCCGTTCTCCGGGCGGGGGACGTCGTGGCGGTCGCCGCGCGCCGCAGCGTCCTGCTGGGCGCGACCCCCCCGATCGGGACCGAGGTGGAGGACCGCGAGCTGCTCGACTTCCCGATCGTCGTGCGGGACGTGGTCCTCACCAACCGCGCGGTCGCGGACCGCGCCCTCCCCGACCTCGCGAGCGAGTACGGCCGCGGCCTCGTGCTCCTGCGGCTCGTGCGCGGCGGCGAGGAGATCCCGTTCACCGCCGCGACGGTCGTCAATCGCGGCGACACGCTCCGCATCACCGGACGGCAGGCCGACGTGGAGCGGGCGGGGGCGGCGCTCGGCTACGTCGAGGTCCCCTCGAGCGAGACGGACATGGTGTTCGTCGGTCTGGGCATCGTCCTCGGGGGGCTCGTCGGCGCGCTGACGGTCATGGTCGGCACGATCCCGTTGAGCCTCACCGCGAGCGGTGGCGCGCTCATCGCGGGGCTGGTCTTCGGCTGGCTGCGCTCGGTGAGGCCGACCTTCGGCCGGATCCCGGAGCCGGCGCTGTGGGTCTTCGACACGGTCGGCCTGGCGGTGTTCATCGCGGTGGTCGGTCTCAACGCCGGGCCCAGCTTCGTCTCGGGGCTGAAGGGCACCGGCCCGAGCCTGCTCGTCGTCGGCTTCCTCGTCGCGGTCACGCCGCACATCGCGGCCCTGCTGTTCGGCCGCCACGTCCTGAAGATGAACCCGGTGATTCTCTTCGGCGCCTGCTCGGGGGCGGGGACGGTCACCGCCGCGCTTCGCGCGATCCAGGACGAGGCCGGGAGCAAGCTCCCGGTGCTCGGGTACACGGTCCCGTATGCTGTCGGCAACATCCTGCTGACGGCCTGGGGGCCGGTGATCGTCGTGCTGATGCAATAGGAGGTCCGGCCATGCGCGAGACGGCGCCGATCGATTTGACCGTGAGGCTCGTGGTGATCGCTCTGCTCGTGTACTGGTGCTTCGCGATCTTCCGTCCCTTCCTCATGCCGACGGTGCTGGGGATCGTCCTGGCCGTGGCGCTGTACCCGATCTACCTGAAGCTGGAGCGGGTCCTCGGCGGACGGAGGAAGGTCGCGGCCACCCTCCTGGTCCTGGCCTGTCTCGCGGCCCTGCTCGTCCCCACCCTCCTGCTCTCCGATTCGCTGATCGACGGCGTTCGCATGGTCTCGGCCCGTGTCCAGGAGGGGACGATCAAGATCCCGCCGGCCCCGGCGAGTGTCGCGGAGTGGCCGCTGATCGGGAAGCCGGTCTACGACGCGTGGACGCTCGCCTCCACGAACCTCGACGCGGTCGCGGACAAGCTGCAGCCGGCCCTGAAGAAGGTCGGACTGTGGCTCGTCGCGACGGCCAAGCAAGGGGTGTTCGCCGGGCTCCTCGCCGCGATCGGCTTCGCGATCGCCGGGGTGTTCTGGGTCCGTCGCGAGTCCGCCCTCGCCACGGTCACCGCCTTGAGCCGACGGGTCGGCGGCGAGCGCGGCGCGAGCCTGATCCCGCTCGCGCGCGGGGCGATCACGAGCGTCGCCAAGGGCGTGCTGGGAGTCGCCGCGATCCAGTCGGTGCTCGCGGCGATCGGCCTCGTCGCGGCGGGGGTGCCGGGGGCCGGGCTCTGGGCGCTCCTTGTGATGATCCTCGCCGTCGCGCAGCTCCCGCCGATCCTGATCCTCGGACCGGCGATCCTCTACGTCATGGCGAAGAGCGACAGCACGCTGACGACCGTCCTGTTCGCGGTGTGGAGCATCGCCGTCTCGTTCAGCGACGCGGTGTTGAAGCCGCTGCTGATGGGGCGCGGCACGGACATCCCGGTCGCCGTCATCCTGATCGGCGCGATCGGCGGCCTCGTGCTCCACGGACTGATCGGGCTCTTCGTCGGCGCCGTCGTCTTCTCGATCGGCCACACGCTGATCTCGGGGTGGATCGGCGCGGACGAGACCGTGCGTTCTACTTGACCTTGCTCCAGCTCTTGTCGGGATCGTAGAGCGTCATCGAGCGGAACTTCTGGACGCTGTCCGGTCCGAGGTCCTTCTCGTAGACGACGCCGTCGTAGCCGACGATGAACGACTTGATCCCCGTGATCTCGTACTCCGCCGGCGTCGCCGCCAGCGCGAAGCCGCCGAGCATCGCCCCCTTGACGACGTAGTCCATGGCGCCGAGGGGCGCCGACGCCCCCTGGGCCTTGAGAACCTTGAAGTAGTAGCCATGGTACGGCGGGCTGGTGGTCTCGTACCCCTCGGCGATGGCTCGGGCGACCGCTTCGCCGACCGGCCCGTGCCAGGACCCATCGGACGCCTGCCACGCCAGGCCGTCCTGCTTCCCCTTCGTGCTGATGATCCTCTGCGCGTACTGGTTGATCTTGGCCCCGTCGTGCTTCTCGGAGGCGTACTCGTGCTGGGCCTCGACGTACCCCCGGCAGATCTCGATCGCGTCCAGCTCGTTCCGGCCGATGCGCCGGTAGAGGACCTCCTGGCGCCCTGCCTTCGTGTCGAACGACCAGCGGCCGCCCTTCTGGACGATCGGGACCGGCATTGGCCAGTCTTCGCTTCCGATGATGAGCGTCGCCTTCGCGGGATCGCTCTTCGATCGGCTGACCCGCTTCTTCTCGCGAGCCTTCGTGGCGAACGCCGCGCTCTGGTTCTTGTCCTGAACCGGGTCCTCCGTGACCACGAGGTCCACGCCGTCCGAGCCAAGGATCTCCTTCAGCGCGGGGACGTCCCACTTCTCGGCGGCCGCGAGCAGCGCGTCCACCGCGGCCTCGGGAGTCGCGAAGGTCTTCGGGGCCACGGTCGGCGCGGGCGTTGTCGCGGGAGTCGCGGCGAGAATCGTCGTCAGGGCGAACGTCGCGATCATGGCGCTACCTCCTCCGTCCGCCGCCGCCGCCCCGGGAGCCGAAGCTCGACGCGCCGCGCGAGCTGGACGACCGAGCGCTCGACCCGCTGAATCCCCCGGAGCCGCCGCCGAAGCCTCCGGACCGGGAGCTGCCGCCGCGCGAGGACATGTCGCGGCTGCCGATGCTGTCGGATCCACCGCGACTGCTGCTGCCGGCCCGATTGCTCGCGCTCGGCGATCCGCCGCGGCTGCCGCCCCCCGCGCGATCGCTCGTGCTGGGCCTCGACGTATCCACGGCAGATCTCGATCGCGTCCAGCTCGTTCCGGCCGATGCGCCGGTAGAGGACCTCCTGCCGTCCGGCCTTGGTGTCGAACGACCAGCGGCCGCCTTTCTGGACGATGGGGACCGGCATCGGCCAGTCTTCGCTTCCGATGATGAGCGTCGCTTTCGCGGGATCGCTCTTCGACCGGCTGACCCGCTTCTTCTCTCGTGCCTTCGCGGCGAATGCCGCGCTCTGGTTCTTGTCCTGAACCGGATCCTCCGTGACCACGAGGTCCACGCCGTCCGAGCCAAGGATCTCCTTCAGCGCGGGGACGTCCCACTTCTCGGCGGCCGCGAGCAGCGCGTCCACCGCGGCCTCGGGAGTCGCGAAGGTCTTCGGGGCCACGGTCGG
>DASRJG010000093.1:0-37125 GCA_035649595.1 Candidatus Polarisedimenticolaceae bacterium
CCGGTAGAACCTCTTCCGCCACCCTGCGGATGCCTTGTCCGCGGCCACGAATCAGCGTATATGGACCCGGGTCGGCGGGGGTTTCTTGTCTTTTGGGACCTTGGGGAGGGTAGCTCCCGGGGGGAGGCGGATGCGGGCCCAACTTGCCTGGGTTGCCCCTGCGTACATCGTAGTTTCCATCATTGCGGCTCTCGGCTCTCCGCCCGCTCACGCGCAGGCAACCGTCTGGGTCGACGATTGCGGCGGCACCGGAACGGGGACGCAAGTCGATCCATACTGCAAGATCCAAACCGCGATCTGCGCCATCAAGCTGACCGGCGGGACGATCAACGTCATGCCCGGGACCTATCACGAGGCAATTCGGTTCCCGGCCAACGTCAACTTGATCTCGACCGACGGACCCGCGTCCACGACGATCGACGCAACCGGCCGGCCGTGCGTCGTCAGCGACTTCTGCACGTTCCAGGCGACCACCAACTGCTCCGCGGTCTATTTCCCGTCGGCCGCGGGGACGACCAGCAGCATCGAGGGGTTTCATATCCAAGGCGGCGGCGGGACGGACCAACCGAGCTTTTCCGCGAAGATCGGCGCGGGAATCCTGGTCTTCGGATCCTCGCCGACGATCACGCGCAACGAGATCGTCGGGAACAGCCTGATCAGCTCGAACTTCAAGACTTTTTACGGCGGTGGCATCTACATCAACGGCGTCGACGTCGCCAACCCACCTCGACCCGTCATCACGAGCAACCTCATCCAGGGGAACGCGGCGGATCCTCCGCAGGGGACGAACCCGAACCCCTCCGAAGGCGACGGTGGAGGGATCTACGTCGGGTACAACTCGGCGCCGATCATCGAGAAGAACACGATCAAGAACAACCTCGCCGGCGCCGGGATGCAGGACGAGTTCGGCGCTGGCGGCGGGATCGCGATGTACAGCCGCGTGGTGACCCAGGAGACGAAGATCAACGGCAATCTGATCACGGGCAACACGGCACGGGACTACGGCGGCGGCATCGGCGCCGGCGAGTACGGCGTACCCGTCGAGGCGTCGCGCGGCACGATCACCAACAACATCATCGACGCCAACAGCGGCTTCGAGGGTGGTGGACTGGCGACGGCGACCACGCGGATCAAGGCCTACAACAATACGTTGAACAACAACACGGCTCCCGGAGGACACGGCGGAGGCGTCTATATTCATGTCCCGGTCAACGCGGGCCAAGACCTCGAGCTCGTCAACAACCTGATCACGTTCAGCCAAGCGACCGGGGTGGGGCTCGGAGGCGGGATCTACGTCTTTACGGGGGCGAATCCCACCGTGCGCTTCAACGACATCAACAGCAACACGCCGACCAACGTGGGTGGGGCGAAGGTCGACGCGGACTACATCGGCGTCAACGGGAACGTCTCCGTCGATCCGCAGTACGTGAATCGCACCGGGACGCCGCCCGACTACCACCTGCTCCAGACCAGCCCCGTGATTGAAGCCGGCGACAACTCCGTCGTGAACTTCACCACCGATTTCGACGGGCTCCCGCGCATCCAGGACAAGGACTACAACGGCACCGCGACGGTGGACATGGGCGCCTTCGAGTTCCAGCCGGATTTCGACCAGGACGGGACGATCGACGCCCTCGACACCGACGACGACAACGACGGCGTACTGGACGTGTCCGATTGCGCGCCGCTCACGAAGGGCATCTCGCAGCTCCCCGATCGCGTGGCGAGCACCCTACGCTTGAACAAGTCCGGCCCCACCACCGCCGTGCTCAAGTGGCTGCACGCGTTTCAGGGGCCGACCTACAACGTCTACCGCGGCACCCTGGGCGGCGGGCTCCCCTTCGCGTACAACGAGACCTGCTTCGACACGGAGAACGCGGCCTGGACGGTGAACGACGGCGCGGTCCCGACTCCCGGCAACGGCTTCTACTACATCGTGGGGAGCCGCAATACCTGCGGCGAATCCGCGGCCGTGACGAACTACCCGCAGGGCCAGCACCACACGCCGTTGCCGACCTGCTCGACCGCCAACCTGAACAGCGACGCCGACACTCCTCGCGACATCGGGGACAACTGCCCGCTCGCGACCAATGCGACGCAGGGCGACGTCGACGGAGACTCGCAGGGAGATGCCTGCGATAACTGCCCCAGCTTGGCGAACGTCGACCAGGCCGACGTCGACGCGGACGGCTTCGGCAGCCCGTGCGACAACTGTCCGCTCGTATCGAACGCGGGGCAGGCCGACACGGACGTCGACGGCGCCGGCGACTCCTGCGACAACTGTCTGTCGGTCTCGAACCCCGGCCAGCAGAATGCCGACGGGGACGCGTTGGGAGACGCGTGCGATCCCGACGACGACAACGACACCATCCTCGACGGGGCCGACAACTGCCCGCTCGTGTCGAACCTCAACCAGGCGAACGGCGACGGCGACACCGTCGGCGACGCCTGCGACAACTGCCCGGGCGTCACGAACCAGAACCAGCTCGACGGCGACGTGGACGGCTTCGGCGACGCGTGCGACAACTGCCCCGCGATCGCGAACGCCAACCAGCTCGACGGCGACGCGGACACCGTCGGCAACGTGTGCGACAACTGCCCGGCGGATGCCAATACGAATCAGGCGAACTTCGACCTCGACACGCTGGGCGACGTGTGCGATCCCGACGACGACAACGACGGCGTCGCGGACGGCGCGGACTGCGCTCCATTGAACGCGAACGTCTCGGTCTCGCCGGGCGAGGTCGCCGGCGTGTCGCTGACCAAGGGCGCGCTCACCACCCTGTCCTGGACGTCCCAGGGAGTGTCCACGTCCACGTACGACGTCTGCGGCGGCTCCGTGGCGCTGCTCCGCTCGAACGGCTCCTCGACGGACGCCGCCTGCCTACAGAACGACGTCGGCGGCACGACGTGGGACGACACGCGTGTCAATCCGGCGGCCGGTCAAGGCTACTACTACATCGTCCGAGGGCAGAACGTGTGCGGAGGCGGCACGTACGGCTCGGCGTCGGGCGGCCAGCCGCGGGTGCCCGGAACGCCCTGCCCCTGAAGCTCGATCCGCGCGGGAGGAGCGCTCGCCGGCTCCTCCCGCCGCGGTTGTCTTGCCGCGGGAACTCATCTATAGTTCGCCGTTCGCCGTGCGGGAGTCGTACTCTCGCCGGTCGATTTACGGTCGCTCATCGAGGAGAGGCGAGGCTCATGCGGACGATCTTGCGGGCGGCGTTGGTCGGTATCTTGGCGGCGGCGATCGGCGGGCTCGCGGGCTGCTCCAACGACGTGCTCGAGTCGAGCACGTCGAACGTGGCGTTCCGCTACGTGCCGAGCCCCGCCGGCGCGGGCCGCTACGAGACCGCGCGGCTCGACCTCTTCAAGATCCAGGTCCTCCCCGAGGACCCCGCTCTCGCAGCGGTGTACGGCACCGACCAGCTGCTGTTCCGCTTCTCGCCGTTCACCCTGAACCTCGCCGCGACCCAGACCGCGACGATCTCGAACATCGGGCTGCCGCCGGGGACCTACGTGGTGAAACTGATCCAGTTCACTCCGCCGCAGCTGATCGACCAGAACCTTCCCGCGACTCCGTCGTCGTGCATCGAGAAGATCGCCGCGCTGCCCAGCGGACCGGCCGGACCGCAAGTCCCGTCGACGTTCGACTATGCGGACGAGCCGAGCCTGACGTTCACGCTACCACCGGGCCAGGCGACCCTCTCCCTCACGGTCGACGTCCCCGCGCTGGTCTCCGGATTCGAGTCGGCGTTCACCTGCCAGGACGACTGCGGCGGTGGCCAAGCGTGTCTCACGGCGTTCGACGCGCCGGCCTTCTCGGATGCCTTGCTGGCCAGCATCTCGTTGCATTGACGAGGGCTCGTTGCCTCGGACGCTGCGCGCGCCTGCGGTTCTCGCGATCCTCCTCCTGACGATCGGCTGCCAGACCGTCGAGGATCCGTTCCCCCCGCAGTCCTCGATCAATCTCGACATCACCGACACCGCCCTCGCCGGGCAGCAGGCTCCGCTGCCGGCGCCGCAAGTCGTGAATTGGCGGATCGAGGAGGCGTCCGTCTCCGATCTCACCGGTTTCGACGGCACCTACTCCTTTCTCCGGTCGGGCCCCTGCGTGTATCAGCTGAACGTCGCGGCTCCGGTCTCGTTCGGCGCCGCCTGCCGGACCTCCGGTCTGACGCTGACGCCGGGCACGACGCGAACGGCGACCGTGACCGTGACCATCTCCCGGCTCGAGCTTCGTGCCGCCGCGCGTCCCGACCTCACGACCGGCGCGGATCCCGACGGCGACGGCGTACCCAACGGCGCGGACAATTGCCCGATCGTTCCAAACCCCGGCCAGGAGAACGTCAATCCTTCGCAGGAGGCGGTGGACGTGGGGGACGCCTGCTCGTTCGACGACACTTCGGGCAACCCCACCATCGCCGATCAGGACCTCGACGGCATCGCGGACGTCGTGGACAACTGTTTCTGGTACCCGAATCCGCTGCAACCGGGCGAGGTCAACCCGCCGGATGCCAACAAGGACGGGGTCGGCGATGCGTGCGAGCGGAACGCCCCGGTCGTCTTGCCCAACGGATCCCTCACCGTGACCTGCGACGTGACCTTCCAGGCCAAGTCGTCCCTGGTCGCCGCGTTCCGCCTCGATTTCGGGCGTCCCGGCGTCCTCTCCTGCGACAGCGCGTTCGCCGGTTGCACGATCGATCCCACCCAGCTGAAGCTCGGCCGCATCGGCACCTCGGAGACGTTCGACTGCACGCCGGTCCCCTAGGTCCCGTCCCGGGTCGCGGACTTTCCGGCCCCCTCCGGCAACGAAAACAGGGTAGATTCCTTCGCATGGCGACGTTCGACCAGGAGCTCTCGCGCCTGGTGAAGGAATTGAACGCCCTCGGAGGCGGCGTTTCGCTCCCCGCGATCGAGCGGGATCCGGCTGGGCGCCTGCAGCTCGACCGTCTGCTGGGGCGCGTGATCGAGTCGGCGGGCTCGGATCTGCTGTTGGTCGCGGGCGTGCCCCCCACGGCCCGAGTCGACGGCCGCTTGATCGCGATCGATCCGCAGGTCCTCGACGCCAGGGCGGTCCGCGCGCTCGTCGTCGAGATGCTCGACGAGTCCCTGCAGAGGCGTCTCGACGCGGACCGTGCGGTCGACTTCTGCTTCGACCGGCCCGGCCTGGGACGCTTCCGTTGCAACGCCCACTTCCAGCGCGGATCGGTCGCCGCGGCCGTGCGCGTGTTCCCTTCGCGCATCCCCACCTTGGAGGAGCTCAACCTGCCGGCCGCGCTCGCGCGGTTCGCCGCCCTCGAGCGCGGGCTCGTCCTGATCGCCGGTCCGGCCGGTTGCGGGAAGAGCACCACGCTCGCGGCGCTGATCGACACGATCAATCGCACGCGCAACGTCCACATCGTGACGGCGGAGGACCCGATCGAGTACCGGCACGCTCACGGGACGAGCATCGTGGAGCAGATGGAGGTCGGGCGTGACGTGCGGTCGTTCGAGGAGGCGCTTCGCGCCGCCCTGCGGCAAGACCCGGACGTGCTCCTGGTCGGAGAGATGCGGGACATCGAGACCATGGCGATGACCCTGACCGCGGCGGAGACCGGACATCTCGTCTTCTCGACGCTCCACACCGGAACGGTCGCGCAGACGCTGGACAGGATCGTGGACGTGTTTCCCGAGGACCGCCAAGCCCAGACACGGGCGCAGCTCGCTCTGTCGCTCGCCGGCATCGTGATCCAGACGCTCGTGCCGCGCCGCGAAGGAAGGGGACGACTGCCCGCCGTGGAGGTGATGGTCGTCACGGACGCCATGCGCAACCTGATTCGCCGCGGCCTCAACCATCAGATCCACGCCCAGATGGCGCTCGCGCGCGGCGCGGGAACCGCCACCCTCGACGAGTCGCTCGCCCGCCTCGTCAAGTCCGGCTCGGTCGCTCGGGAGGAAGCCGCGCGACGCGCGGTCCATCACGAGGAGTTCGAGAGCTACCTGCGCTGACCCGGGTCAGCCGCGCGCGGGCTTGCGACGTCTCTTCGACGCGACAGCCTGCTCGAGGACCGCGTCGATCACCGCGGCAACGGCGGACGGCTCGATCGGCTTGGCGAGGCAGCGGACGGCGCCGCTGCCGACGATCCTCGCCTCGGTCTCCGGCGTGTGGTAGCCGGTCATCGCGATCACGACCGTCGACGCGGTCTCGGAATCCCCCTTGATCGTCCGGCAGACCTGGAAGCCGTCCACCCCCGGCATGCGCAGATCGAGGAGGACGACGTCCGGGCGGAACGTGGCGACGAGTCGCCCGGCCTCGAAGCCATCCGCGGCCGTCATCACTTCGTACGGTGATGGACGGTTGACCAGGCACTCGGCGATGACGTCCCGGATCGATGACTCGTCGTCCACGACCAGCACGCGCGGACGTCCGGAGCCGTCCCTCAGGTCATCGGGGAGCGGGATCCCGTTCTCGCGCATGAAGCGCGCGAGGTCGTCGCGGCGGATCCGACGGTGTCCGCCTGGCGTTCGGAACGCGGGCAGTTTGCCGGCGTTCACCCAGTTGATGATCGAAAGCGGGGAAACGTGACAGAGCTTCGCGGCTTCGAAGGTCGTGAAGACCGGTTTTTCCCGCATCGAAGGTGCCCTTAACAATTTCAACTATTGAAACTAAACAGCCGTCAATATGCCGACTTCCCGCTCGAGTGTCAAGAAACGTCTTGATCCCAGGGCATCCCTTCGACGAGCACGCTGTCGCTCTGCTCCGGGAGATGGGGCTTTCCGGCGAAATCGATCCAGTGGCCCGAGCGGCTCGCCTTCGTCTCGAGATAGAAGCGGTTGTGCGTCGTGGGAGGGATCACGTGCGGGATCCGGCCGGTGATGCGCAGCCCGTACTGCTCCAACTGCCGGATCTTGGACGGATTGTTCGTCAGCAGGCGGACCGACCCCAGGGACAGGCTCTTGAGCATGTGGGCCGCGATCGCGTAGTCGCGCTCGTCGTCGCGGAAGCCGAGCGCGAGATTCGCTTCCACCGTGTCGAGCCCCTCGTCCTGGAGCGCGTAGGCCCGGACCTTGTTGATCAGCCCGATTCCCCGCCCCTCCTGACGGAGATAGAGCAGGCAGCCCCGAGTCATCGCGCCGATCGACCGTAGGGCCACCTCGAGCTGGTCGCGGCAATCGCACCGGAGCGACCCGAGAGCATCGCCGGTGAGGCATTCCGAGTGAAGACGCGTGGGAACGTCGTCACGACCGACGACATCGCCTCGGACGATGGCAACGTGCTCCTTCGCGTCACGGTTGTTCCAGAACGCGACGATGCGGAAGTCCCCGAATCGTGTCGGGAGATCCGCTACCCCGACCACCCTCACGCAGACCTTCGCGGCGCCGAAGCCTTCGCACTCGTGATCGCGATCGCGCTCGACCAGGGACTCGAGCGTCACCCTCTCGTTCATCCGTATACCTCCGGAACCATCTTAGCGATCCCCCGTGGAACCGGTCTGGACCAGCAGGCGGCCGAACGCCCGCGGCTTGTGGAAATCCGCGGGATCCGCCAGTGTCGGGGACCAGCAGGAATGCTCGACCGCGCCGTCCCGAGGCCGCTCGATCCGGAAGAAGTTCCCCCGCCAAACCGGCGGCGGATCGCCGCGCGTCAGCGCCTCCCAGGGGATCGCGATCGAGGCGCGCCAGATCCCCGGTGACGAACGGTCGATCCGGACGTCGATCCCTCGCGCGTGCCACGACTTGTCCACCCGCATCGAGCTCCGGGCCCCGTCCGGGTTGGCGACGCGGGCGTCGAACACGGTGCCGAGGGGGTTGGCCTGGATCTCGAAGTACTCCGCGGGGTCGTCCGCCCCGGGGGCGAGGAACAGCTCGACGACCTCCTCTTCCCAGAGCGCGTCGTCGTGCCCCGTTTGGGTCGCCCAGATGTCGCGGTCGACGCAATCGAAGCGGACGAGCAGCCTCCCGCCGTCGTGGGCGACGCGGACCGCGGTCGCTTGATCGACCCTGCCTCCGTCCACGGCACGGACGAGCGGCAGCGGGGTCAAGGCCTTCCAGTCCCCATCGGCCGCGACGCGACCGATGCGGCGGACGACCGCCTCCGGAAGCGTCCCACGCTGTGAATGTGTCCCCGTCATCGGTGGTCGAGGGTGCCGGGGCGCAGTAGGCTTCCAGGTGGCACAAAGGAGGAGTTCATGACGCGTCAGCTCTCATCGATCGGCCTCGCCTGCCTCGTCCTCATCGGCATCTCGGCCCCTGTCTCCGCCGCCGTCTGCGACGGTGTCTCGAAGACGACCAACACGGCCCTCCGGTCGGCCGTCGTCGTCGCAGGACTGACGGGGCGTCCCCTCTACGTTACCTCTCCGCCGGGAGACACCAACAGAATCTTCATCGTCGAGCAGAGCGGGTTCATCCGCATCCACAAGCGAGGAGATCTCGCGAACGTGACGTCGCTGTTCCTGAACCTCAGCGGGATCGTCCAGGCGAACACGTCCCTCAACGAGATGGGACTGCTCGGTCTCGCGTTCGATCCCGACTACGCGACGAACGGCCGGTTCTACGTCAACTACACGGAAGGCCCGCTGGCCGGACCCTGGTTCTCGGTCGTGGCGCGCTACAACGTCTCGGCGAATCCGGACGTGGCGGACGCCGCGAGCGAGTTCAGGCTGATGCGGTACGGGCAGCCGGAGAGCAACCACAACGGCGGGCTCCTCATGTTCGGACCCGACGGGTTCCTCCACATCTACACGGGGGACGGCGGAGGGGGCGGGGATGGTCACGGGACCTGCGGCAACGGCCAGAATCTGGCCACCGTGCTCGGGAAGATCCTCCGGATCGACGTCAGGAACATCGATCCTGCCGCGGTCAACCCGGACTGCTCCGTCGCGCCCGGGGCCGACTACAAGGTCCCGAGCACCAACGCCTTCCGCGACGGGTCGGGGGGGAATTGCGACGAGATCTGGTCGTACGGCGTGAGGAATCCATGGCGTGCCTCCTTCGATGCAGGCACGGGCGATCTCTACGTGGCGGACGTCGGGCAGAACTGCTGGGAGGAAGTCAACTGGCTCCCCGCGGCATCCACCGGCGGGAAGAACTTCGGCTGGCGGCAGATGGAGGCGAACCACTGCTTCAACACCGCGCAGCAGAGCAACTGCAATCCTCCCGCGCAATCGTGCTCCGGGTCCCCCGCGTGCAATGATCCGAGCCTGACGGACCCCGTGCTCGAGTACGGCCACGGCGGAACGCCCTTCGCCTGCTCGATCACCGGCGGCTACGTGTACCGCGGCTGCCGGATGACCAACTTCGCGGGAACCTATTTCTACGGGGACTACTGCGCGGGATGGGTGAAGTCCTTCGTCATCTCCGGAGGCGTGCCGACCTCGCCCGCCGACTGGACCACGGGGATCGATCCGACGCTCGCGCTCCGGAACGGTCTCACCAGCTTCGGCGTGGATGCACAGGGGGAGATCTTCATCACCGACAACGCGGGGACCCAGCAGATCCTCAAGATCGTGCCGCCGCTTCCCGATCTCGAGGTGTCCGGCGTCGGCGCGGCCGTCCTGCGCCTGGAGAAGACGGGGGACTGGAGCTGGGAGAACCTGTTCCGATCGACGGAGATCCCGATCACGTTCTACCGGGTCTACCGGGGCACGCCGAACGGCAGCTTCACCTGCGTGCTGAAGACCGCCAATCCGATCTGGCCCTCGGGGGGGGATCCCGTCAACCCCTCCGCCGGGCAACTGTTCGCCTACGTCGTGACCGCGATCAACGCCGCGGCCGAGGAGACTCAGAAGGGCCACCCGGGAACCTTCAACGCGGCGACCTGCCCTTAGCCGGCCGGGACGATCCGGAACAGCGCGCGGGCGTTGGCGGCCGTGATGGCGGCCGTCTCGTCCGCGCTCTCGTCCCGCAACCGGGCGAGGACCTCGACCGTGTGCGCGACGTACGCAGGCTCGCATCGGCGGCCGCGATGCGGCGCCGGCGCCAGAAACGGGCTGTCCGTCTCGACGAGGAGCCGCTCGCGCGGCGCGCGGCGCGCCGCCTCCCGCACGGCCTCGGCCTTCTTGAAGGTCAGCACGCCTCCGAAGCCGAGGTGCCAGCCGAGGCCGAGGTAGCGCTCCGCCTCGCGCGGCCCGCCGGTGAAGCTGTGGATCACGCCGCGGCTTCCGGGATGCCGCGCCAGGATCGCCGCCATGTCGTCGTGCGCCTCGCGGACGTGAATCACCACGGGCAGCCCGGCGCGCGCCGCGAGGTCGAGCTGACGCTCGAGCCGCTCCGCCTGGATCGGTCGGGGATCGAGATCGTAGTGATAGTCGAGGCCGATCTCGCCGACCGCGAGGTACGCGCCGTCGCGGAGCAGCGCCGCGAGCTCGTCGAACTTCTCGTCGAACGCGTCCCCCGCCGCATGGCTCGAGAACGGGTCGAGTCCCGCGGTGACGAAGACCCTGCCAGGATGCAGAACGGCGAGCTCGCGGGCGCGCCGCGCGTCCTCGACGCCGGTTCCGATCGTGATGCACGCCTCGACACCCGCGGCCCGAGCCCGAGCGAGCGTGTCGTCCGCGTCGCGCGCGAACGCCGCGTGGGTCAGGTGGCAGTGCGTATCGATCAAGGCGCTCACTCGTACCGGAGCGCCTCGATCGGGTCCTGTCTCGCGGCGTTGAGAGCCGGCCACATCCCGAACACCAAGCCGACCGCGGAGGAGACGCCGAATCCGAGGACGACCGACCAGAGTGGGGCCGCGGCCTGGAAGCTGAACGCCGCCCGCGCCACGAACGCCGCTCCCAGGCCGAAGCCGATGCCGAGGGCCCCGCCGAAACCCGTCAGCGTCACGGCCTCGACGAGGAACTGCGTGGCGATGTCCCGTCGCGTCGCGCCGAGCGCTTTGCGGAGACCGATCTCCCGGGTCCGCTGGGTGACGTTCACCAGCATGATGTTCATCACGCCGACGCCCCCGACGAGGAGCGCGATGCCCGCGATGACCAGCATCGCCGCGGCCACGCCGCCGACGATGGCCTGGAACTGCCGGAGACGTCCCACGCTCGTGAACAGCGCGAAATCGTTCTCCTGATTCGCCTTCAGCCCGCGGCGCGCGCGCATGATCCCGGTCTCTTCCTCGATGAGCGCCTCGAAGTCCTCCGGCCGCTTCGGAACGGTCGCGATGTGGATCGTGTCGTCGTGCCCGTTCTTCACTTCCGGGAACTGAAGGTCGAACGTCGTGATCGGGATCGCGCAGTAGCTGTCGGCGTCGTTGCCGAAGACGCCGCCCTGATGCTCGAAGATCCCGACCACGCGGTACGCGATGCCGTCGATGGTCAGTTGCTGGTCGATCGCGTCGCGCATCGGAAAGAGCGCGTCGGCCAGGCCGGGGCCGATGACCGCGACGCGCGCGGCGTGATCGAGATCGGCATCCGAGATGAAGCGTCCGTCCTCGACGAAGTGGACGTTCGCCTCGCAGTAGTCGGTGGCGACGCCGCAGATCAGCGATCCGTTCGCCGTGTTCCGCCCGGCCCTGATCGTGGGCGTGCGCCCGAACAGGTAGCGCTCGGGGGAGACCGCCTTCACGAGCTTCGACAGCCGCTTGAGCGCGTAGGCGTCCTCGAGCGTGAGGTCGCGCCGGTTGCGCTCGCTCTCCGGAATGTCGTCGGGACCCCCGAACCGGGGCTCGTATTTCTGGAACTGCACGAGGTGGGTCCCGAACGACGTGAAGGCCTCCGTGATCTGATTGTTGAACCCGACGACGAAGCTGACCATCATGATGACGGTGGCCACCCCCGCCATCACGCCGAGGAGGGTGAGGAAGCTCCGCAGCTTCTGCCCGCGCATCGCGCTCAGCGCGAAGCGGACGTTCTCGATCCACGCGATGCGGAGCCCGCCGCGCCGGCTCACGTCTCGTCCCTCAGCGCATCGACGACCGGGAGGTTCGACGCGCTCCGGGCCGGCCAATACCCCGCGGCGATTCCGACGAGGGTGGACAGGCCGAGCCCCATCGTGACGATGCTCGGCGTGAGCTGCGCGGGGAAATTGAGCGCCTGGCGCACGATCACCGGGGCGGACGCGCCGACCGCGACGCCGATCAGCCCCCCCGCGGTGGACAGGAGGGCGGCCTCGAGCAGGAACTGACGGCGGATATCGCGCTTGCGCGCGCCGAGCGCGAGGCGGACGCCGATCTCGCGGGTCCTCTCGACGACGCCGACGAGCATGATGTTCATGATCACGATCCCGCCCACGCCGAGAGACACCGACGCGATCAGGATCGTCAGGACGAACGCGGCCGTGGAGACCTGCCGCCAGAGATCCTGGAGCTGGTCCGCCGTGATCAAGCCGAACGGATCCGGTGACCGGAACGGTGTGTGCCGGAGCGCCCGGATCACCGAGCGCACCTCGTCCGCCGCGGCGGGCACGCCCGGCACGCCGCCGCGCGCCTTGACGAGCATGTCGATCGAGTTCCGCGTGCCCCAGGCCTTGCGGAACGTCGAGAGCGGGACGTAGACGTGATTGTCCTCGGTCTGACCGAGAGCGCTCCCCTGCTGGGTGATCACGCCGACGATCCGGAACGGCACGCCGCCGACCGACAAGGCCCGCCCGATCGGGTCCTGGCGCCGGAACAGCTCGTCCTTCACGTCCCAGCCGATGACGGCGACCGTGTTCGCGCCGAGGTCGTCGCTGTCGACGAACCACCGGCCGGCCTCGATGTCCTTCCCGAGAAGCTCCGCATAGTTGGCGGTGCAGCCGTGCACCGGAATCCCGCCGAGGCGCCGGTCACGGTACTTGACCGCCGACTGCGTCGTCACGTCGGCTCCGATCGCCACGACGCGCGTCAGGACGGCGCCGAGCCTGTCGAAATCCCGCGGCGTGAAATCCGGGCGCTTGAGGGCGTCGAGGAACTCGTCGCGGCTGCGGATGATCCCGAACTTGGTGACCACGAACACGTCGGGCGCGAGCCGGATGACCTTCTCCTGGACGAACGCGTTCAGCCCGGAGATCACCGAGGCGACGCCGACGACCGTGGTCACCCCGATGATGATCCCCAGGAGCGTGAGGAAGCTCCGGAGCTTGTGAGCCCGTATCGATTCCACGGCGGCGCGGAAGAGCTCTCGGAGCGACACGCTAACCTCGAGGAGGCTCCGCCTCGGTCGGCTTCTGCTCGCGGACGAGGTCCCCGGGCTTGATGGAGCGGAGATCGCGGAACGGCCCGGTGATGATCGACTCCCCCTCCTTCAAACCCTCGAGCACCTCGACCGACAGCTCGCCCAGCAAGCCCGTCTTGATCGGCTTGAACGTCGCCTTGCCCGCCTCGACCGCGAAGACCCCTTCCTCTTCCTTCGGCGGGCCCGATGTCTTGGCCTCCTCCGGCTTCCGCTCGGCGTCGCGCACGACGAGCGCCTGCAGGGGAACGGTCAGGGCGCGCTCGCGGAAGCCGGTCAGGATGTCCGCCTGCACCGAGAGCCCGGGCTTGATCCCCGCCGGCGGTGTCTTCAGCTGGACCTTGACCTTGAACTTGATCGCCTGGTTGGCCTGCCCGGTCACCGAGGCGATCGGCGAGTTCCCGACCTCGGTCACGACGCCGTCGAAGGTCTGATTCGGGTACGCGTCGATGTGGACGCGCGCATCCTGTCCCTGCGAGACCGCGGGGATCGAGGTCTCGTCGATCTCCATCTCGGCTTCGACCACGGACATGTCGGAGATCGTCAGCAGGACGGTGCCCGGCTGGTTCTGCACTCCGATCACGGCGACCTCGCCCTCCTCGATGCGCTTGGCGGTGACGATCCCGTCCATCGGCGCGCGGATCGTCGTCTTCGAGAGCGAGTCCTTGGCGCCTTCCAGCATGGCCCGCGCCTGCTGCACCCGCTGCTCCGAGGCCAGCAGCGCGGACTCCGCCGTGGCGGCGAGCGTCCTGGCGCGCTGGAGGTCGGCCTCCGCAAGGATCCCGGCGCTGTTGTTCTGCCGCGCCCGTTCGAGATCGGCCTTCGCCTGGTCGGCGTTGAACCGCGCCGAGTCGAGGTCCTTGAGGAGCGCCTGCATCGAGAACTCGGAGCTCTGCGCGCCCGCCCGATAATTGACGGAATCGAGCTGCAGCAGGAACTGCCCCTTCTTGACCTGATCTCCTTCCTGGACCGCGAGATGGACGACTTGCCCCGGCACGGTCGCCGAGATGTCGACCTTCTTGGTCGCCTGGATCTTCCCGTTCGCGCTCACCTTGGCCTGGAGGTCCGCCCGCTCGACCTTCCCGATCTGGACCGGCTTGGGCTTGGGCCCGCGTCGCGACATCGCGAATCCGCCGATCCCGGCCAGCACGACCAGCACGACGGAGCCCCAGACGATCTTGCGCTTCATCACGTTCTCCGCCCCGGACCCGGCCGGGCGCGGGGCAACCCTAAGGTACGCCGCATGAGGGGCGACAGTTTCAGTGCTAGCCTCTTGCCATGAGCGAACAGCCCATCCTGTACATCGGTGAGAAGAACGTCTCGTCCTGGTCCATGCGAGCCTGGGTCGCCTTGACCTGGAAGGAAGTTCCGTTCGAGGAACGAACGATCCAGCTCGTCCAGGACAAGGACCGGACCCAACGGCGCAAGGTATCACCGACCGGAAAGCTCCCGGTCCTCCACCACGGGGGGCTCGTGATTCCGGACTCGCTCGCGATCATCGAGTATCTGGAAGAGGCCTTCCCCCCACCCTCCTACCCCGCCCTCTGGCCGCCCGACGGTGCGTTGCGCGCGCGTGCGCGATGGCTGGCGGCAACGATGCACTCCGGCTTCATGAAGGTGCGAGAGGGGATGTCGTTCAACCTCTGCTTCCTGCCGAGCGTCCCCGCCGCGCCCGCGGCCGCGATGGCGGAGGCCCAGGAGGTCCTCGCGCTCTGGGAGCTCGCTCTGACGCAGGCCGACCGCCGGGGAGGGCCCTACCTGTGCGGCGCGTTCTGCGCGGCCGACGTCATGTTCGCCACGATGGCCGCCCGGCTCGTCGCGTTCCGGGTCCCGGCCTCGGATTACCCCCACGCGCGGGACTACCTCGGAACGGTCCTCGAGGCGCCGCCGGTCAAGGCGTGGATGGACGCTGCGCGGGCACTGCCGCCTCAAGAGAGTTACTAGAAGCTTCGGAGCGCCTCGATCGGACGCTTGCGGAGCGCGCTCGCGCTCGCCGCGATCCCGGCGATCACGCTCAGCGCGATCGTGCCGAGGGGCGCGGCCACGAGCACGAGCGGTCGCCAGGTCCATTCGAGCTCCATGGCCCGTGTCAGGACTCCCCATGCGAGCAGACAGCCGCCCGACGTTCCGACGAGACCCGCGACGAGACCCGTCAGGGCGAACTCGACGAAGAACACGCCGACGACGCCGCCCCGCGTCGCCCCGAGGGTCTTGAGCAGCGCGACCTCCCGCCCCCGGCGGGACGCGGTCGCGCCCACCGCCCCCGCGAGGATCGCGATCCCGGCGAGGATCGCGAAGCCGCCGACGAGGCGAACGGCGAGCCCGAGACGATCGAGGATGGCGGCCACCTTCTCGACGATCTCCCGGACCTTCAGGAGCGTGACGTTCGGGAACTCGGCCGCGAGACGATCCTGCAGCGGCTGCTCGCTCCCCGCGGGGACGCGCGCCGCGGCCACGCGCATCTGCGGCGCCCGGTCGAGGACGCCGGGCTCCACCACGAGGAAGAAATTGACGCCGAAGCTCTTCCAGTCGACGGTGCGGAGGCTGGTGACGATCAGCTCCTGCGGGACCCCCTGCACGTCGAACACGACCTTGGAGCCGAGGGAGGCCCCCATGTCGCGGGCGAAATCGCGCTCGATGGAAATCTCGGCGCGGCCGGGGTCGCTCCAGAGCTTCCCCTCGACGACGACGTTGTCGGACGGGAGGGCGTCCATGTACGTGAGGTTCTGCTCGCGCGTCAGGATCCACTCGCGACGACCTCCGCCGGAGCGCCTGCGCACGAGCTCGGCGACCGGCACGCCGTCGATCGAGACCAGCCTCGCGTTGACGATCGGAACGCCGGTGACGTGGGTCGCCCCGGCGTCGGCGAGGATCCGCTGCACGTCCGCCCACTGGGCCGTCTGCATGTCCACCAGGAACACGTTGGGCGAGCGTGCGGGAAGCTCGGCGCGTAGCCGCGCGACCAACCCCCGCTCGACGAGCGCGAGCGCGACGACGACGAGGACGCCGAGCCCCAACGAGGTGACGGCGGTCAGCGTGCCCGCGCCGGGGCGCACGAGCGCGGCGAGCCCGTAGCGGAGCATCACGCGGACGCGGCGCCCGGAGATCCTGGACGCGCCGGCCATCAGCAGGCGCCCGGCTCCGGCGAGGAGCGCCGCCGCCACGAAGATGCCGACGGTGAACGCCGCCGCGATGCGATGCGAGCCCGACTGGATGGAGGCGGCTCCCCACACTCCGGCGAAGAGGACGAGCGCGATCAGGATCGCCGCGATCCCTCCGGGGCGCAGCGGCTCCGCCTCCCGCCGCAGCACGCGCAGCGGAGGGACCAGGCGGACCGCGGAGAGCGGCGGGCCGCTGAAGGCGAGGGCGATACCCGTGCCCAGCGCCAGTCCCCGGAGCATCGCCTGCGGTTGCCAGACGGAGAGGGGAACGTCGGGAAGGACACCGGAGAGGACCCGCGGCGCCACGGCGAGCATCCCGATCCCGGCGACGATGCCGGCCACGCTTCCCGCGAGGCCGAGGAGCGCGGCTTCCGCGGTGTAGAGCGCGACCACCTCGCCGGGGCGCACGCCGAGACACCTCAGGACCGCGATCGCGTCCACGCGCGTCGCGAGCCAGGCCCGCACCGCCTGGGAGACGCCGATCCCCCCCAGGATGAGCGAGACGAGAGCGACCAGGCCGAGAAAGCGGGCCGCGCGCCGCAGGCCGTCCCGAAGCGCCGGTTGCGCGTCGGCGTAGGTCTGGACGCGCACGCCGGAGCTCTCGGGGAGAGCCCGCCTGACG
Organism: Candidatus Polarisedimenticolaceae bacterium; assembly: GCA_035649595.1. Classification (GTDB taxonomy): domain Bacteria; phylum Acidobacteriota; class Polarisedimenticolia; order Polarisedimenticolales; family DASRJG01; genus DASRJG01. The sequence goes on from DASRJG010000093.1 coordinate 16,902, forward strand.
GATCGAGCGGCCGTCTCGACCTCCCGCGCATCGACGCGGCCCGCGAGGGCAACGAGCATCGTCCGATCCACCCGGCTGCCGAACGCCTCGAGCTCCGTGCGCCCGAGGCCGGCGAACGAGATCAGCACGCGAGGCGCCAGGCTGAAGCCCACCCTGAGCGTGTCCGGCTCGGAGAGGATCTCCCCACGGACGACGAAGTCGCGCCCCCCGATGCGCAGCGTGTCCCCCTCGCCGATGCGGAGCTTGCTCGCGAGCTCCGGCGCCACGAGCGCCTCGTCCGGGCCGAGCGCGCGGCGTGCCGCCTGCTCGGGCTTCGTCCGGATCTCCCCGTAGAAGGGGTAACCCTCTTCGGCGCCCTTCAGGAGCGCGAGCGCGGAGGGCCCCGGCGTTCCGTCCCTCCCCGGAGCGGAGACGATGGTCGCCATCTCGTGCACGCTCGCCCGCCGCGAGCCGGGACGGGCCGCGAGGAGCGCCTCGACGGCGCGAACGGCCTCACTCGGGATCGGGCGCTCCGCCCTGATCGCGAGGTCCGCGGCGAGGAGGCGTCGCGCCTCTCCGCGGATCCCGCGATCGACTCCGTCGGACAGCCCGGCGACGGTCACCACCGCGGCGACCCCGACCGCGAGGCAGGCGACGAAGAACAGGATCTTCCCCGAGGCGCCACGCGCCTCCCGCGCCACCAGCCGCGAAGCCAAGGACAGCCTCACGCGACCGGCTCGGCGATGCGCCGCTCCTCCCGGTCGATCCGGCCGTCCCGGAGATGGATCCGCCGGTCGGCGAGACCGGCGACGTCCGGGTCGTGGGTCACGAGCACGAGCGTGGCCCGGCTGTCGCGCCGCAGAGACTCGAGCGTGTCGAGGACGAGGCGGCCGGTCGCCTGGTCGAGGTTGCCGGTCGGTTCGTCCGCCAGTAGGATCGCCGGCTCGGGCGCGAAGGCTCGCGCCAACGCCACGCGCTGCTGCTCGCCTCCCGAGAGCTGCGAGGGATAGTGGTGCCCGCGGGCGGAGAGCCCGACCGCGGCGAGCAGGGCGTCCGCGCGCGCGGCGGCGCCCTCGATGTCGGCGAGCTCGAGGGGGAGCAGGACGTTCTCTCGCGCGGTGAGGTTGCCGAGGAGCTGGAACGACTGGAAGACGAACCCGATCGAGCGGCGCCGCAGCAGCGCCAGATCGTCTTCCGAGAGATTCTGTATGGGTCGCCCGTCGAGGAGGATCTCGCCCTCGGAGGGCCGGTCGAGCCCGGCCATGAGCGCGAGGAGCGTGGACTTGCCGCTCCCCGACGGTCCCAGAACGGCGACGAACTCGCCGGGGGCGATGGAGAGGTCGATGCGATCGATGACGGTGAGCAGGGCGTTCCCCGACGGGAGGCGCTTCGAGAGGCCGCGGATCTGGATGCGGGGAACGGTCATGGCGCTCGTCTATCTTACGGCGGCCGCTCGGACCGGCGCCGCCGCGCGCGAGCCGTTGGTGATCTTCCTCGGCGACAGCCTCACGGCGGGGTACGGGCTTCCGGCGGACCGGGCGTTCCCCTCCCTCGTCGCCGACTCCCTACGGAGCCAGGGCACCCCCGTTCGGATGGTGAACGCCGGGGTGAGCGGCGACACGACCACGGGGGCGCTCGGACGGCTCGATTGGCTCCTCGATCAGAAGCCCGATCTCCTCGTCGTCGGGCTCGGCGCGAACGACGCCTTGCGCGGTCAGCCGGTAGCGAGGATCGAGGCCAATCTGCTCACGATCGTCCGCCGCGGCAGGGCGGCCGGGGCGCGCGTGCTCCTCCTCGGCATGAAGATTCCGACCAACTTCGGACCGGAGTACTCCTCGGAGTTCGCGGCGATGTACGGCCGCGTCGCGAGCCGCGAGAAGGTTCCCCTGGTGCCGTTCCTCCTCGAAGGCGTGGGCGGCCGCGTCGAGCTCAACCTCGACGACGGCATCCACCCGAACGAGCACGGCCAGAGGATCGTCGCGTCGAACGTGTTCCCCTACGTCCTCCGCGCGCTGCGAGGGGCGCGATGAGGGGCGTGCTGCTCGGGGCTTGGCTCGCCGCGGTGGTCGTTCCCGCGTACGACCCGGCGGCGCTCGACCTCCTCGACGGGATGGCGGCGGCGGCTTCGGGAGTGAACGACTACACGATGACGCTGGTGAAGCGCGAGCTCCGCGGGCGCGAGATGGAGCCCGAGGAGACGATGACGGTCCGATGGCAGCGACCGCAGCGGGTCTATCTCAAGGAGATCGCCGGACCGCGTGTGGGGCAGGAGGTCCTGTACGTCGCCGGCCGGAACAAGAACCGCTTGCGCGCGCACAAGGGCTCGTTCCCGGACATCACGCTCAATCTCGACCCGTACGGCACCACGGCGATGGCGCACACGCACCATCCGGTCCCGGAGGTGAGCCTCGTCGCGTTCGTCGATCTCCTCGCGAGCAACGTACGCCGGGCGCGCGCGAAGCAGGTCGGGACGATCGCGGTCGCCGGACACGAGGCGCTGTGGGGAGCGCCGGCGACGAAGCTCGAGCTGAAGATGCCCCCGACGGGCATCTCGCCGACGCTCGAGAAGGGGCAGACCCTCTGGGACGTCGCGAAGGCGACCGGCCAGTCGATGTACGTGATCCTGCACGCCAATCGGGCTCGAGGCTGGCGCCAGGCCGATCACCCGGAGCCCGGCGACGCGGTGATCGTCCCCGACTTCTACGCCGGGCGGCTCGTGCTGTGGATCGACGACGCCACCCATCTGCCGCTCCAGGCCGACCTGTACGACCACGACGGCGCCCTCTACGAGCACTACGAGCACCGCGACCTGAAGATCAACGTGGGGCTGACCGACGCCGACTTCGACCCGAAGAACCCGGCCTACGACTTCTGACCGAGCTCCCGCACGCTCGCGACCGCGGCCACCGGGAAAACCACCGCGAATCCGGCTACAATCGACGACGCATGGGCGACGGAGCGGAATCGACCTCCCAGGCGGTCACCAGCGGCCTCCGGGTCTCGGTGCGCGCGCGCTTCGTGCCCGAGCGCTCGAACCCGGCGGACAGCGAGTGGTTCTTCGTCTACTCGGTCGTCATCGCGAACGAGAGCGACCGGACGGTGCAGCTCCTCAGCCGGCACTGGGTGATCACGGACGCGGACGGCAAGGTCGAAGAGGTCCGCGGGCCTGGCGTCGTCGGACAGCAGCCCGTTCTCGGACCGGGGCAGTCGTTCGAGTACACCTCGGTCTGCCCCCTCGCCACCTCGTTCGGCGTGATGCAGGGGACCTACCAGATGGTCACGCCCAACGGAGAGCACTTCGACGTCGCGATCGCCCCCTTCTCGCTTCACGAACCCTACGCGATCAACTAGGAGACTCCATGAGACGCTTTCTCGTCGCCGCCGCCCTCGTCGCCTTCGCGGTGGCCGGCGTCGCGTGCGCCGCCGACCCCGAGCTGAAGACCGACGACGACAAGACGCTCTACGCGCTCGGCCTGGTGATCAGCAACCAGCTCGCGGCCTTCAACCTGACACCCGCCGAGCTGGAGATCGTCAAGGCTGGGCTCTCCGACGGCACGCTCAAGCATCCCGCGAGGGTCGAGCTCGACGCGTACGGCCCGAAGATCCAGCCGCTCGTCCAGCAGCGGAGGGCGGTGTTGACGGCGGAGGAGAAGAAGAAGGGGAAGGAGTTCCTCGAGAAGATCGCGGCGAAGGAGGGGTGCCAGCGAAAGGCCGACGGTCTGCTGATGGAGACGATCACCGAAGGGGCCGGCGCCGGTCCCGGCCCCTCCGACAAGGTGAAGGTCAACTACCGCGGAACGCTGATCGACGGGAGGGAGTTCGACAGCTCCTACAAGAGCGGGAAGCCCGCCGAGTTCAAGCTCAACGAGAACTTGATCCCCTGCTGGACGCAGGCGCTGCAGTTCATGAAGCCGGGGGGGAAGGCGAAGGTCTACTGCCCGTCCGACATCGCCTACAAGGACCGCGGCTCCGGGGCGGACATCCCCCCGGGCGCGACGCTCGTCTTCGAGATCGAGCTCCTGGCGGTCGAGAAGCAGCCCTAGCCGACCTGGTGCAGCAGCATCGTCGTCGGATCGAGCGCGAGCTCGAGCCGCGAGACGTCCGGATTGTCGTGGTCCTTGAGGACCTTGAGCTGCACCGCGCGCCCGTCGTGCGCCATGTGCACGATGACGGCGAGCTCTCCCGCGACGTGGGCCACCGGCTCGGGGATGCCGCGCTCGTCCCTGGGGTCGGTCCGATGGGTGTGGGCGGACATCCACAGCTCGCACTTCAGGTGCTCCGCGATCGCGCGCAGCTCTTGCAGGGCGGCCGCCGTCGCCCCCTGGAAATCGAAGCCGTCCATCACGATCGCAACCGGGACGAAGCCCATCGCCTCGCGGAGCATCGCAATGTGGGCCCTCAGGTGCTCGACCGAGAAGGTGTCCCTGAGGTAGGCCTTGATGTGGCGGTGGCTCTCGATCTCGCGGCGGATCTCCGCCGCGGCTTCGAGCTGCGTCGTCTCGGCGAGGTCGTGGAAGATCTCGTCGTAGTACTCGCGGACGTGCTCGATCGTGCGCCCGATAGTGATGTGGAGGACCTTGCGCCCCCGCATCAGATCGTCGAGCGCGATGTCCACGAGGAACGCGGTCTTCCCCACGCCGTGGCGCGCGACGACGACGCCGAGGTTCCCCGCCCCGAGCCCGCCGTGGATCGACTTCTCGAAGACCCGCATCGGGCTGCGCTCGGTCAGTTCCTTCAACAGCATGGGTCTCCTCCTACTCCTCGTCGTCCTTGGGTCCGGTGCCGTACTTCTTGATCAGCTCCTGCGCGACGTCGCCGGGTACCGGCGCGTACCGCGCGAACTCCATCGTGTATTCGGCCTTCCCCTGCGAGGACGACCTCAGGTCGGTGGAGTACCCGAACATCTCGGCCAGCGGGACGTCCGCGTCGACGCGGACGAACCCCTCCATCTCGGTGGTCCCCACGATGATCCCGCGGCGCTGCATGATCGTGCGCACGAACGCGCCCTGGAACTCGGAGGGCCCCTCGACCGCCACTTTCATGATCGGCTCGAGGATAGCCGGTCTCGCGCGATCGTAGACCTCGCGAAACGCGCCGCGCGCCGCCGCCTGGAACGCATTGTCCGAGGAGTCGACCGCGTGCGCGGCGCCGTCGTTGACGACCACGCGGAAGTTCGTCAGGGGGAACCCGATCAGCCGCCCCTTCTTGAGCATCGATCGGAAGCCCTTCTCCACCGAGGGGATGAACTCCGACGGGATCGCGCCGCCGAACACCTCGTTGACGAACTCGAACTCCCCGTCGGGATAGGGCTCCACGTACCCGGCCACCTTGCCGTACTGGCCGGACCCGCCGGTCTGCTTCTTGTGGAGGTAGTTGAACTCGGCCTTGCGGGTGACCGCCTCGCGGTACGCCACCTGCGGGGCGCCCGTCTCGACCTCGGCGTTGTACTCGCGCTTCATGCGCTCGACGTAGACGTCGAGGTGCAGCTCGCCCATCCCCGAGATCACCGTCTCCCCCGACTCCTCGTCGACGCGCGCGTGGAACGTGGGGTCTTCCTTGGTGAAGCGCTGCAGCGCCTTCGCGACGTTCGCCTGCGCCTTCTTGTCCTTCGGCTTGATCGTGAGATGGATGACCGGCGCCGGCACGTGCATCGAGGTCATCGCGTAGCGGATCTTGTCCGACGTGAAGGTGTCCCCCGAGGCGCAATCGATCCCGAACAGCGCGACGATGTCCCCGGTGGCCGACTCCGAGATGTCCTCCATCTCGTCGGCATGCATGCGGACGAGGCGTCCGACGCGCACGTCGCGGCCCGTGCGGGCATTGACGATCGTGTCCCCCTTCTTCACCCTCCCCTGGTAGACACGGAGGTAGGTGAGCTGGCCGAAGCGGCCCTCCTCGAGCTTGAACGCGAGCGCGACGAGCGGCAGCTCCGGGTCCGGCTCGAGCACGACCTGCTCTTCCCCCTTGGAGAGATCGAGCGCGACGTTCTTCACCTGCGTCGGGTCCGGGAGGTAGTGGGTCACGGCGTCGAGGAGCGGCTGGACGCCCTTGTTCTTGTAGGCGCTTCCGATGAAGACCGGCGTCAGCTGGAGCGAGAGCGTGCCCGCCCGCACCGCGGCGCGGATCAGCTCCGGGGTCGCCCGCTCCTCCAGGACCGCCTCCATGAGCGCGTCGGAGAACATCGACACGTGGTCGAGCATCTCGGCGCGGCGCGTCTCGGCCTCGGCGCGGAGGGCTTCGGGAATCTCCTCCGTGCGGCGGATCTCGCCGTTGTCGCCGTCGAAATAGTGCGCCTTCATCTCGACGAGGTCCACGACCCCCTCGAAGGCCGCCTCGAGGCCGATCGGGATCTGCAGGAGCACGGCGTTGTGCTTCAGCTTCTCCCGGAGCTGCTCCGCGACCCGGTACGGGTTGGCGCCGGAGCGATCGGACTTGTTGACGAATGCCAGCCGGGGAACGTTGTACCGCCGCATCTGGCGGTCCACGGTCATCGACTGCGACTGCACGCCGGCGACCGCGCACAGCACGAGGACGGCGCCGTCGAGCACGCGGAGCGAGCGCTCGACCTCGATCGTGAAATCCACGTGTCCGGGGGTGTCGATGATGTTGACGTGATGCCCGTTCCACTCGCAGTGCGTCGCGGCGGACTGGATCGTGATGCCCCGCTCGCGCTCGAGGTCCATCGAGTCCATCTTGGCCCCCACGCCGTCCTTCCCCTTGACGTCGTGGATGACCCGGATGCGCTGCGTGTAGAAGAGGATCCGCTCCGTGAGCGTGGTCTTCCCGGAATCGATGTGCGCGCTGATCCCGATGTTGCGGACGCGTGTGAGGTCGATCATGGCCATGGAGCCCTCGGATGCGGCGATGCCTGTCGAGCGGGGCATCGTAGCAAACCGCGGCAAGCGGCGGCGATCGCGCTCAGGCCCCCAAGGGGGGCGCGTCGAGGGCGGCAGCGAGCGCCGCGGCTCCGCCGGCCAGGATCGGCTCCCCGTGCGAGGGCAGGAGGATCTCGGGCGCGAGCGACGCGACGCGCCGGAGCGACTCCCGGAAATGGGCCTCGTACCGCGCGCGCCCTTCGGGGGTCTTGACGCCCCAGGACGGCGGCGCCACGCGCACGGACCCGCTCCCCGCTCCGATGACCGCGTCCGCGAACACGGCCGCCCGCCACGGAGCGAGAACGATCGCCCGCTCGCCGGGCATCGTCCCGACGACGGGGACGGCACGGATGTCGTCGATCCAGGGGGCGCCCTCGAACGGGAGGTCGATCGTGCACGACACGTCGTTCCGGATCGCGTCGTCGCCGACGACCCGCACCTCCCGTCCCTCCGCGCGGTAGCGCGCGGCGATCGCGTCCGCGCTGCGGCCGTGGTCGACGCTCGCGATCAGGATCGCGAGCGGCTTCCCGGCGCGCGCCACGTCCCGATCCAGGGCGCGAAAGAAGCGCGCGGCGTCCTCGGGCGCGGCGGGGACGAGCGGATCGACGAGCACGATCGCGGCGGCGGTCTCCGCGTAGACCGACCCCACCATCCGCCCCCAGCCGTCGGGCCTGTCGAACTCCGGCTTCCACGCGGGATGCGGGACCGTCCACCGCCACAACCCCGGCCGTATCTCGTCCACGGTCACGACTGAAGCGCCCGGAGCATCGCGGACACCGCCCCCTCGGCGTCGGCCGCGTGGCCGAAGCTCGCGAGCCCTCCCGCCACCGCCTCGACGGTGCGCATCAGGAAGTCGGGACGCGTGAGCGCGTATCCCATGTGACCCACGCGGAAGTATTCCGAGCGGATCGTCGGGTGGAGCCCGCCCGCGACCAGCACGCCCCGCTCCGCGATCCGGGAGACGAGCGTCGCGTCCACGCGCGGAGGGAACCGGAGCGCGGAGAGCGTCACCGACCGGTGGTCGGGACGCGCGGGCACGTGGTGCAGGCCGAGCGCGGACCAGGCCGCTCGCATCGCTCGCGCGCCGCGCTGGTGGAGCGCGAACCGCTCCTCCATCCCCCCGCGAAGGATCTCGGCGAGCCCCGCGGCGAGCGCGAGGACCAGGTTGGTCGGGGGGGTCGCGAAGTAGGCGGGCTTCCGCGCCTCGTAGGCCTGCATGATCGGCCGCCACGCGTGCCAGTCGAGGGAGAGCGGCGGTGCTACGCTCCTCGCGTCGCGCGCGGCGAGCGCGCGGTCGCTCGCGACCAGGAGCGCCAGCCCCGCGGGGAGCCCGATCGCCTTCTGGGAGGCGGTGAGATAAACGTCCGCCCCCCAGGCGTCCATCTCGAAGCGCTCGGCGGCCGTGGCGCAGACCCCGTCGAAGATCGAGAGGGCTCCGCGCTCGCGGGCGAGCGCCGCGAGCGGCCGCGGATCGCACATCGCGCCGGTGGACGTGTCGACGTGGGTGGCGAGAAGGGCCTTCACTCGGCGGCCCGTCCTCGCGACGTCCTCGAACGCTCCCTGCGCGCGGCTCGGGTTCGGGACCTCCCCCGGAATCGCCGTCAGCTCGACGACCGCGGCGCCCGCTCGCCGGAGCATCTCGGCGAGCCGGTCGGAGAAGTAGCCGGTATTGACGACGATCACGGTGTCGCCGGGCTCGACGGTGTTCTGCACCGCCATCTCCATCGCGGTCGTGCCCGAACCCGGGACGATGAACGGCTGCGAGGAGGCGGGGGCGAGCCACACGCGACGGAGCATCTCGATCGAGGCGCCGAACGCCTCGATCAGCTCGGGGGCGAGGTGACCCGGAGGCGGCGCCGCGTACGCCTCGCGGACCGCGGGCGAGACCTCGACCGGCCCCGGGATCATCACGAGAGGCCGCCGCGAAGTCATGCGGGAGGGGGCTGCGGCGCTCGGGGTCCCAGCAGGCGGAGCAGGTAGCGGACGCCGAAGAACAGCGCCCACGCCACGACGGCGAACGCGACGAGCGGGAGCGCGATCGCGAGGAGGGCGAGGAGCACGGAGCCTCCGAGCTCGGCCGTCGCCACTGCCGGGTTCGCGAGACCGCCCGTGGTCAGGAGGGAGACCTTGCGTCCTCCCACGGTGAGCGCTTGGACCGTTCCGGCGATCCCGCCCCCCGCGATCAGCGCGAGCGTCCACTTCATCATCGGGTCGAGCCCCGTGATCACGGAGGCGGTCATGACGACCCCGGCGACGACCGCGGCGGGCGTCGCGATCAGGTCGAGCGCATGGTCGAGCCACGGGACGTAGTAGGCGGCGATTTCCAGCACCGTCGCGACCGCGAGCGCGATCAGACCGGGCGTGCTCGCCATCCACGCGAACGACGGGCCGAGCGTCAGGTGGCCCGTGCGCGCCGCGAGTCCGACGACCAGGAACGGAACGAAGATCCTGAACCCGCAGGCGGCCGAGAGCCCGATGCCGAGCAGGACCGAAAGGAGGGTCTCCACGCGCGCCATTGTAGCGTTACGCTTCGGAGGTGGGCGCCCCCGACGGCCTCGCCGCCATCCTCCCTCCCGAGCGCCTCCTCGTCCGCCCGATGGACCTCGCCGCCTACGCGTGCGACGCGAGCTTCTACACGCTGACGCCGCGCGCGGTCGTGCGGCCCGTCGATACCGCGGAGATCAAGAAGCTGTGCGCCTGGAGCCGCGCCGCGCGTATCCCTCTGACGTTCCGCGCCGCGGGGACCTCGCTCTCCGGACAGGCGGTGACCGCCGGCGTGCTGGTCGATCTGTCGCGCCACTGGCGGACGCTCGAGGTGCTCGACGACGGAGCGCGGGTCCGCGTCGGACCGGGAGTGATCGGGGGGCAGGTCAACGCGCGCCTCGCGCGCCACGGGACGAAGCTCGGCCCGGATCCGGCGTCGATCGGCGCGTGCATGATCGGAGGGATCGTCGCGAACAACTCCTCGGGGATGTGCTGCGGCATCGAGCGCAACGCCTACAGGACGCTCGAGTCGCTGCGCTTCGTGCTCCCGAGCGGGACCGAGATCGAAACCGCCGCGCCCGACGCCGAGGAGGAGCTTGCGGCGCGCGAGCCGTCCCTCGCGCGCGGGCTGCTCGCGCTCAGGGAGCGCGTCGCGGGGAGCCCCTCCCTCGTCGCGCTGATCCGGCGGAAGTACTCGATGAAGAACACGATGGGGTACGCGCTCAACGCCTTCCTCGACTTCGACAGCCCGCTCGCGATCCTGTGGCATCTCCTCGTGGGCTCGGAGGGCACGCTCGCGTTCCTCGCCGAGGCGGTCTTCCGCACCGTGCCGGACCTCCCCTTGAAGTCCGCCGGCCTGCTGGTCTTCCCGAGCGTTCCCGCCGCCTGCGAGGCGATCGAGCCGCTGCGCGCTTCGGGGGCGGCCGCGCTCGAGCTGATGGACCGCGCCTCGCTCCGCTCGGTCGAAGGGCACCCGGGGGTGCCCGACTTCGTCCCGACCCTCTCGCGCACGGCGGCGGCGATCCTCGTGGAGTACCAGGCCGCCGCCGTCGAGGAGCTGGCGCGCCAGGAGGCCGCCTACGCCGCCGCCGCGCCCTCCCTCCCCCTCGTCGCGCCCGCCGGGCTGACGCGAGACGCCGCGCAGCAGGCCCGGCTCTGGGCGGCGCGGAAGGGGCTCACCGCGACGATCGGGGCGATGCGCCCTCCGGGAACGTCGATCATCTTCGAGGACGTCACCTTTCCCCTTCCGCACCTGGCGGCGGGCGTCGCGGACCTCCAGGAGCTGTTCGCGACTCACGGGTACGCGGACGGCATCATCTTCGGCCACGCCAAGGACGGGAACGTCCACTTCCTCCTCAGTCAATCGTTCAACGACGACAGGTCGATCGCGCAATACGAGAAGTTCACCGAGGACCTCGTGACGACCGTCGTCGATCGCTACGAGGGGGCGCTGAAGGCCGAGCACGGCACCGGTCGCAACATGGCTCCGTTCGTCGAGCGGGAATGGGGCGCGGAGGCCTACGCGTTGATGCGGGAGGTCAAGCGCCTTGTCGATCCGGACGGCATCCTGAACCCGGGCGTCCTGCTGAGCGACGACCCGCGCGCGCATCTCAGGAACCTGAAGTCGCTCCCGCGGGTCGAAGAGGAGATCGACCGCTGCATCGAGTGCGGGTTCTGCGAGTCGCGATGCCCGAGCCGCGATCTCACGCTCACGCCGCGCCAGCGGATCGTTCTGCGGCGCGAGCGGGCGCGGCTCGTCGCCGCGGGAGACGAGGCGGGCGCGCGCGCGCTCCGCGACGGGCTGGACTACGCGATGCTCGACACCTGTGCCGCCGACGGCTTGTGCGCCACCGCCTGCCCGGTCGGCATCGACACCGGCCGCCTCGTGAAGCGGCTGCGCGGGGCGCGGCGCGGCCCGATCGCGAGGTCGGCGGCCGCCGCCTGCGCGTCGGCGCTCGGGGGCATCGAAGCGGTCGCGCGGGTCGCGCTCTCGCTTCCGGTCCGCTGGGGAGACCTGCCGCGCGGAGCCGGCGGGCTGCCGCGGACGAGCGGCCGCCCGGCGGCCTCCGCGGTCTACTTCCCGACCTGCCTCACGCGGGTCCTGGGATCGGGGGCGCTTCCGGCGTCGATCGTCAGCCTCGGCGCGAAGGCCGGACGGCCCGTCTGGATCCCGCCGGACGTCGCGGGCACCTGTTGCGGGATGCCGTTCTGGTCGAAGGGGCTCTCGCGCGCGTGGTCGATCGCCGCCCGTCGCGCGATCGCGCGCGCATGGCGGTGGACGGACGCGGGCCGCCTCCCGTTGATCGTCGATTCGAGCCCCTGCGCCTTCGCGCTCGCGGCCTCCCGCGAGGCGCTCGACGCCGTGAACCGCAGCCGCCTGGACGCGCTCCGGATCGAGGATGCGGTCCTCTGGGCTCACGACACGCTGCTTCCGCGGCTCGCCTTCCCGCGCCGCGTGAGGCGCGTCGCCGTCCATCCCGTCTGCTCGATCGTGAAGATGGGGCTCGCCGAGCGGCTCGAGGCGCTCGCGCGCGCGGCCGCGGACGACGTCGTCGTTCCGCTCGCGTCGGGGTGCTGCGGCTTCGCGGGCGATCGCGGGTTCACGCATCCGGAGCTGACGCGTTCCGCGACGCGCGCCGCGGCCGCCGAGCTCGCGGACGGCGCGCCCTGCGATCGTCACGTCTCGTCGAGCCTCACCTGCGAGATCGCGATGACCCGCGCGACCGGTCGATCGTACACGTCGGTGCTGGCGCTCCTCGACGATGCTGCTTCAGCGTTGTGATTCCGCCAACGCATCCGGGACGTGGCGAATAATTTTCGGAATCCGCGCACGACCGAACCCGCGCGCCTCGAACGAGCTCGATTAGCTGTAGAAGCGCCGCCACGAGGGGCGTAGAGATAGGGCCGCACGGTCCACGGGGGACCCTGACATCGACTTGGGGGAGTCGCTGGCGCCGCCCCACGCCGGCGTTCCGCGGCAAGGCGCCGCCTCGGCTTCCGAGGAGGAGCAGATGCTGCGAAGCTTCGCCCGCGCCATCGTCGTCTCGATCATCGCGCTCACGGTCACGGCCGTCTTGGCGGCGGAGGGGCGCACGCCCGTCTTCGCACCGGGGACCGTGCTCGGCGCCGACGGCAAGTACATCGTCACGCGGAACATCGCGGCCGCGGGCGGCGCCGTGATCACCGTCGCTGCGCCGAACGTCGATCTCGACCTCAACGGGTTCACGCTCGCCGGGGGCGGCGCGCCCGTGATCTCGGTGATCGCCGGCGTCGATCACGTCTCGATACGCAACGGCGTGCTCGCGGGAGGCACGATCGGGATCGACATTCCGGGATTCGTGCGAAAGGTCGACATCGAGGACGTGAAGATCCACAACCCGACCGGGGGCGCGGGGATCCACCTCGGCGACGTGGAGGGCGCGGCGCTCCGCCGCAACGAGATCACCGACACGCCGAACGAGGGGATCGTCTGGGACGGCCCCGGGGCCGTGAAGCACGGGAGCATCGAGAGCAATCTCCTGCGCCGCACCAGCGCCGGGATCGTCGTGGCGAACCAATGCTCGAGCGTCGCGATCCTGAACAACCGGCTCGAGGAGCCGGGCACGGGCGCCGGAGGCATATTCCCGGGCTACGGGATCGTGCTCGCGTCGTGCGGCGCCTCGCTCGTCTCCGAGAACACGGTGGAGCGCGCGCGCGTCGATGGGATCCACATGGTGGCGTCGAAGGGGAACAAGCTGTTCGACAACGTCGTCACGACCAGCCGGGGGAACGGGATTCACACCGACGCCGGCACCACCGATACGCTGATCCTCAACAACGTCTGCTCCGGAAACGGCACGGGCCTTCTCGCGAGCGGGGGGAGCGGGCTCCTCATCGAGGGTGGGACGAACCTGGCGGAGCGCAACCTCCTCAACAACAACAACGGCGCCGGCCTGCACTACTGCGGCCCCGCCGCCTGCGGAAACACGCTCGGCCGGAACATGGCCCGTGGCAACACCGGTGGGATCATCCCGGCGTTCTGCGGGGCTTGCGGCGTGTTCGGCGGCAGCGCCGTGCCTCCCAATTCTTGCAACGTCGCGGGCTGCGTGCCTCCGAACAGCACCTTCGGCGACAACCTGATCCCCGGACCTCCGGTTTTCTGAGCCGGAGGCGCCATGCGAAAACTCATGGCCTGTCTCGCCGTTGCGGCGGTCTTCGCCGTCACGCGCGCGGCGCCGCCGCCGGTCGTGATCGTGCCCGAGGTGCCGACCGACGATCCGGGGGGCGGGGGAAGTACGTTCCTCCCCGCCGACTTCATCCGGTACTCTGCCGGGCTCTACACCCCGGTCCTCACCATCTCCGGGAATCCCGCGGTCGACGCGGTGGAGAAGATGGACAAGCCGGGGAACTGGCTCTTCTCCGTCGAGGCCGCGAACACCCTCGCGGGCTCGCTTCCGACTCCCGCGGAGCCTCGCGACGTCATACGCCGCGACGGCGCGGCGACCTACTCGTTCTTCTTCTGCGGCGCGGGCGCCGGTGTTCCCGCGACGTCGAACGTGGACGCCGTGTACCTCGAGGGCGGCGACACCGGCAACCTCATCGTCAGCTTCGACGTTCCGACCACGATCGGCGCCACGACGTTCGACCCGGCGGACCTCGTCCGCTTCCGCCGGACCGGCCCGCTGTGCGGAAACTGGGGGCTCGGCGCGCCGGTCCTCGCGTTCGACGCATCGGCCGCCGGCGCGGGGGTCGCGACCTCGTGCAACGCGATCGGGGCCGACCGGATCGGAGGGTTGCTCGTCCTCGCCTTCGATGTTCCCTGCAATCTCGCTCCATCGCTCGGACCGCCGACCTACGTCCCCGGCGATCTCGTCACGTGGGACGGAGCCAACTTCTCTCTCTTCGAGCACCTCGCCTCGTGGCCGATCGCGAGCCTGGTGGACGCGCTGACGGGACAGGCAAACCCCGGACGGGTGCCTCCGACCCTCCACGTGGACAAGTCGCTCATCACGCCGGGGGACCTTACGCTGACCTGGACCGCGAGCTGCTCGGAGGGAGCCAACGACTACGGAATCTATGAGGGGACGATCGGAACCTGGCCCAGCCACCATAGCAAGAAATGTGACGACCTCCCGCCGCTGCTGACGGAGGACGTGACGCCCCAGCTGGCGAGCAGCTACTACCTCGTCGTGCCGCAGAACGACCTGGAGGAGGGGAGCTACGGCCTCGCGACGTCGGGGGAGAGGGCCATCGGCGCGCCGCAGTGCATCCCCCTCGTCCAAACGCTCAGCTCGTGCCCGTGATACGGACGGCGCCGGCCTCGCTCGAGGCCGGCGCCGCGATCAGGTGTCGACCAGCATCTTGACCAGGTTGGCGAGGCCCGCCCCCTGGAAATAGCGGTCGCGCCCGAGATCGGTCGCGTGCGCCATCAGGATCCGCTTCACGTCGTCCGGGCATCCGATGTACTCGCGGCGCACGGAGAGGAAGGAGGCGATCATCCCCGAGATCGCGGGGCAGGCCATGCTCGTCCCGCTCATCTCGACGTACCAGGTCGTCTCGTCCTTCTTCTTGAAGCCCGCGTCGGCGGAGATCACCCGCTCCCCGGGCGCCACGATGTCGGGCTTCGCGCGGCCGTCAGCGGTCGGACCGCGGGAGGAGAAGTACGAGATGCCGTAGCGGTGGGGCTGCTCCTTGTGGACCGATCCCACCGCGATCGCGTCCTCGAGGTTGGCGGGGTCCCCGATCGAAAGGTCGAAGTTCAGGTCCTGCTCGCCGTCCACCGTCTCGACCGTGACCTGGCCCTCGTTCCCCGCCGAGAGGCACACGATCACTCCCTGCCTCCAGAGACGCCGAAGCTCCTTGCACAGCGGCGTGAACCCGCACCCGTAGACGGTCGCATCGAACGGCCCGCCGAGGCTGAGGTTGACCCCGTGGATCACCAGGCTCGCGGAGGTCTCGTTCAGCGTGGCGACGTGGTCGAGCGCCTTGATGATCCAGGAGTCGTTTCCCGAGCCGTCGTCCCCGAGGACCTTGTAGACGTGGAGCGCGCACTCGGGCGCCATCCCGGCCTTCGCGTCGTGCGTCCCCCGCCCCTCTCCCGCGAGGATGGCGCAAACGTGCGTCCCGTGGCCGTCCTTGTCGATCCCCTTCTTCGGGATCGGGGGCTCGCCCGGCTTCGTGCAGTCGTAGTGCGCCTTGATGTTGCCGTGTCGCTCGAAGTGGGGATGATCCGGGCGCACGCCGGTATCGAGCACGGCCCAGGAGATCCCGCGCCCGCCGGCCGCGTACCCCGACCGTCCGGTGGTCACCTGGAGAGCGCGCGCGACGGACTCCACCAGCGAGCGCTTCTTCGCGTTCTTCCAGATGCGGTAGACCCCCAGCTGCTCGTGGTTGGCGGCGAGCAGGTCGATCTCGGGGCCCGTGAGGCTCGCGGCGACGAAGTGGCGGAGCGGGTCGATCTCGGCGGCCTTCTTGCTCCGGACGATCGACGCGAGCTCGCGGAGGAGGCCGCGCCGCTTGGCGTCGAGATCGTGCCCGGGGATCTTGTCGTCGAGCTCGACGAGGACCTCGATCCGGTCGCTCGGGTCCGCCATCTCCGCGACGACGTCCTTCGAGATCACCGCTCGGCCGGCGGCGACCCGCGCGGAGGGACCCAGCAGATCCGCGATGCGCTCGCGGATCGGGGCCGTCCTCAGGTAGCCGTCGATCGAGTGCGCGCTCCAGAAATGGAACGACCTCCGGTCCGGGTTCTCGACCGTGACGTCGTGCACGAACCCCTTGGGCGCGTACTCCCCCGAGAGACGCCGGTCGAGGGCGATCGGATCGAAACGGTCGGCGGCGTTCCACCAGGACGCGAGCCCTTTGGGGACCGCCAGCGGGTGCCGGACGTGGTCCTCGACCTCCTTGAGGCCCAGCGGAGACCCGATCGTGAGGAGGTGCGCGACCGGCGCCCCGCGCGCGGCCATCTCGTGCAGCACGTCGTAGGCGATGACCGTCCCCATGCTGTGGGCGATGAGGAGGTAGGGCGCCCGCTCGGGGACGAGGAGGACGCGGAGCCGCTCCCGCATCGCCTCCGCGGTGGTCTTGTCATAGAAGTACGCCGCGACGTCCCGGACGAACTCCTTCGTGATCCACTTCGTCAGCGCGCGCCGGAGGAAGGGAGGGAGGAGCTTCGCCTCGACGCGCGCGGCGCCCTTGCCCCGCTTGGTGGAGAGCGCGGGGTTCTCCGCTTCGATCCGCGCGGCCAGCTTTCGCGCGAAGGCCTCGGCGTCGCGGCCGTAAGGTGCCACGGCGGCGGGGTCGAAGGGAGCGGCGTCGTGCCCGGCGGCGCGTATCGCCTTCTCCCCCGCCCGGAGCGGCTCCGGATGGAACAGGTCGGCCCAGTACGCGAGCCGCGAGGTTTCCCCGACGTCCTGCCCGAACAGCGCGACGTCCCATTGACGCTTCAGGAGATCGGGGGCGGGCTTGTTCCCGATTCCGTGGATGTAGACGACGCTGAACGGCGTCGCGCCGCCGGCATGCTTCCGCTTCGCCATCGGCCCCTCCGCGTTGGCGCGGGATTATCTCACCGCCGCCCGCTGCGAACGGTCCGTTATACTCGGATGGCGATGAGCGCGACACCGTCTCACACTCTGTCTCCGGCTCGATTGAAGCCCGGCGTCACGCTCGAGAGCCTTCCGGGCCCGCGCCCGGGCGATCTCGCCGCCCCCGACGACGGCGCGGGGTGGATTCGCGGGCGCGCGCTGATCTTCTGGGACCCGAAGCGCCCGGGGCGGAAGCGCGACGCGATCGACACCGACCAGATCACGCCCGCGGCGGACTGCGTTTCCGAGAGCCTGGAGACGCTCGACGAGCGGTGGAAGGCCGGATCGTTCCGGTTCCTGATGCCCGACTTTCGCACGCGCGTCCACGCGGGCGAGACCTTCCTGATCGCGGGGGAGAGGTTCGCGATCGGGTCGTCGCGCGAGATGAGCCCCGCCGGCCTCAAGGGGGTCGCGGAGGAGGCCGGGCTCGAGATGGTCGTCGTCTGCTCCCACAACATGGGGGACATCTTCCGGCGCAACGCGTTCAACCTGGGACTGCAGGTCGTGCAGTCCCCCGAGGCGGTGGAGGACGCGCAGGACGGCGACGCGTTCGCCTACGACCCCGCGACGCGGCGTCTCGTGAACGAGACCCGCGGCAAGACCTACGAGCCGCTCCCGCTCACGCCGAAGGAAGACGAGATCCGGCGCTCGGGAGGGATCTTCGCCATGGGGCGCCGCGAGTTCCGGGAGGCGACCCGGCGCCGGCCGTCCGTGGAGTGGCCCGACGAGGCGACCGCGCGCCGCCTGACGACGACGGAGCAGGTCCTGTGGGCCCACCGCGTGGATCGCGACGGGAAGGTCGAGCCGGGTGCGACGCTTCGGGCCTTCGCGGACCTTCTTCCGGCCTCGGACGGCACGGCGCCGTTCGCGATCCACACCTTCAACCAGATCGCGGGCAACGCGATCTTCCCGCGCCAGGCGGCGATCGCGAACGACCACTTCGTCTTCACGGGCAAGGACGCCGACGAGCGGCAGACCGGGATCGGCCGCGCGTTCGCGGCCGCGCAGGGGCTCGTCAAGCCGTACTACGCCACGCCCGGCGACGGGATCTTCCACTTCTACTTCCCGGAGCAGGGACTGGTGTATCCGGGCCAGTTCATCCCGGGGGCCGACTCGCACAGCCGCGCCTACGGGGCGTACGGCGCGGTCGGGATCGGCGTCGGATCGACGACGCTCGGCTTCGGCTGGTCCACCGGATACGTCTACACGACGGTCCCCAAGGCCCGGCGCGTGACGTTCGCAGGCAGCCTCCAACCGTGGGTCTCGGGGAAGGATATCGTGCTGAAGCTGCTCGAGCGCTGGGGCACGAAGCAGTCCCAGGGGATGTCGGTCGAGTTCGTCGACGAGGCCCAGCAGCTCCCCATCGCGTACCGGAACACGATCGCGAACATGATGGCGGAGGCCGAGTCCTACAACGGCATCTTCGCTCCGGACGACGTCACCTACGACTGGTTCCGCAAGAAGGGGATGACCGATCTCCCCTATCCGCGGATCGCGCCGGGGTCCGCGGCGGTCTTTGCGATCGACGAGACGCTCGACCTCACGTCCGTCGTTCCCATGATCGCGAAGCCGTTCTCGCCGGGGAACGCGTTTCCCGCGGAGGAGGTCGCAAAGGAGCGGGTGACCTTCGACAAGGCGTACATCGGCTCCTGCACGAACGGCAGCTACGACGATCTGCTCCAGGCCGCGCTCGTCATCCGCGCCGCGAAGAGGGCCGGCGCCACGAAGGCCGCGCGGGACTTCGTGGTCTTCCCCGGCAGCGGCGGCGTCGCGCGCATGATCGAAAGCCCGGAGCCGCGGCTCGGCGGCGAATCGGTGGCCGGAATGCTCCGCGGGGCCGGGGGCAAGATCCGTGATTCCTGGTGCGGACCCTGCTTCGGCCAGGGTCCCGACGCGCTCGCGCCGGGGCAGCGGGCCATCACGTCGTTCAACAGGAACTGGCAGAACCGGATGGGCGTCGGAGGCGAGGGGTATCTCGCGAGCCCCGCGGTCGTCGCCGCCTCCGCGCTCGTCGGCTACATGGCGCCTCCGTCGGAGCTGGGCCTCGTCTGGAGAGCGGAGGAGTTCGAGGTCTAGGCCGGGCTCTGCTTCCCGAACTGCTTCGCCAGCAGAGCCAGGTCCGCGCCGTCCACCTGTCCGTCCCGGTCGAGGTCCGCGGCCGGGTCGTACCGCGCGTCTCCCGACGACGCTCCGAAGGCGCGGCCGAGCCGCGCGAGATCGAACCCGTCGACGCGCCCCGAGAGGTCCAGATCGGCGCGCAGCGCCCCCAGCTCGCAGGCGTCTCCGTACGCGTCCCCGTCCAGGTTCGCTTGACCGGGGTTCGCGACCGTCGGGCAGTTGTCGTCGGGATCGCAGACGCCGTCGTGATCGGGGTCGGCCCCCCCGCACGCGGTCTCGCAGGCGTCGCCGATCCCGTTCCCGTTCGAGTCGGTCTGAGCCTCGTTCGCGACGGTCGGACAGTTGTCGATCGGATCCGCGATGGGATCGCCGTCGTCGGTGCAGCTCCCGGCGTCGCTGATCATCGCGCGCGCGCTCGACGAGGGGTTGTGGAAGACCCCGCATTCCTGGGGCGAGAGGCCGTCGTTCATCCCGTTGTCCGTCGTGTACATGATCGCCTGCGGGCTGGAGGTGTGCATCAGGCCGAGGTTGTGGCCGTACTCGTGGATCCAGAGGACGGCTTCGTAGTCGAGGTTCGAAAGCCGGACCACCGCCATGCCGTCCCCCGGCGTGTTCGCGCATCCGATGACGTTCGTCGCCGGGCCGCCGCAGAAGTTGATGGCGTTGACGACCTTCACCCGCGCGGCGGGGTGATCGATCACGGCGTTCTGCTCGCTCTCGTCGTCGATCGACGACAGGCCGTCCGCCGAGCTCCCGAACGTCCCGCCGGTGCCGCTGCGCGCGACCTTCGTGCAGCACGCGACGTCGCCGTCGAAGTCCGCGATCGCGGCGCGCCGCGTCGCCTCCTTCAGGGCGCTGTCGAGGCGGCTGCTGGTCATGGGGCTCGAGACGTTGGCGTGATTGACGAAGGTCAACCCGTGCGCGTGGCTTCGCGAGGACGGGTCCGGGGTGTACGCGACCGCGGGCTGCGGCGCGGTCTGCGAGGCGTCGGGGGCCGCCGGCTCCGCGTCCTCGAGCGTCGCCCGCGCCCGGTCCGAAAGCTGCGGCCGGCGCGCGTCCGGGACGATCCGTCCGTCCGCGATCCCGCGAAGGCGGTCGCGTGCGGGTCCCCTTCCGGCGAGCCCGAGCCCCGCGATCGCGGCCTCGAGCAGGTCGACCCCCGGGTCCGGCTGCGCGTCGAACGCCTGGTGCCCGGTCATCGCGAGC
>DASRJG010000094.1:0-19586 GCA_035649595.1 Candidatus Polarisedimenticolaceae bacterium
CCCCTACGCGGACGACCCGGGGAACGACGGGCGCCTGCGCGCGCCGGCGCCGGAGCTTCGCGGGGCGATCGCGCAGTGGGCGGAGGGAGGCTGGCCGGTCGCGCTCCACGCGATCGGCGATCGCGCGGTCACGCTCGCCCTCGACGCCCTCGAGCCGCTCCCGGCTCCCCGCTTCGGCGCTCATCGCATCGAGCACGCGCAGGTCGTGCGGCGGGAGGACCTGCCGCGCTTCGGCGCCGCGGGCATCGTCGCCTCGCTCCAGCCGGGGCACTGGACCGACGACCAGCCGTGGATCGGCGAGCGTCTTCGCGAGCGACCCGAGGTGATCGTCCATCCGCTCGGGTCGCTCGCGCGCGCCGGCGCCTCGATCGCGATCGGCTCGGACTGGCCGGTCGGAAGCTGGGATCCCCGCGGCGTCCTCGCCGCCGCGGCGGACCCTTCGCGCGGCGAGGAGGCCGTGAGCGCGGCGGATGCGTCCGCCTGGTACACTTCCGGCCCGCGATGAGCGATCAAATCTTCGTGGAAGGGATCAAGTTCCACGGATTCCACGGCCTGACCAAGCTGGAGCGGCAGGTCGGGGTCCGCCTCTCCGTGGACGTCGTGCTCGAGCTGGACCTGGAGCGATCGGCGCGCTCCGACCGGATGGCGGACACGCTCGATTACGGCCTGGTGCACAAGAAGGTCATCGAGGTCGGCCGGGGGCAGTCCTACAAGCTCCTCGAGACCTTCGCGCGCAAGCTGCTCGACGAGATCCTCACCGATTTCGACGTCGCCCGGGCGACGGTGCGCGTCCGCAAGGAGACCCCCGTGCTCGACGGCATCGTGGACGCCGTCGGCGTGCAGATGACGCGCGAGCGCCCGCGGAGGAACGGAGGGTGAGGGTCAAGCGGATCTTCGACTTCGAGGCGGCGCACCGCCTCCCCGAGCATCCGGGGAAGTGTCGCGAGCTGCACGGCCACTCGTACCGTCTGGTCGTCACCGTCGATCGTCCGGTCGATCCCCGCACGGGGCTCGCGATCGACTTCTCCGACCTGAAGGGGATCGTCCGGCGCGAGGCCGTCGATCTCCTCGACCACACCTACGTCAACGAGCGGATCGAGAACCCGACCGCCGAGGCGATGGCCGCGTGGATCTGGAGCCGCCTCCGGGAGCCTCTCCCCGGGCTCGTCGAGGTCGAGCTGTGGGAGACGCGCCAGTGCGCGGTCGTCTACCGGGGGGAGTGATGGACCGCGCGAAGATGGAAGCCGGGATCCGGACCTTCCTCGAAGGCATCGGCGAGCGCGCCCGGGGGGACGATCTCGAGAGGACCCCCGCTCGCGTCGCCGCGGCCTGGATGGACGACCTGCTCGCGGGGTACGCGGTCGATCCCGTGGCGGAGCTGAGCTGGGTGCCGGCGATGGAGCCGAAGGGGCCGGTCCTCGCGCGCGACATCCGCTTCGTCTCGGTGTGCGTGCATCACCTCCTGCCGTTCACCGGCCTCGCGCACGTCGCCTACCTTCCGGCCGAGCGGCTGGCGGGGCTGTCGAAGCTGGGGCGCGTCGTGGACGCCCACGCGCGGCGGCTCCAGATCCAGGAGACCCTCACCGGCGACATCGCCGCCACGCTCGAGCGCGCTCTCGCGCCCGCGGCGGCCCTCGTCGTCCTCGAGGCGGAGCACACCTGCATGACCCTCCGGGGCGTCCGCAAGGAGGGGAGCCGCCTGCTCACCTACGCCGCCACGGGACGCTGGTCGGAGGACGCCGCGGCGCGCCGCGAGATCCTGGACCTGATCGCCCCGGGCCGCCGGCCGCTGCTCTCGAACGCGTGAGCGCCCGCCGCGTGCGGCGCCTGATCGTCGCCGGGCCTTTGCTCCTGGCTGCGGCGGGTGGGTGCGCCGCCGCCGCGGACGATCCGGTCCGCGCCGCGGCCGCCGCGGCGAACCCCGCCGGGATGCTCTACCGCGTCGGGCTCGACGTCGGGCACCACCTCGTCCTCGCGTCCGACAAGCCGTTCCAGCTGGCGGACCCCTCGAAGCCGGAGCGCGTCTGGAAGGACGCGTACACGGGAGAGCTGACGCTGGTCGCCGACGGCGGACCCGAGGGGGAGCCGGCCAGCGTCTTCCGGATCCAGGTCGGCGCGTTCGCGACCGAGCAGGCCGCCGAGCAGGAGCGCGCCGCGCTCGAGAAGTCCTTCGGGGCGCCGGGGGTCGTCCGCTTCGTCCCCGACCGCGGCTCCTGGCGCGTGCGTCTGGGCGCGGCGCCCGACCGCGCCGCCCTCGCCCCGCTCCTCGCGAAGCTCCGCGACGCCGGGCGCAAGGGGATCTGGATCGCCGAGGAGCCCGCCGCCGCGGCCGCGGGGGTCTCCATCCGTCTGATCGACGCCGCATGGGACTCGCGCGCGACCGGCGCCACCCGGCTGCTCGCGACGCCGGCCCCCGGATCGCTCCTCAAGCTCCAAGGGAAGGCGTACCGCGGCGCGATCGAGATCCGCGTGGACGGCTCCGGCCGCCTGCGCGCGATCGACTGGGTCGAGCTGGAGTCCTACCTGCGCGGGGTCGTGCCCGCCGAGCTGGGTCCGGAGATCTGGCCGCAGCTCGCCGCGCTGAAGGCGCAAGCGGTCGCGGCGCGGACCTACGCTCTCGCGAACGTCGGACAGTTCGAGGAGGACGGGTACGACGTGTGCGCCACGCCCCGATGCCAGGCGTACGGGGGGACCGCGGCGGAGCATCCGCTCTCCGACCGCGCGGTTTCGGAGACGCGCGGGGAGATCGCGGCGTGGGAGGGGCGCGCGATCGACGCGCTCTACACGGCGACCTGCGGCGGCCACACGGAGGACGCGAAGGAGATCTTCCCCGAGCAGGCCGCGCCGTACCTGGTCGGCGTCCCGTGCCGGGCCGAGGACGAGGCCCTCGCGCGGACGCGCGGCGTCGTGCGCGGGGCGGCCCCCCGGCCGGTGACGACCGAGCTCGGCGACGACGTCACCCGCGAGGCGGCGCTGCTTTCGGTGGCCGGGGTGTTCGGCCCGGTCCCGGCCGAGCGGCTCGCGAAGGAGCTTGCGCGGGCCCCCTCCGCCGCGACGCTGCGCGACTGGACCCGCGGCCTCGCGCGCGCCGCGCGCCGTCCCGAGCCGACGGGGACGCCGATCGAGCCCGCAACGCTCGGGCGAGCCGCGCTCGCGCTCGCGCGCGACCTCGGGTGGGACGAGCGCGCGCGCGTGCTCCTGAGCGACGCCGACCTCGACGCCGTGCTCCGCGATCCCGCTGCGGCGAAGCTTCCCGCCGAGGAGCGGCGGGCGCTGACCTACCTCGTGGGGCAGGGGGCGTTCCGGCCCACACGCGAGGGACGCTGGCCGCTCGACCATGCGCCGACGGGGGCCACGCTCGCGGCCGCGCTCGCGCGGATCGGCGAGGCCTACGACGCGCTCGACCTCGACGAGGGGACGGTGGCGCGGGTGGGTGCGCAGACGCTCGAGCTCGTCGGGGGGCGCGGGGGGACCGCCTCGCTCCCGCTCGCCGCGTCGCCGTTCCTGTTCACCGCCGCGGGGACGCGGACCTACGCCGTGAGCACTCTCCAGCTCTGGCCGGGGGACAAGGTTCGCTACCGCCTGGACGCGCAGGGGCGGATCGCGCTCCTCGAGCTCCGCCCGCCGGCCAAGGGGATCGCCGACGACCGCACGGCCGCCGTGTACGCGTGGGAGGTGCGGAAGACCGCCCGGGAGCTCGAGGAGGCGATCGACAAGCGCCTCTCGATCGGAACGCTGACGGATCTCCGGGTCGCCCGCCGCGGGGTGTCGGGGCGGATCGTCGAGCTCGAGGTCGTCGGCACGACCGGCAGCGCGACGGTCAAGGGGTTCGACGTCCGGAACCTCCTCGACCTCCGGGAGAGCCTCACGGTGATCGAGCTCCAGCGCGACCCGTCGGGGCGGATCACCGGGGCCGTCTTCTCCGGCAAGGGCTGGGGGCACGGGGTCGGGCTGTGCCAGGTCGGCGCGTACGGGATGGCGGTCCGGGGGGCCGATTACAAGGAGATCCTCGCGCATTACTATCCTGGAACGTCCGTGATCGCCGCCTCCGCCGCCGTTGCTGGCGCCCCATGACCGACAACCTATATTCGGTCCCGCATGGGCCGACGACTGTTCCACCTGGGATTGGTGCTGCTCCTCGCGACGGTCGCCCTGTGGATCGCGGGCGCGGCGGACATGATCCCCGGCAGCCAGGACGACCGCTGGTCGAGGCTGACGCTCGAGGCCGGGATGGTCTGCCTCGCGGCCGCTCTCGTCCTGCGGATCGTCATGCCGATCGCGAAGGTCGTCGGCACCGGGCGCTGCGCGGTCTGCGGGCACCCGACCGAGCGCGGACACCGGTACTGCCTGGATCACACGCAGGAAGCGGTGAACGCCTACCGGGACCGGACGCGGAACGCGGCGATGACCCGTCCGAGATCGCGTCCCCCCGACCCGCCGCCGGTCCACCGCTCGTTGTCCTGACGGGACCCACCGGGACCGGAAAGTCGCGCGTGGCGGTCGCCCTCGCCGAGAGGATCGGCGGGGAGGTCGTCGGCTGCGACGCGGTCCAGGTGTACCGCGGCCTGGACGCCGCGACCGGGAAGCCGACCGCCGACGAGCGGCGGCGCGTGCGCCACTGGGTGATCGACATCGTCGATCCCGCGCGGGACTACTCGGTCGCCGACTACGTCCGGGACGCAGGGGAGGCGGTGGCGTCGATCGTCTCCCGCGGTCGCGTCCCGATCGTCGCCGGCGGCACGGGGATGTACCTGCGGGGGCTCCTCAAGGGGATCGTCGGCGCCCCCGCGCGGGACGAGGCGCTCAGGCGCCGCCTCACCGCGCGCCTTACGCGGACCGGCCCCCGGCGCCTTCACGCGATCCTCGCGCGTCTCGACCCCGCCAGCGCCGCGCGCGTTCCCCCCGAGGACCGGCAGCGGATGCTCCGGGCCCTCGAGCTCGCCGTGTCCGGCGGGCCGTCCTGGAGCGAGCGCCTGGAGCGGGGCGGGACCTGGGCGCGTCCGGGGGAGCGCTATCGCGCCGTCAAGTTCGCGCTCGACCTCCCGCGGCCGGCGCTCGCGCTCGGGCTTGCGGAGCGCGTGGATGCGTTCTTCGCCGCCGGGTTGTGCGAGGAGGTGGACCGGCTGCTCGCCGCGGGGGTTCCTCCGACGGCGAACGCGCTGAAGGCGATCGGCTATCGCGAGGTCGTCCGCGCCCGCCTCGAGGGGATCGATCCGTGCGCGACGCGGGACGCGATCGTCGCGGCGACGCGCCGGCTGGCGAAGCGTCAGCGCACCTGGCTTCGCCGCGAGCCGGGGCTGCGATGGCTGGACGCGACCGAAGGGGACGACGCGGTCGTCGCGCGCATCGCCTCCGCATGGCGCGTGTTAGACTCGCGCTGACCGACGAGCCTCGGAGGACGTCCCGATGGACAGCGAGACCGGGGGCATCCAGAACGACTACTTCAACCGGGCGCGCAAGGACCGGGCGCTCGTCACCGTCTTCCTCGCGAACGGCAAGCGGCTGATCGGCCGCATCCGCGCGTTCGACAAGTTCACGATCCTGCTCGAGACGCACCACGGCGACCAGATGATCTTCAAGCACGCCATCTCGACCGTGGGCCCGGCGCGCGCCGGGGCGCTGGAGGAAGAGGCCGGCCACGCGAGCGCGGGGCACGCGGCGGGCTCCTCCGACCGCAGCGGCTAGGGGACGCTACCTCCGGAAGAACCCTTTCCCGGTCTCCTGCGGCGCGGCGACAGGGGCGCCCGCCCCCCCGGACAGCTCGCGGACCCGGGCGTTCAGCCGCTCGACCTTGGCCTCGTACTCCTGCCGGACCATCTGGACCTGCTTCGCGAGGCGCTCGTTCTCCGCCCGCAGGTGCTCGGATTCCGCCCCGGCCGCGTGGGGGTTGCGCGCGGCGAGCTCCTCCCGGAGGCGCCGGATCTCGTCGTCGCGATCGGAGATATCCTGGCGGTTGCGCTCGGAGAGCTCGTCGTAGAGCTTCTTGATCTCCTGGAGCTCGAGGATCTTCGAGAAATCGCTCAGAGGTTCGGCCATGGGATCTCCGTGCTCGGCCGCGGCGGCGTCCGAGGCGTAGAGGAACTTCCGCAGCATGAGGTCGAGATCGCCCGGCCGGATCGAGATGGCGAGCGCCGTGTCGCGGGCGACCGCGCCGCGCAGGACGAGCGCGGCGAGGGACTGGTTCATCGACTGCATCTTGTAGTACGAGACCGAGCTCTCGATCTCCTCCTCGAGGGCCTCGAGGTTCCCCTCCATGATCAGCTTCGCCACCCGCGGCGAGTGACGCAGCACCTCGACGGCGGCGATGAGCCCCGAGCCGTCGGTCTTCTCGACGAGCTTCAGCGAGACGATCCCCTGGAGGACCGTCGCGAGCTGCTGCCGGATCTGACGGTGATTCCCCTCGGGGAACTGATCGATGATCCGGTCGATGGTCTGGGCGGCGCTGTTCGTGTGGACGGTCGAGAAGACGAGGTGTCCGGTCTCCGCCGCGGTCAGCACGGTCTGGATCGTCGGCAGGTCGCGCATCTCGCCGACCATGATCACGTCCGGGTCCTGCCGCAGGGCGTTCCGGAGCGCCGCGGCGAAGCCGGGCGTGTCGGTCCCGACCTCGCGCTGGGTGACGGCGCCCAGGTTGTCCTTGAGGAGGAACTCGATCGGGTCCTCGATCGTCACCAGGTGCACGAGGCGCGTGTTCACGATGTTGCGCATCAGCGCGGCGAGGGTGGACGACTTCCCCGAGCCCGTGGGGCCGGTGATCAGGACGAGCCCCTGCGTGAGCTTGGGCAGCTCGCCGAGGATCGGGGGGAGCCCCCAGTCCTCGATCGAGGGGAACTCGAACGGGACCCGGCGAAAGACCGCGGAGAGGGTCCCGCGCTGCAGGAAGACCGAGGCGCGGAAGCGCGAGACGCCGGACACCGAGTGGCCGAAGTCGATCGCGCAGTTCTCCTCGAGCTGCTTCTTCATCCGGTCGACGAGCAGACCGTTGAGCATCTCCCGGAGGAGGTCGGGGTGGAGGGCGTCGGTCTTGAGCGGGAGGAGCTTGCCCTTGATCCGAAGCAGCGGCGGACGCATCGGCTTCAGGTGAAGGTCGCTCGCCTCCTGCTTCACCATGAACCGGAGCAGGTCGTCGATCGTCATGGGAACGTCGCCCTCTTGGGAGATGGGGTCCTCGCCGCCGGGAACCCGCCCGGCCGAGCGGGAACATAGGTGCCGGCGTCGGGGCGAGTCAAACCGGTGTATAACGCCGCGTTTCCATGGACTCCGGCGAGCTCAAGACGCGGGTCGGCAGCCTGACCCTGGCGAACCAGCTGACGTTCCTCCGGCTGGTCGCGGTGCCCTTCTTCATCCTGGCCGTGCTCGAGGCCCGCTTCGGATTGGCGCTGGGGATCTTCATCGCCGCCGGGGTGACCGACCTGCTCGACGGCTTCATCGCCCGGGTCTTCCGCCAGCGCACGGCGCTCGGCGCCTATCTCGATCCGGCGGCGGACAAGCTCCTCTTGATGTCCGGGTTCATCCTGCTCACGCGGTACCCCAACCTGTTCCAGGGGATCCCGATGACCTGCCGGATTCCCGTCGGGCTGACGATCCTCGTCATCAGCCGCGACGTCCTCATCGTCGTGATCGCGATGCTGCTCTACCTCGCCTACGGGCAGAAGCGGTTCCAGCCGTCGATCTGGGGGAAGATCACCACCGGCACGGAGCTGGTGACGGTCGGCCTGATCCTCCTGTTCAACCACCTCCGCCGGCCGCACCCGATCGTGGACGTGGCGATCCGGGCGACGCTGGCCGCCATCCTGTTCTCCGGCTTCCACTACCTCTGGCGCACGGTCCGCCAGGTCCGCGAGTCGGGCCCCGACCGCGCCGCGCCGTGAGCCGGCTCGGAGAGCTCGACCTCGACGCGGACTCGCGCGACGCGCTCGAGCTCGCCGCGGTCCTGGCGTACGCCGCCGGGTTCGCCGCCTCGGCTCCCGGGCGCGCGCGGATCCTCGACGCGCGGCCGGCGTCGGAGGCGGCGGCGCTGGTGCGGGAGCACGCGGCGGTCGCGGAGGCCGGGCGGCACCTCGAGCAGATCGGACGCCTCGTCCCCGCGAGGGTCCCCGACCCGGGACCCGCGCTCGGCCAGCTCGCGGTCGAGGGGCTCCTGGTCGAGCCGCTCCCCCTGCGCGACCTCGCGAGCGCGCTCCTTCAGGCGGCGGACCTGCGCAAGCGCCTCTCCGGGCTTTCGGGACCGGGGTTCGAGGCGCTGACCGCGCTGGGCCGGGAGATCCCGGACTTGGGAACGCTCGCGGGGGAGGTCGCGCGCCACGTCGCCCCGGACGGGACGATCGCCGACGAGGCTTCCGACGAGCTGCGCCGGATCCGGGGGGCGATCGCCAAGACCGGGGAGAAGCTCCGGCGCCAGCTCATGTCCTTCGTCCACGACCCCGCGGCGGCGGCGGTGGTCCGGGACGACTTCGTCACGCAGCGCGGCGGGCGCTTCGTCATCCCGGTCCGCACGGACGCGCCGCGGCCGGTCGAGGGGATCGTCCACGCGGCGTCCTCGTCGGGGCAGACCCTGTTCGTCGAGCCGATGGGGTCGGTGCCGCTCAACAACGAGCTGGTCCGCCTGGCCGAGCAGGAGCTCGTCGAGCAGGAGCGCGTGATTCGAGGGTGGAGCGAGCGCTTCCGGGCGCGGCGGGAGGAGGTCGCGCTCGCGATCGACCGCCTCGCCGCGGCCGACGCGCTCCAGGCCCGCGCCCTCTTCGGCCAGCGGATCGAGGGGTGCACGCCTGCGATCGGGGAAGGCGCGGCTCTGCGCTTGACCGCCGTGCGGCACCCGTTGCTCGACAGGAGGCTCTCGGAGCAGGGGGTGCGATCGGTTCCCCTCTCGATCGAGCTCGACCCGTACGACCGCGTCCTCCTGATCTCGGGTCCGAACACCGGCGGGAAGACCGTCGCGCTGAAGACGATCGGACTCGCCGCGCTCATGGCGCAGTGCGGGCTCCCGGTCGCGGCGGCGTCGGCCTCCCTTCCGGTCTTCCGGCAGCTTCGCGCGGATATCGGCGACCATCAATCGATCGAGGCCGACCTCTCGACCTTCTCCGCCCACGTCCGCGCGATCGCGCGCGACCTCGAGGACGCCTCCCCCCCCGCGCTGTTCCTGTTCGACGAGATCGGGACGGGCACGGAGCCGGGGGAGGGGGCGGCCCTCGCGCAGGCGGTCCTGGAGCGTCTCCTCGGGCTTCGCGTCACCACGATCGCGACCACGCACCACGCCGCGCTGAAGTCCTGGGCGTTCGCCGACCCGCGCGTGGCGAGCGCCGCGATGGAGTTCGACGAGCGCACGCTGCGCCCGACCTTCCGCGTGATCCCGGGGGCGGCGGGCTCCTCCGCCGGGATCGAGATCGCCGCCCGCCTCGGGCTCGACGCGTCGCTGATCGCGCGCGCCCGGTCGCTCGTCGGGGACCGGGGCGTGACCGCGGAGGCCTCCATGGCGCGCCTGCGCGAGCTGACCGCCGAGGGGGAGGAGCGGGCCCGCGCGCTCGCGGAGGCCCGCGCGCGACTCGATGAGGAGCGCGCGCTCGTCGCCAAGCGCGCGGAAGAGGACCTGGGCCGCCAGCGGGAGCGCGCCGCGCGCGCTCTCGGCGAAGAGCTCGACAAGTTCCGCGAGCAGGCCCGCCGCGAGATGGCGTCGATCGAGGACGCGAAGACCCGCGCGACCGTCGCGCGCACGGAAGGCCGGGCGCAGGCGCGGCTGAAGACCGCGCTCCACGACGCCCGCCGCGCCGCGGCGCCGCAGACGCGCGAGGCGCCGGCGCCCCCCGTCGTCATCGCTCCGGGGGCGCGCGTGCGGATCGTGTCGCTCGAGCGGGAGGGGGAGATCGTCGCGATCCGGGGCGACCGGGTCGACGTCCGGATGGGGAGCGCCACCTTCACCGTCGCACGCACCGACCTCGCCGCGCGGGAGGAGGAGGCGCCTCCTCCGCCGCGGGGGGGCGCCGGACGGCTCGCGGCGCTCGCGGCCGGCTCCCGCGCGCAGGGTCCGGCGGAGCCCGCCCGGGAGGGCCCGCCGGCGGAGCTTCACCTGATCGGGCGGACCGTGGACGAGGCCTTGCCCGAGGTGGACCGGTTCCTCGACGCCGCCATGCGAGAAGGGAAGATGGAGGTCCGCATCGTCCACGGACACGGGACGGGACGTCTGCGCGCGGCGATCCGAAGCCATCTGCGAGGGCACGCGCTCGTGGACGGCTTCCGGGCGGGGGGAAGCGGCGAAGGCGGGGACGGCGCGACCGTGGTCGCGCTCCGCTAGCGCCTACTCCTTCCCGGGGTCCTTCTCACCGAACTGCTCGAGCCAGTACGCGACGTCGGTCTCACCGCCGGTCTTCTCGGCGGCGGCCTCCGCGCTCAACCGGATCCGGAGCGCCTTCGTCCCCTCGACCCGCGCGCCGATCGCCCGGCAACGATCGGCGAGCGAGCGGTCGTTCGTCACCACGGTCCAGTTCCGCGGGTCCCGCTCGCGCCGCAGCCGCTCGAGGATCACCGCGTCGGCGCTCCGGCCCGCCCCCGAGAACACGACGTCCGGGAACGCGGCCCACACCGGGGCGGTCCCATCGAACACGAGAACGATCCGTCCTCCCTCGCGCCCGGACAGACGGTCCACCTGGCGGATGAGCTCGCGCTTCTCGGCATCGGAGCGATCGCGGCCGGGCCACATCCCGAGGAGGTTGTCCCCGTCGACCAGGCGCGGCATCACGAGCTCCGGAAGACGCCTCGCCTGAGGTCCTCGCGATCGTCGGCGGCGTTCCCGGCCTCGGTCAGCAGCGCGGACGCGTCGACGTACGACGGCTCCCACCGGAGGGCCTCGCGCGCCATGCGTGCCGCACGCCCCGCCCTCCCCGCCCGGAGGTACATCTGCCCGAGCGCCACGTACGCCGCGACGAGCGTCGGCGCCAGCTCGACCGCCTGGAGCAGGTGCCGCTCCGCGTCCTCGCGCCTCCGCGGGTTGCGCGCGAGCAGGAGACCCAGCTCGAGGTGGTACTCGGCCTGCCCGGGATCGAGCTGGATCGCGTTCTCGAGGAACGTGACCGCCTCGTTGAACTTCCGCAGAGAGGCGAGGGCGCGTCCGCGGAGGAAGTTCTGCCGCGCGAGGTAGCCGGCGTCGGAGGTCTTCGCCTCCGTGGCCAGCGGGGCGGCCAGGGCGTCGTCGTACTCCCGCCGCATGTCCGGATCGCCCAGCGTGTTGTACGCGTCCGTGACGCTCGCGAAGAAGTGCTCGAAGCGGGGGAGGAGGTCCATGAGCGGGCCGGACCGGAACCGGTCCGGGTGGTAGCGCCGCGCGAGCGCGTAGTACGCGTCGCGGACCGTCTCCGGACGCGCGGTCTTGTCCACGCCGAGCACGCCGTAGTGATCCTGTCCCGTCGCGAGGGTCAGGCGCCCGATGCACTCCTCGCGCGTCAGCTCCCCCTGGCCGCGAAGCTCGCGCGCGCGGCGCACGGCCGGGTCCTCGGGCTCGAGCAGGCCGACGAGGAGGAATCCGTAGATCGTGCGGAGCGTCGGCTCCTCGTCCGCGGGGGACTTCTTGACGATCTCGGACAGGTCCGCCTTCCCGTCGCTCACGGCGATCAGGTACGCGCCGAGGGCGTCGAGCTGCGTCGCCGCCTGCTCGGCCGGGATCGCCGCGACCGGTCGCAGGTCGGGGGGGCCGATCCGCACCCGCACCGCGTCGAGCGCCGCCGGATGGCGCTTCGCGTGCGCGAGCACCAGCCCGCGCGGCGCGAGTCGCACCGTGACCTCCCCGTCGAGACGGGGGAGGCCGGGCTCGAAGGCGAACGCTCCGTCCGGCCACTCGAGCGTGGAGGTCAACAGCTCGCGGACGAGCCCCTCCATCGCGCGACGCATCGCCTCCATGGGAGGCCGGCCGGCCGCCAGGAGCACCGCGGTCGGTGTCGTCTTCGCGTGCGCGGCGGTCTCGACGGCGTCCGCCCGCGCCCCGGGGCTCAGGCTCCCGGTGCGCACGAGGTACTCGATGAACTGCTCCTCGATCAGGTTGGAGGTCGCGAAGACGAGCCACCCCTTCTCCATGCAGAGCAGCCGGCGCAGCCGGCCGCGCGTGGCGGTGACGATCCCGGAGGACTGCTGCGCCGCGCGCTCGCACAGCAGGCGCGCGAGCTGCCGGTCCCGCTGCGCCTCCTTGCTCACGAGATCCGTCCCTCGAGCGAGGCGGCCCACTCCGCCGCCAGCTCGGCGAAGGTCGCGCCGTAGGACGCGAGGAGCGCCGCGTCGAGCGACTCGCCGTCCCCGAGGCGATCCAGGAGCGACACCAGGACGTCGAAGCCGCGCCGCGACTCGAGGAAGCGCGTGAGCGCGAGCGCCGAGGGGTAGGAGAACGCGACGTCGGGCCAGGTGCCGGGGGCGTCCGGCCGGACGGTCCGCGCGAGCTGGACGAGATCGGCGCGCCGGAGCGTCCGCTCCTCGGAGATCTGCGCGAGCCCCTCGTGGAGCCACCGGGGGCAGTTCCCCCGGGTCTTCGACTGGACGATCGCGTGCGTCAGCTCGTGCGCGAGCACGCGCTGCGCTGTGGGCTCGAGCTTGCGCAGGCCGCCGAGCGGCACGCGGATCTTCCCGTCGTACAGCCCCGCGATCTCGCTCCCCGCCTGCGTGACGTCGTGGAACTCGCGGCGCGGGTAGACGAGCACCGTGACCGGCTGCGAGAGGACGTGGCGATAGACGCTCGACAGGCTCCGGTAGCGCTCCTCGAGGTAGTCGGTCAGCGCGGCGGCGAGGTCGGTGTCCACGGAGCCGTCGTAGCGGAGGTTGAAGTGGGCCGCGGCGGAGAAGGCGTAGTCGCGCGCAGCCGCGAGCTCCCGCTCGGCCTTGACGATCTTGTCCCGCAGGCGGTCGGCCGGGGCGAGCCGGAACGCCTCGCGCCAGGACGCCAGCGCCTCGTCCACGCGCTCGTCCCGGTCGCGGAGATCGCCCAGGACCTCGTGGAGCTGCGGATCGGCGGGCTGGCGCACGAGCCCGTCGAGGACGATCGGAAGCGCCATCGCGTCGCGGCCCAGCGCCATCTCCGCGATCGCATAGCCGACCCGCGGACCCGGCGCGTCCGGCACGAGATCGATGACGTCCCGGAAGCGGCGCGACGCGGCCTCGTACTCCCGCGCCGCGAGCGCGTCGTTCGCGCGTCGCATCGTCTCCGCGGCGTCGGCGGAGACCGGCGGCTTCGGAGCCGCCGATGGGGGAGCGGGCGCGGCGGGGGATGCGGCCGCGGGTTTCCCGGGGGACGTGCGCTCGACGCGGCGGAGCATCGTTCGCGGAAGGCCCACGGAGCCTTCCGCCGACTCCACGTGCAGCGTGTCCCCTTCGATCCACCAGCGCTCCGCGTCGATCACCCCGCCCCCCTCGAGGTGGAGCTTGTCGGCGCGCGCCGTCCCGCCGGCCAGAGCCGCCACGACCGCGAGGGCCGCGAGGGCCGCGAGCGTGTCGATGCGTCGGCCGCCGCGGAGGGTCATCGCAGGACCTCGGCGACGGCGATGGCCCGGACGGACGCCCCGCGAAGCGTTGCGGGCCGATCGGCCGCCGCGGCCGCCTCCTTCGCGCTCGCGTACGATCCGAAGCAGACCCGGAAGCAGGATTCACCCCGGAACTCGGCCGGCAGGACGAAGAGCTTCGCCGCCTCCGGCTCCGACCCGAGCAGCCGCTCGACCGTGTCGGTCTTGCAGGCGAGGAGGAGCTGCGCCGTCCATGCGCCGTCCTGCGACGCCAGGCGTGTGAGATCCGCGGCCGCGCGCGCGGCGAGCGGAGGGAGCGGCTCATCCGGCTCGTCCCGGCGCGGACGGGGCGCCGGCTGCGACGGGGGGACCGCGGCGGGGGACGGCGCCGGAGCCGGTGCCGTCTCCGGCGAAAGGGTCGAGCCGAGCGACAGCGGCGGGATCGTGGTCGGGGTGGGGGGCGTGGGCGCGGGAGGCTCGGGGGCGGTCTGCAGGAGCCGGCCGGCACCGAGAACGGCCGCCACGGCCGCGATCAGCACCGCGGAGGAGGCGAGCTCGCGCAGGCTTCCGCGCCGCTTGGCGGGCCCCCGGGCGTCCTCCCGTTCCTCGCTCATGATCCCGGCCAATATAGGGCTAGTGGATCAGGGTGAAGCAGCGGCTCCAGCGAGAGCGGGTCAGCAGGTGCGCGATCTTGCTCCCGATCGCCCGAAGCTGATCCATCCCGCGCAGGTTGATGTCGTTCGGACCCTCGGTATACGACCACCAGATCAGGAGGGCCCGCCCCTTGATCAGGTCCCGCGAGACGAACCCCCAGGTCCGGCTGTCGGAGGACCGGTCGCGGTGGTCTCCCATGGCCCAGTACTGCCCCGGCGGCACGACGAAGGGCTCGTGGGAGTCGGGGAGGCGGTAGGCCTCCTTCACGTACGGCTCCTCGATCCGCTCCCCGTTCAGGTAGACGTACCCGCGGCGGATCTCGAGGGTGTCCCCCGGGAGACCGATCACGCGCTTGATGTAGTCGGTCTCCGGCTCGTTCGGGAACTTGAACACGATGATGTCCCCGCGCCGCACGTCGCGAACGGGGAGGAGCGACTTCTCCCACGACGAGTCGGCGGGGGAGAAGACGTAGCGGTTGACCATGATGTAGTCGCCGATCAGGAGCGTGTCCTCCATCGAGCCGCTCGGGATCTTCGACTGCTGGAAGATGAACGCGCGCGTGAACACGACGAAGATCACGCAGATGAGGATCGTCTCCGCGTAGTCGCGCAGGATCCCCTTGGGCGGGGGCTCCACGGCCGTCGCGCGATCGTCGCCGTATCCGGTCCTACTCCCCACGCCCACCCTCCGCGGCGAGGAAGCGGTCCACGAGGGTCACCGCGTCCTCGGCACACTCGGCCACCCGCGTGATCGAAAGCTGCTCCGGCTCGATCATCTCTCCCTGCACGAGCTGTCGCAGGAACGGCCGCCAAACGGCCCCCAAAAGTACCACGGGGCGATGCGCGAGGCTCCCCGCGCGATGGAGCGCCCAGATGAGGGTCAGCTCCGCGAGCGTTCCGGACTTGCCGGGCAGGACGATGAACCCGGACGCCGCCTCGATCAGCGCCCCGCTCCGCGCGAGGAGGTCGGCGGTGTCGCGCCGCTCGGTGAGGAAGCGATTGGGCTCGCGCGCGGCGAAGATCGCGCAGGTGACGCCGACGGCCCGGCCGCCGGCCTCCGCGGCGCCGCGGCTCGCACCCTCCATGACGCCGCCGTAGCCGCCGGTGACGACGCCGTATCCGGACCCGACGAGAAGTGCGCCGACGCGCCGGGCGTCCTCGTAGGCGGCGTCCCCCTCGCGGGGCTCGGACGAGCCGAAGACGGCGACCAGCGTCCGGGCGGCGGGCATCAGTAGCCGATCGCCACCGCCTCTTCGCGGGAGTCGGGCGCTCCGGTCCAGCGCCCGCTCGCGTCGAGGCCGATCGCGCAGACGTTCCCGATGAAATCCCGCTGCGTGAGCGTGTGCCCGCGGGCGGTCAGTCCCGCCGCCACGTCCGCGGGGAGCGCGCGCGGCTCGTGGAGGATCGTGTCGGGGAGCCACTGATGGTGGATCCGCGGCGCGTCCACCGCCTCCTGCAGGCTCATCCCGTCGTCGATCACGTGCACGATCGTCTGGAGGACGCTCGAGATGATCGTCGCACCTCCCGGCGATCCGAGCACGAGCAGCGGACGTCCGCCCTCCCGCGACTCGACGATCGTCGGGCACATCGACGACAGCGGGCGCTTGCCGCCGGCGGGGGCGTTCGCGTCCTCGCCGACCAGGCCGAACTGGTTCGCGACGCCGGCTCCGAGCGCGAAGTCGTCCACCTCGTTGTTGAGGAGGACGCCGGTCCCCGGCGCGACGAGCGCGGCGCCGAACCGGGAGTTGAGCGTGGTGGTCAGAGCGACCGCGCCCCCCCGCGCATCGGCAACGGACAGGTGCAGGGTCTGGCCTCCTTCGGGGCGGTCGGGAAGGCCGGGCCGGACCTTCGACGACGGCGTCGCCCGGTCGTCCCGGATCGTCGCCCCGCGCCGCTTGACGTAGTCGGGGGCGAGGAGCGCCTCCACGGGGACGCGGACCTGATCGGGATCGCCAAGGTAGCGGCTCCGGTCGGCGAACGCGCGCCGCAGCGCCTCCGCGATCCTGTGCAGCGTGAGCGACGAGCCGGCGCCCGAGGAGGCGAGATCGAACCGCTCCAGCATCGCGAGCGCCTGGAGCAGGACGATTCCCCCGCTCGACGGGAGAGGGAAGGAGACGACCGTGCGTCCCCGGTACGAGCCGACGAGCGGCTCCCGCGGGACCGCGCGGTAGCCCGCGAGGTCCTCGCGCGTCATCACGCCTCCCGCTGCGGCGACCCCCTCCACGATCGCTTCCGCGACGGAGCCTTCGTAGAACCCCTTCGGTCCCGAGGCCGCGATCGCGCGGAGCGTCTTCGCGAGGTCCTTCTGGACGAGGCGAGCGCCTTCCGGGAGCGGGGCGCCGTCGCGTGTGAAGATCGCGCGGGCCGCAGGGTCGGTGGCGAGCCGGGCGTTCTCCTCCGCGTAGCGCGCCGCGCTCTGCGGCGAGACCACGACCCCGGCCTCGGCGAGCTCGATCGCGGGGGCGAGCAGCTCCGCCCACGGCCGCGAGCCCCAGCGCGCGTGCGCCTCGGCCAGCCCCGCGACCGACCCCGGCACGCCCACGGCGAGCCCGCCGCTCCGGCTCTTCGCCGGATCGATCTTTCCCGAGGCGTCGCGGAACATCGCGGGGCGGAGGGCGAACGGCGCGGTCTCGCGGAAGTCCAGCGCCGCGTGCGCGCCGTCGGGGGCGCGGTACAGGAGGAACCCGCCGCCGCCGAGGTTGCCCGCGCGGGGATAGGTCACCGCGAGCGCGAACGCGGTCGCGATCGCCGCGTCGATCGCGTTCCCCCCGCGACGGAGGACCGCGGATCCCGCTTCGGCGGCCGCGCGCTCGGGGGCGACGACCATCCCGCGCGGACCGACGACGGGGGCGCGCGAGGCGGCTTCCGCCGGGAGCGCGACGGCCGCCAGCGCCACGAGCGCGGCGGCCGCGATCCACGCTGCGGGCGTTCGAGCGGCGGCGGGGCGCATCCGGGGCGGGATTATGCCCGATGGTAGAATCCACGCCATGTCGCCGACGAGAATCTCGATCCTGGTCCTGGCAGCCGCCGTGATCTTGTCCGCCTGCGGCGGCGCCCCGCCGCCTCCGGCCGCCGCCGCGGCGTCAGGGAAGATGGCGCCTGAATTCGAGCTCCGCGATCTCGACGGCAAGCCGTTCCAGCTCTCCGCCACCAAGGGGAGCGTCCGCCTGGTCGACTTCTGGACGACCTGGTGCGCCCCCTGCCGCGAGGAGATCCCGATGTTCAAGGAGCTCCACGCCGCCTACGGCGGAAAGGGGTTCACGCTGATCGGGATCGCGATGGACGACGAAGGCGTGGACGCCGTGAAGCCGTTCGCCGAGAAGAACGCCATCCCGTACACGACGCTCATCGGAAGCGAGGACGTGGCGACCTCCTTCGGCGGGGTCGTGGGCTATCCGACCAAGTTCCTGATCGACCGCGACGGGAAGATCGTGGAGACCTGGGTCGGCCCGGTCCCGAAGACGATCCTCGAGAAGCACATCCGCGCCCTCCTGTAACCGTTTCGTTCTCGCGCTGACGAATCGGGGCGTGGCCCGGAGCGCCGCCCCGGCCGACCTTGTCGGGCATGCGTACCCTTTTGCTCGCGGCATGCCTGCCGCTCGTTCCGACCTATGCCTTGGCCGCGAAGGAGGAGCCTCCGCGGCCGCTCGCCGTGGTGCTCGACGACGACACGCCCCGCACCCGCACCCTCGCGCGCCAGGGGATCGCGAGTCTCGGCGGCGAGGTCCTCCACGCGTTCGACGACCTGCTCGTCGTCACGCTCCCTCGCGGCGAGGAGTTCCGCGCGCTGCGGCTCCCCGGGATTCGAGAGGTCGCGCTCAACGGGCTCTCGCTCCGGGCGGGGCCGCGCGGGCGCGGACCGAGCCCGGGGCGCGCCGCGTGGAACGCGATCGTGGAGGCCGACGGCGGCCGATCGTCCCCGCGCCCCGCCGAGGAGCCTCCTCACGACGACGCGCTCACGCCCCCTAATACCCCGCTCGAGGACGTCCGCGCGATCAGCCGGCTCGCCTCGACGTCGTCGGGGGGAAGGCGCGTGGCGCTGAAGCCGCCGGACGACCCCGCGTCGATGCGCGCGCCCTACGGCGCCACCGAGCTGAACACCAGCGAGTTCCTCGCCGGCTCGATCAGCGTCAACATCATCCTCGTGGAGAGCGACGGCACGATCGAGCCGCAGTCCGAGAGCTGGTCCGCCGACCGTGAGAACGAGGTCGTCGCGCGGATCGCGACCGGTCTGGAGTGGGTGCGGATCCAGGAGCCCCGGGCGGCCCTGCGCTTCGTCTACCACGTGATCCCCGGCCGGACCGACCCTCGCGCGCGCACCGGCTACGAGCCGATCCGCCGCGCCGCCGACCCGATGGGGACCGGCGGCGAGGACCTGTGGGCGAAGGCCGTGCTCGCGAAGCTGGGGTACGGATCGGGAGACCGGTTCGCGCGCTCCCGTGCGCTGGCCTCCGACACGCGCCGTCTCGACGGCTCCGACTGGGGGGTCAACGTGTTCGTCGTCGATTCGCTCGCGGACCCCGACGGGAAGTTCGCCGACGGCCGGTACGCCTACTCCTGGATCGGCGGCCCGCACCTCGTGATGACGTACGACAACCAGACCTGGGGGATCGGGCGGATGGACATGGTCCTCCGTCACGAGCTCATGCACGCCTTCTTCGCCTTCGACGAGTACACCGCCAGCGCGTGCGCCTGCGCCGAGCATCGCGGGTACCTCGACGGCGCGAACACGAACTGCGTCCCCTGCAACCCGGCCGCCTCGTCGTGCGTGATGATCGCCAACGGCGACGCGATGTGCGACGCGACGCGTCGCCAGCTCGGGTGGGCCGACCTCGACGGAGACGGGATGCTGGACGTCGTGGGGGAGGACCCGGACACCTTCCTCGACGCGCTCCCCAGCGAGTCGTGCGGCGCGCTCGCGCTCTCCGGGCTCGCCTCGGTGATCGCGGCGACGAACCGCAACCCCTCCCCGATCACGCCTCACACGAGCATCAGCATCAACCGCGTCGCCGGGGTCGAGGTCCGCGCGGACGGGGCCGCCTGGGCCCCCGCGGGTCCGGAGGACGGCGCGTGGGGAGCCCCGCAGGAGCGGTTCCGCGCGGCCTTCACGGCGCTTCCCCCCGGGGCGCACCGGCTCGAGGCGCGGGCCCGGGACGACTTCGGGAACGTGGACGGCTTCCCGGGGGCGGCGGACGTCCTCGTCCGGACCGGCGCCGAGCCGCTCGGCGATTCCGTTCGCCTCTCGCGCAGCGGCGGCACGGGGATCGCCATGACCTGGGACGAGTGCGGCGGCGCCACCTCCTACCGCGTCTACCGTGCCGCCAGCCCGTCGTCCTCATGGACACCGGTCGCTCAGACGACCGGAACCGCCTGGATGCAGACGGACGCGCCCGCCGGGTACTACGAGGTCCGCCCGGTCGATGCCTGCGGCGCCGAGCAGGGGACCCGCTAGCGCGACTCCCCC
>DASRJG010000095.1:0-30797 GCA_035649595.1 Candidatus Polarisedimenticolaceae bacterium
ACGTCGTCCGCGACGGGCGGCTGCTGGTCGTCACGGCGGACGGGGACGGGCGGGACCTCGAGGCCGCCCTTCGCCGCCTCGGGGCCCGGGAGATCGTGATCGAGCCGCTGCCGCTGGAGGAGATCCTCGTCGCGCTCCTGCGCGAAGGGCAGGGGGAGGAGGTCGCGCATGTTTAGGGCCTTGCTCTGGAAGGAGTGGCGGCAGATCGGGCTGGTCCGATGGGGAGGGATCGCGCTCGGCGTCCTGCTCCCGTTCGCCTTCCTCGCGGGGGCGGAGTTCGGGACGCGCGGCTGGCTTCCGACCGGCCTCGTCGAGCGCTACTCCGTGGCGGACCTCATGGGGGAGCTTCTCCCCGCGGTGCTCGCGCTGGGGCTCTGGCCGCTGATGGCGCTGATGTGCACGGCGCAAGCCTTCGCCGGCGACCGGGCGGTCGGAACGGAGAGCTTCCTCCTCGAGCGGCCGGTGGGCCGGGGGACGATCTGGCGGGCGCGTCTCGCAGCGGCGGCCGGATCGATCCTCGCGGTGATGCTCATGACCGTGGCGTTCGGCATCGCCCTCACCGCGGCCACCGGCTCGGGCTCGCCGAACGGATGGTCGAGCTGGCGCAATTATGGCGGCGCGGGAATCGCCACGGCATTCCTCGCGTTTCTCGGCGGGATCGCCGCCTCGAGCGTCGCCCCGCCCATGGCCGCCGTGCTCGCCGGCGCGGCTCTCGGCGGAGCGCCGATCCTGCTCGGCGCCCAGCTCTCGGGGGCGTTTCCCCATGCGACGTTCGGCGGGGCCCCGATCGGGGCCTTGCTTTGCGTGCTCCTCCTCCCCGCCTACGTCGTCGCGTCGTGGGCGGTGGCGTCCCGCGGAGAGCCGGCGGGACGCGGCCGTTTGAAGCGAGGGGGTCTGATCCTCGGAGGGGCTCTCGCCGCTATCCTCTTGCTCTTCGTCTCCGGCACCCCGTTCGCCATGCGTGCCGATGCGGCTTCGGGGCTGCATCACGTCGTGCCCCACGCGTCGGGACGCTTCGCGCTGGTCGTCGCCCGCGGGGGTTACCTCGACTCGGGCGGGTGGATCGTGGAGGTCGCCTCCGGAAAGAGGATCGCGTTCGCTCCGCCGCCGATCCTGGGCGCGGCGTGGAGCCCGGACGGCGCGCGGCTCGCGCTCGTGACGGCGTCCGGGGCGCTGGGGAGCGTCAAGGAGCGCGCACGAATCGAGATCCGCAACGGCGCCGACGGACGCGTCGAGAGAACGATCGAGGTCCCCGAGGAGCGGATGGTCGCCGATCTCCAGTGGGGATCGGGGAAGCTGATCGTCGTCCAGCGCGCCTCCAGCAGGTCGCGACTCTCCCGATCGTTCCTCGAGATCGCCGATCCCGCCACCGGGAGCTGGGCGAGCACGGGATTCCACGACGACGAGTGGATGCAGATCGTCGCCGGCGACCCTCCGTTCGTTCGCGTCCCCCTCCTCGGGGTCGGCCCGGACGGGAAGAACGCCTACAAGGCGTTCCGCCTCCGGAGAATCGACGTGGTGGGCGCCCGCGTGGAGGAGCCCATGACCGACGCGACCGGCTCGATCGTCGATTTCGGCGGCGCCACGAACGGCGTGTCGCCCTCCGGCCGGTACGCACGGATCAAGGGGCGCGGAGACGACATCGGGGCATCGCGCCTCGCCGACCTCGGGCGAGGTGTGGATCTGCCCCATCCCGACCCGGCTCCGTGGTGGTGGAGCGCCGGCGATCGGATGATCTGGATCTCGAGCCTCGATCGTCGCACGCGCATGTTCGTGGCCTCGCCGGGAGAGATGCCGCGGACGCTTCGGGAGTGGAGCGACGCCAGCGTCGGTATCGTGCCGAGCCCCGACGCCACCGCGTTCTTCGTCTCCGTGCTCCCACGCATGGCCGGACCGATGCCCGGCCAGGGCCGGCCCGGCCCAGACCCGGCGCTCTTCGCAGGGGAGGCCCCGGCGGGAGCCGTCCCCGAGGAAGCCGTGTACCGGGTCTCGGAGGATCGCTGGCAGGTCCTCGAGGTTTTCTCCACCAAGCCGAACGATCTCCGCGACACGCAGTGGGTCGGGCCGAAGTCCCTCGCCCGGATGGCGCCCGGAACGGTGTACTTCGAGGACATCGACGCTCCGGGGAAGAAACGCTTCGTGCTCGGGGGCGAGGAGGCCCTTCGCTAGACAGTCTCCGCCGGCACGCGATAGCGTGATCGGCCCCGTGAAGACCCTGTACCTCATCGACGGCACGTCGCAGCTGTTTCGCGCGTTCTTCGCGATACGCGGGCTGACCAGCGCCGACGGGGTCCCGACGAACGCGGTGTACGGCTTCACGTCGATGCTCCGGAAGCTCCTCGCCGACGAGGTCCCCGAATACATCGGGGTCGCTTTCGATCTCGAGGGGCCCACCTTCCGCCACGACCGCTTCGCGGAGTACAAGGCCCATCGTCCCGACCTCCCGGCCGACCTCGCTCCGCAGGTCCCCCTGGTGAAGGCGGTTTGCGAGGGATACCGGATCCCCGTGCTCGAGCTCGCGGGATACGAGGCGGACGACCTGATCGCGACCTATGCGCGCCTGGCCCGCGAGGCGGGCTTCGAGGTCGTCGTCGTCGCCTCCGACAAGGACCTCCTGCAGCTCGTCGGCGAGGGCGTGACGGTTCTCAACCCTTCGAAGGACCTGCGGCTCGACGCCGCGGGGGTGGCGACCCATTTCGGAGCCTCCCCCGCGCGGGTGCGCGACGTGCTCGGCCTGATGGGGGATGCGGTGGACAACATCCCCGGCGTCCCGGGGGTGGGGGAGAAAACCGCGCTCGCCCTGGTCAACGCGCACGGCGACATCGAAGCGATCATCGCGCGCGCGGCCTGCTGGATCGCCGCCCTCGAGGCCCGGGATGCGCTCGTCGAGCGCCTCGAGAGCGAGGACGCGGAAGCGTTCGGCGGCGCCCGCGACCGCTTCGTCTTCAGCACGCGCGCGCTGATCGCGAGCGAGCGGGACCTCGAGCTCGCGGCGAGGCTGGAGGCGGCCGTCGCGTGCGCGGTCGGCAACGGCGGCGTGGGCACGGAGAAGAAGGAGCGGAAGGCGCTCGGCAAGCTCCTCAAGGGGCTGGAGAAGGGGACCCAGAGGCGCATCTGGCAGGCGATCGTTCAGAACGCGGAATCGGCGCGCCTGTCGCGCGAGCTGGCGACGCTGGACGCGCACGTCCCCGCGACGTTCGACGCGGAGGCGCTCCGGCGCCGCGATCCCGATCGGGAGAAGCTGTCCGCCCTGTTCCGCACGCTCGGTTTCCGATCGCTGATCGCCGAGTTCGCCGACGAGGCTCCGGCCGGGCCGCCGCCGACGTCGTCGGTCGTCGCCGCGAGGGCGGGGGCCGCGGAGACGCCGGCGTTCGACTACAGGGCGATCCTGACGCCTGTCGCGCTTCACGACGTCGCTGCCTCGTGCCGGGCGGCCGGACGGATCGCCGTGGACACGGAGACCAACGCGACCGACCCGATGAGCGCGAAGCTCGTCGGGATCTCGCTGTCCTGGGCGCCGCGTCAAGGGGTCTACATCCCGCTGGCCCACGCGTACCTGGGCGTTCCCGATCAGCTCGCGCTGGAAGAGGTGCGCCAGGCGCTCGCTCCGGTGCTCGCCGACCCCGCGATCGCGAAGGTCGGCCAGAATCTCAAGTACGACAGCCACGTGCTTCGCCGGCACGGCATGAGCGTCGAGGGCTGGACGCTCGACACGATGGTCGCGGCGTTCCTCCTCGAGCCGGACCGGCCGAGCTTCGGGATGGATGCGCTGGCCGCGTCCTACCTCCGGCACGAGACGATCACCTACGCGTCCCTCGTCGGCACCGGGGCCAAGCAGCTGACCATCGATCAGGTGGACGTCGATCGCGTCGCGCAATACGCGTCGGAGGATGCGGACGTCACGCGCCGTCTCGCGGACGTGCTCGGGCCGAAGCTCCGCGAGGAGGGGGTCGAGGAGGTCTGGAAGCGGATCGACGGACCGATCCTCCCGATCCTGATCCGGATGGAGGCGACCGGTATCCGGATCGACGTCGAGGCCCTCCGCGCGCTCTCGCGCGAGATGGACGCTGCGCTGAACGAGGAGCGCCGCGGGATCCACGCCCTCGCCGGGCGGCCGTTCAACGTCGATTCTCCGAAGCAGCTCCGCGAGATCCTGTTCGGTGCCCTCGGGTTGACGCCCGGGAAGAAGACCGCGAAGAGCCGCGAGTTCTCGACCGACGCCGACACGCTGGAGGACCTGGCCGGGCAGCACGAGATCGGCGCGCGGCTGCTCAGCTACCGGGAGCTCGCGAAGCTGAAGGGGACGTACGTCGACACGCTCCCCGCGCTCGTGAACCCCGCGACCGGACGGGTCCACACCTCGTTCCACCCGACGGGAGCCGCGACGGGGCGCCTCTCCTCGTCCGACCCGAACCTCCAGAACATCCCCGCGCGCACGGCCGTGG
Organism: Candidatus Polarisedimenticolaceae bacterium; assembly: GCA_035649595.1. Lineage (GTDB taxonomy): Bacteria > Acidobacteriota > Polarisedimenticolia > Polarisedimenticolales > DASRJG01 > DASRJG01. Next base: position 4,446 of record DASRJG010000095.1, read on the forward strand.
GGCTGAGGATACGCAGCGCGTTCATCCCGGAGGACGGATGGGTCTTCCTCGCGTCGGACTACTCCCAGGTCGAGCTCCGCGTGCTCGCCCACATGTGCGGTGATCCGGGGCTGCAGGAGGCGTTCCGCGACGGCGAGGACATCCACCGGGTCACCGCGGCCAAGGTGTTCGGCGTGGATCCGTCGCTGGTGACCGACGAGATGCGGCGGCGCGCCAAGGCGGTCAACTTCGGGATCCTCTACGGCATGTCCGAGGCGCGGCTGGCGCGCGATCAAGGGATGTCGCGGCAGGACGCCCGCGCGTTCATCCAGGCCTACTTCGAGCGCTTCGGCAGCATCAAGTCCTACATCGAGTCGGTCCGGGCCGAGGCGATGCGCGAAGGGAAGGTACGAACCCTGTTCGGGCGGGTGCGCACGTTCTCCGCGCTCCGCCATCGCTCCCACCGCGGGGAGATCGAGCAGGCCCTCCGCGCGGCGGTGAACACCACGATCCAGGGAACGGCGGCGGACCTGATGAAGCTCGCCATGCAGGCCGTGCAACGGTCGCTCGACGAGAGCGGTAGCCGCGCGAGGATGCTCCTTCAGGTCCATGACGAGCTGCTCCTCGAGGTCCCGAAGAAGGAGATCGACGTCGTGCGCGAGCGCGTCCGGCTGGCGATGGAGGGGGTCCACCCCCTCGCGGTTCCCCTGTCCGTCGATCAGAAGACCGGGGAGGACTGGCGCGAGGTCACCTGACGGTTGCTCTGGCGGATTTCAAAACCTACAATTCGCGCCGCGAGGGAGCCCCAGCCGCATGACGGAAGCCCAGCGCGGAGCGCCGCCGGTGCGCATCCTGGTCGCCGACGACGAGATGTCGATCCGCGAGGTGCTGGCGGACGGTCTCGAGGCGTTCGGGTTGAGCGTCGTGCAGGCCGGAAATGCCGCGGAAGCGTTCGCGGAAGTCCAGGCCGGCGGAATCGACCTGGTGCTTTCCGACATCGACATGCCGGGAGAGAGCGGCGTGGCGCTCCTCGCCCGCATCAAGGCCCACGATCCCGACATCGACGTGATCCTCGTCACCGGCGTGGTCGACGTGGAGACCGCCGTCAGCACGATCCGCCAGGGCGCCGCCGACTACGTCACCAAGCCGTTCAACCTCGAAGAGGTCCACATCGTCGTCGAGCGGACGCTGGAGAAGCGCCGCCTGATCCGCGAGAACCGCGAGTACCAGCAGCGGCTCGAGTCGAAGGTCGCGGAGCGGACGCGGGAGCTGGTCGTCAAGAACCAGGAGGTGCAGACGCTCTACCTGGAGCTGGAGGCGTCGTACGAGAGCACCCTCGATGCGCTGATCACCGCGCTCGACTTCCGGGACAACGAGACCCACGGCCATTCGCGGCGGGTCGTCGAGTACGCGGTGATGGTCGCTCGGGCCATGGGAATCGTCGAGCCGGAGCTGTCGTGGATCCGGCGCGGGGCGATCCTCCACGACGTCGGCAAGATCGGCGTCCCCGACGCCATCCTCCGGAAGCCCGGCAAGCTCGACGCTTCGGAGTGGGAGGAGATGAAGCGTCATCCGGAGATGGGCTACAGGATGCTCAAGCACATCCGGTTCCTGGAGCCCGCGCTCGTGATCGTCTACTGCCACCAGGAGCGGTGGGACGGCTCCGGGTACCCGCGCGGGCTTCGCGGCGAGGAGATCCCGCTCGGCGCGCGGATCTTCGCCGCGGTGGACACCTTCGATGCGATGACCTCCGACAGGCCTTACCGCGCCGCGCTCTCCATCGAGGCCGCGCGCGAGGAGATCCGGCGGTACTCCGGGATCCAGTTCGATCCGCGCGTCGCGGAAGCCTTCCTCGCCATCGACGAAGCGGTCTGGCGCCAGATCCGGGACCGGGTCCACCGAGAGGTCGGGGCGCTCGGGGAGGGCGCTCGCTCCGTCGGCTAGCTCCCGCCGTCCACCCGGATCGACACCACCGTATCGCCGGCGAGGATCTGCGAGACGATCTCGCGCAGCCCTTGCGTCACCCTCCCGAACGACGTGTAGCGGCCGTCGAGATGAGGCTGCGCCGAATGCGTGATGAACCACTGGCTCCCCGCGGTGTCCTTGCCGTCGGAGGCCATGCCCAGCGTCCCGGCGCTGAAGGGGAGGGGATTGAACTCGTCGCGAATCGAGTACCCCGGCCCGCCGAACCCGTCTCCGCGAGGGTCGCCGTCCTGGACGACGAAATTCGGCACGACCCGATGGAGGACGGCGCCGTCGAAGAACTTCTTCCCCGCGAGCTCCGCGAAGTTCCAGGCGGCCATCGGCGCCGCTTCCGGATCGAGCACCACCGTGAAGCTCCCCGGGAACGTCCCGGGGCGCTGCATCGTGATCACCGCGGTGTGAGGCGTCCGCGACCAGCGGACGATCTTCTCGTAGTCCTCCAGCGGGCGGTCGGCGGCCGGGCCCACCTCACCGCTCCGGTCCTCGCCGAAGACCTCCTGGAAGCGCTGGGCCGCGCGGCGGCGGACCACGACGTCGGGGTCCTTCAGCCCGCGCTCGAGCGCGGCTCGGGTTCGCTGGTCCGCTCCGGCCTTCGAGGCGGCGTCGAGGATCGCGATCTTCGCGTCGGGAAGGGTGTCGGTGCTCGCGTGCTGCGCGAGCTCGTCCAGCCTCGCGAACAGGTCGTCGCGGCTCTCCACGGCAGGGTGGGGCGTCTCGAAGCGCACGCCCACCGCCTCGGCGACCGCAGCGCGCACGACCGGATCCGGGGCGGCGAACCGGCGCTCGAGGAGCTTCCCGATCGGACCCTCCTGATCCGCGACGAGGGGGACGGCCGCCGCCTGGACGCGCGGGTCCGGGTCGGCGAGCAGGGCGAGCGACGCGCGGATCGCCTTGGATTCCTTGTGACCGACGATCATCGGCGCCGCGGCGGCACGCATCACCGGGTCGGGGTTGGCGAGCAGCCCTTCGACGACCTCGGGGGCCATGGCAGGGTCGAGGCGGGTCAGCGCCTCGAACGCCGGCGCGAGAAGCCACGTTCCGGTCAGGTTCGGGAGCAGCGTGTTGAGCTTCTCGATGGCGGTTCCACCGCCCACCTTCCCGATCGACTCGATCGCGGTCCGCGCGACGGTGAGATCGCGGTCGGTGGCGGCGCGGTCGAGATACGGCTTGATCGGGATCCCGGGGTAGCCGAGCGAGCGGACCGCGCTGACCCGCACGCGCGGATCCCGGTCCCCCGAGAGCGCGCCGACCACCGCGGTCTCCCCGGCGTCCCTCGGAGAGGCGAGGCCGCGGGCGATCTGCATGCGCACCTCCGGCTCGCCGTCGCCGACGCGCGCCGCCAGCGCCGTGCGCGCGCGGGTGACGTCGGATGCGGACAGACGTCCGACCGGCGCGCCCGAGGACGGCGGAGCGGCCGGGGCGGAGGCCAGGCGCGCGAGCGCGTACGCAGCCGCCGCCCGGACCCGCGCGTCGGGGGCTCCGAGAGCGGCGATCAGGCCTTCCATGAGCGTCTCGGGATCGGCGAACTTCCAGGCCGCGAGCGCCGCCGCCACGCGCACGGTCGCATCGGGATCGTCGAGCGCGGCCTGTACCGCCGGCAAGGAGGTGTCGCGGTGGATCCGTCCCAGAGCCTCGATCGCAGCCGCGCGAACCTCCGGAGACGCGTCGGCCGCGAGCGGAGCGATCGCGGCGGGATCGGCCTCCGCCAGAAGGCCGAGCGCGAAGGCGGCGCGCGCGCGCACGACGGCGGTCGCGTCATGGGTCGCGCGCTCCAGGTCGGGGCGCGAGCCCGCCTCGCCGATCTGTCCGACCGCCAGCACCGCCTTCGCCCGGACGGTCTCGTCGGGGTCGGACAGCAGCGCGCGGAGGTCCTCGTCCACGATCCTCCTGTCGGCCGCCCGCAGGATCCTCGCGAGCTTCGGGGTGCGGGCGTCGTCCGACGCCTTCACCACGGTGGGGACGGAGGCGGCGCGCGTGGGCGCCTTGGGGCATCCGGCGCCGGCGACGAGGAGGGTGATCGCCGAAGCCGCGCGGACCGTCGCAACGCTGCGCATCATGGTGTCCTCGAAGGGGTGACCGGCGATTATAGGTGCGCGGGCGTTTTCTTGACGCGCGCGCAGCCCGCTGCTAAGTTCGCTGCCTCATGAGACGTCTCGGATCGGCCGCCGCAATCCTCGCCTTCGGGATCGCGGTTGCGCCCGCCGCGGCGGCCTCGCCCGCGCCGGAGGCGCTCGCGGAGGTCCTCAAGCGGTTCGACGTCGTGCAGGGCCAGATCCGGACGCTTTCGGCCGAGTTCGTGCAGACGACCAAGAACCCGATCCTCAAGCAGCCGCTGGTTGCGAAGGGAGAGTTCTACCTCACGAAGCCGGATTCGGTCCTGTGGCAGTACTCGTCGCCGGAGCCGATGCGGTTCGTCGTCGCGCACGGCGAGTACACCGGCTATTTCCCGGAACGGAAGAAGGCCGAGAAGCGCGACATCCGCCGCTGGAGCGAGCAGCTCTTCCGCTTCTTCGGGCTCGGTCAGGGATCGCAGGAGCTCGGCAAGTTCTACGAGATCACTCTCGGGGACAGCGGTCGGGACATGCCCGGGTCCTACCTGCTCGTCCTCTCTCCCAAGAAGCGCCGCGTCCGTCGCAACGTCGAGGAAGTCAAGCTCTGGGTCGACGCGGGGAGCCTGCTCCCCGTGCGCATCGACTACGTCGGGAAGGACGGCGCCGAGCGCGAGATCCGCTTCATGAACACGCGCCTGAACCCCGATCTCGCCGCCGGGCTGTACAACGTCGCGATTCCGCCCGACGTCGCCGTCTCGACCGGATTCAGCGGGTTCGACGCGTCCTCCCGCACGCACTGACGCCTTGCGCCGCGTCGGGCTGGTCCTCCACCGCGTCTTCGAGGATCACGACACCGGCCGCGGACATCCCGAGAGCCCCCTGCGCGTCTCCAAGATCCGGGAGAGCCTCGAAGCGAGCGGGCTCGCGGCCCGGTGCACGCGCATCCCCCCCGCGCCGGCCGACGATGCCGCGCTGACCCGGGTGCACGACGTGGAGCACGTCCGGCGGATCGAGGCGGCCTGCGCATCCGGCGACCGTTTGGTGGACTCCATGGACACGGCGATCGGGGCCGAGAGCGCGCGCGTCGCACGGTTGGCGGCCGGCTCGCTCGTCGCGACCGCGCGGGAGGTGGCGGCCGGCCGCCTCGACGCGGGGCTCGTGATCGCGCGTCCTCCGGGACACCATGCCGAGCGCGATCTCGCGATGGGATTCTGTCTCTTCAACAACGTGGCGGTCGCGGCGGCCGCGCTCCGCGCGGAGCTCGGCCTCCACCGTATCCTGATCGTGGACTGGGACGTGCACCATGGGAACGGCACGCAGCATCTGTTCGAGGAGGATGCCGACGTCTTCTACTTCTCCTGCCACCAGATGCCTCTCTATCCGGGAACCGGGCGCGCCGACGAGCGGGGACGCGGCGCGGGGGAAGGCACGACGCTGAACGTCCCGCTGCGCCCCGGCGACGGCGACGGACCGTTCCTCGCCGCGCTCTCGGGGCCGTTGACCGAGGCGTCCGAGCGCTTCCGCCCGGAGCTCGTGCTGGTCTCGGCCGGCTTCGACGCCCATCGGAGCGATCCGCTGGGCGGCTTGTCGGTCTCGACGGGCGCGTTCGCCGAGGCCACGCGGATCGTGAGGCGGATCGCCGAGCGCCACGCCTCGGGGAAGATCGTCTCGGTTCTCGAGGGCGGCTACGACCTCGACGCTCTCGCGGCGTCGGTCGCGATCCATCTGGAGACTCTGCTCGCCGTCTAACCCAGCTTCGCCGGGACCGACGCTCCGCCGGACTCGACGGCGAGCGCTCCGTCCTCGGTGAGATCGCGCGACTTGACGAGCGCGAGCGCGACCGGCGCGTCGTGCCCCGCCGGGATCACCGCGCTGGTGACCGCGCCGATGGCCCGCCCGCCGTGGAGGACCGCGGCGCCCGGCGAGGGGACGCTCGCCCCTCCCGGGAGGGTCAAGCGGATCAAGCGGCGGGAGACCTTGTCGTAGGTGTTGAGCCGAGCGATGACCTCCTGTCCGACGTAGCACCCCTTCGTGAAGCTCACCGCGTCGCGCAGCCCGGTCTCCAGCGGGTTGTAGTCCTCGATCAGCTCGTGCCCGGGGGCCGGGAGTCCACGGAGAATCCGCCACGCGTCGAGCGCCTGCTCGGTGATCCCGCCTCCGCCGACTGTGGCCGCGGCGGTCACGAGAGCGACACCGACACGCTCCGCGGCGACGGAGTCGCCGATCACGGTCAGCCCGTCGTCGTCGAACCCGCTCGTGCGAGCGACCGTCACCGGGGCGCCCGCGAGCGCGAGGCGCCCCGCCCCATAGGGAGGGAGATCGGGAGCTCCGACGGAGCGGACCGCGTCGGGCCAGCGGGGGCCGACGAGCGTGTACGCGAACGTCGTCGGGGTGACGTCGGTCAACCCGGTGACCTCGGAGAAGGTGTACCGCCGGAAGTGGGACAGGAGCCGGTCGGACGAGCCGGGTCCGGCGATCACGAGGACGCCGTCCCCGACGTTATGGACCGTCACCCGCTCGACGATCCGCCCCTTCGCGCTGGTCACGACGGTGGGCCGTCCCTCCCCCGGCGGCAGGCTCAGGACGTCTCCCGTGCTCAGCCTGTGCAGCAAGGAGAGGAAGTCCGGTCCGGTGGCGAGGAGGCGCGCGAGGCTCGGCCGTTCCACGACGCCGCACGTCTCGTTCGCGGCGGCGAGCTGCCGCGCAGGCTCTCCAAGCGCGGGGATCAAATGAAGTCCAGCCGCTCGACCGGAGGCACGACCCCGGCCGCGGCGCCGCGCTCGAGGAAGAGCCGCACGGAGCGCCGGCCGCTCTCGCCGTAGTCGAGCGTGCGCTCGTTGACGTACATGGCCACGAACCGGTCGTTGCGGCCGTCGTCGAGCCCGCGCCCGAAGTCCTTTGCGTAGGCGAGCGCCTCGGCGCGATGGGAGAGAGCGAAGGCGATCGACTCCCTGTACATGCGCGTCAGGGCGGCCATCCCCTCCGGGCCGAGGTCGCGCCGCACCGCGTTGCCGCCCAGCGGAAGCGGCAGGCCCCCCGTCTCGCCGCCCCACCAGGCGCCGAGGTCCAGGACCTTCTTCAGGCGCAGATCCCCGAACGTCAGCTGACCTTCGTGGATGATCAGCCCCGCGTCGGTGCGGCCCGAGGCGACCGCGTCCAGGATCGCGTCGAAGGGGATCACGACGAAGGGGAACGGGACGCCGAGGAACAGGCGCAAGGCGAGGAACGCCGAGGTGAGGGTCCCCGGGACGGCGACGGTGGCGCGGGCGAGGTCGGCCGGCGTCATCGGGCCGCGGGAGACGACGATCGGTCCGTAGCCGTCCCCCATGCTCGCGCCGCAGGACATCAGCGCGTACCGGTGCGCGACGTGCGCGTAGGCGTGGATCGAGATCGCGGTGACCTCGAGCTCCCCCGCCACGGCCCGCCGGTTCAGGGTCTCGATGTCCTCGAGGACCTGCTCCACGCGGAATCCGCCGGTATCGATCTCGCCGCGGGAGATCGCGTAGTACATGAAGGCGTCGTCGGGGTCCGGAGAATGGCCGATCCTGACCCGTCTCGATTCCGTGAGGCTCACGGCGGCCGATTATAGAATGCGCCTCCAACGGAGGCTCCGATGGGCGACGACGTCAAAGACCGCGTTCGCGAGCTGGGGGAGTCGATCGTCGCGTGGAGGCGGACGCTCCACGAGCGTCCGGAGCTCGGGTTCGAGGAGCACGAGACCGCGGCCTTCGTCGCCGAGAAGCTCCGCGGTCTGAGCCTGGACGTCGAGACCGGGATCGCGAAGACCGGAGTGGTCGCCGTCCTCCGCGCGCGCCGCGCCGCCAAGCCTCCGGTCCTGCTGCGCGCGGACATGGACGGTCTGCCGATCACGGAGACGCCCGGACGGTCGTACGGCTCCAAGATCGCGGGGCGCATGCACGCGTGCGGTCACGACGGGCACGTGGCGATGCTCCTCGGCGCGGCGGCGGTCCTGTCGCAGCTCGCTGACCGGCTCGATCGAGACGTGATCCTGTGCTTCCAGCCCGGGGAGGAAGGATTCGGCGGGGCCCAGGCGATGATCGACGAGGGGGTCCTCGCGACGCACGGCGTCGCGGAGGCGTACGCCCTCCACCTCTGGTCCTACTTTCCCGCGGGCACCATCCAGCTCCGGCCGGGCCCGAGCATGGCCGGCCAGGACGAGTTCGTCGCGACGATCATCGGCAAAGGGGGGCACGGGGCGGTGCCCCACCGCGCAATCGATCCGGTCGTGGCCGCGGCGCACGCGATCGTCGCGCTGCAGAGCGTCGTCTCGCGCTCGGTCGATCCGGTCCGGCCCGCGGTGGTCACGGTGGGCTCCCTGCACGCCGGAACCGCCCCCAACGCGATCCCCGACAGCGCCTCGCTCCACGGCACGCTCCGGAGCTTCGACGAGGAGGTCCGGGAGACGCTGCGGCGGCGCGTTCCGGAGATCCTGAACGGGATCTGCGCGGCGTCGGGCTGCCGCCTCGATTACGAGCTTCGCCCCGGCTATCCGGCGGTCGTCAACGATGCGGACGCCGTTCGACGCGTCCGCGAGCACGCCGCCCGGGTCGTCGGTCCCTCGAACGTCCTCGAGCACGACCCGACGGCGGCGGCGGAGGACTTCGCCTACTTCCTGAGACGGGTCCCCGGCGCGTTCGTTTTCGTCGGCGCGGGGAACGCCTCGCGCGGGATCGACGCCCCCCACCACTCGGCACGCTTCGACATCGACGAGGCGTCGCTCACGGTCGGGACCGAGCTGCTGACGCGAATCGCGCTCGGCTAGGACGGGGCAAGCCCATCGCGAGATAGACGGCCGCGAAGATCACCAGCGCGCCCACGACCGTCCGGATCGTCAGCGATTCCCCTTGGAACACGACCCCGAGGATCGCCGCGATCACGGGCTGCACGTAGACGAACATCGCGACCAGCGACGCCTCCGCTCGCGCGAGCGTCCACGAGATGAGGACGTAGGCTCCCGCCGTCGGAACCAGGACGATGAAGGCGGCCCAAGCCCATACCGCGGCCGGGACCGACCCAGGGTCGAGCGATGCGAGCGCCTTCCCCCCGTAGGCGGCGATCGGCGGGGTCGCGAACGCGAACATCAGGGCGGTCGCGGCGACGGCGTCCACCCGGTGCATCGTGCGCTTCGAGATCACGAGGAACAGTCCGTACGAGAGGGAGTTCGCGATCGTCAGCAGGTCTCCTACGAACGTCGTGGAGGAGAACGACGCGCGCTCGGGGCGGATGACCAGCAGCACTCCCGCGACGGCGAGAGCGAGCGAGGCACCCTTGAGGGCGGTCAGGCGCTCGTGGGCGAGGAGGACGGCGAAGAGCAGGGTCCACGCCGGGATGAGCGTGTTGATGATCGCCGAGTGCGTGGCCGTCGTGCGAGCCAGCCCCTCGACGAAGAAGACCTGATTGATCGCGACGCCGAAGACCGAGAAGAGGGCGAGCCTCGCCCAGTCCCGCGGGGCCGCCGGGAACCGCCGGCCCGTGGCGGCGACGATGCCGAGCAGGACGAGCGCCGCGCTCGCGACCCGCAGCGGCGCCCACGCCCGGGGCGGGATCGCGGCGAGGACGATCTTCCCGGCGAGGTAGTGGACGCCGAAGAACACCTGGATCAGCAGGAGGGCTACGAGAACGCGGGTCCGCTCCGCGCGCGCGGCTTCGAGGGACACGTCGGCTCCAAAAAAAAAGCCCGGCCCCGAAGGGCCGGGCGTGGAGTCTACGCGATCGGCGGGATCAGAAGTCGCCGCCCATGCCGCCGCCCATGCCCTGCGGCGGGCCGGCTTTCTTCTCGTCGGGGATCTCGTTGATCACCGCCTCGGTGGTGAGCATCAGGCTCGCGATCGACGCGGCGTTCTGGAGCGCGGAGCGCACGACCTTGGTGGGGTCGATGATCCCGGCCTCGTGCATGTTGACGAACTTCTCGCTCTGGGCGTCGAAGCCCTTGTCCTTCTCGAGCGACTTGACCTGGTTGACGATGACCGAGCCCTCGTAGCCGGCGTTGTTCGCGATCTGGCGGATCGGCTCCTCCAGCGCGCGCTTCACGATCCGGATCCCGACGGCCATGTCCTCGTTCTTCTCCTTCTTGATCAGCTCGTCGAGCCCCGGGACGCAGCGGATCAGGGCCACGCCGCCGCCGGGAACGATCCCCTCCTCGACGGCCGCCTTGGTCGCGTGCATCGCGTCCTCGACGCGGGCCTTCTTCTCCTTCATCTCGGACTCGGTGGCCGCGCCGACCTTGATGACGGCGACGCCGCCGACCAGCTTCGCGAGCCGCTCCTGGAGCTTCTCACGGTCGTAGTCGGAGGTCGTCTCGTCGATCTGGGTGCGGAGCTGCTTGACACGCCCCTCGATCGCCTTCGACTTGCCGGCGCCCTCGATGATCGTCGTGTTCTCCTTGTCGATCACGATCTTCTTCGCGCGTCCGAGGTCGTCCAGCTTGATGTTCTCGAGGCGGATCCCGAGGTCCTCGGTGATGCACTTGCCGTTCGTGAGGATCGCGATGTCCTCGAGCATCGCCTTGCGGCGGTCGCCGAACCCCGGGGCCTTCACGGCCGCGGTGTGCAGGGTGCCCCGCAGCTTGTTGACGACGAGGGTGGCGAGGGCCTCGCCCTCGACGTCCTCCGCGACGATGACGAGGGGCTTGCCCGACTTCGCGACCTGCTCGAGCACGGGGAGGAGGTCCTTCATCGACGAGATCTTCTTCTCGTGGATCAGGATGTAGGCGTCCTCGAGGACGACTTCCATCCGCTCCGCGTCGGTGACGAAGTACGGCGACAGGTAGCCGCGATCGAACTGCATCCCCTCGACGACCTCGAGCGAGGTCTCCAGGCCGCGCGCCTCCTCGACCGTGATCACGCCGTCCTTGCCGACCTTCTCCATCGCCTCGGCGATGATCTGGCCGATCGACTCGTCGTTGTTCGCCGAGATCGTCCCCACCTGGGAGATCGCCTTTCCGGCCACGGGGCGGGAGAGCTTCTTGATCTCGCCGGAGGCGTACTCGACCGCCTTCTCGACGCCCCGCTTGATGTCCATCGGGTTCGAGCCGGCCGTCACGGCCTTGACGCCCTCACGGAAGATCGCCTGGGCGAGGATGGTGGCGGTGGTGGTCCCGTCTCCGGCGACGTCGGACGTCTTCGACGCGACCTCGCGGACGAGCTGCGCCCCCATGTTCTCGCGGGAATCCTCCAGCTCGATCTCCTTGGCCACGGACACTCCGTCCTTGGTCGAGAGCGGCGAGCCGAACTTCTTCTCGAGGACGACGTTCCGGCCCTTGGGGCCGAGGGTGATCTTCACGGCGTCGGCCAGCTTGTTGACGCCGCGGAGCATCGCTTGACGCGCGTCCTCCGAATACGTGATGTTCTTCGCTGACATCTGTGTCGAACCTCCAAAATGAATGGGTTTCGGATTTACTCGAGGATGCCGAGGACTTCGTCCTCGCGCAGGATCACGTGCTCCTGGTCGTCGATCTTGATCTCGGTGCCGGCGTACTTTCCGAAGAGGATGCGGTCTCCGACCTTCACCTCGAGGGGGGTGCGCTTCCCTTCCTTGTTCACCGCGCCCGCGCCGACCGCGACGACCTTGCCTTCCATCGGCTTTTCCTTGGCCGTGTCGGGGATGATGATGGACCCCTTCTTCTGCTCCTTCTCTTCGATCCTCTTGACCAGAACGCGGTCATAGAGCGGCTTCACCTTCATGACTGCCAGTCCTCCTTAGCGATACAAGTCATTTGTTTAGTTCAGCTTGGCTTGAATTGTTAGCACTCACTCCGCGCGAGTGCCAAGATATTAGGATTTCGCCCTGCGGTATGTCAAGGGATCGGCCCAAGAATCCAGTGAATCGATCGGGTATCTGGCGGTCGCAATCCTGGACGGTCCGGCTTGTAGCGGTGACAACGCGCGTCGGTCCCGACTTGAGACACCGCCTCTAAGAACTGCAAAGAAAGAAGTTGTCGAGACGAGCGCTCGGTGGCACATGCATTGTTACTCCTCGGGGAGGGAGGGACGTCATGGCCGGCGATTCGAGCGATCGTCCCGACAGAACAATCCAGCCTCTCGACGCGGACGCGCTCGAGGCGCGCCTTCGGGAAGCCGCGAAGCTGTTCTCGGGGGTGCACGGTGTCGACGGGCTCGAGCTCCGGCACCTGGTTCGGGTTCTGACCGGCTGCTCGCTCCTCCTGACGGACGTTTATTCCGACGAGCGGATCGCCACGATCATGCAAACCGACCGCTCCGTCCTCGCCTCGCTCGTCGGGCAGCTGATCGACGAGCAGCGGCGGGGCTCCGGCGAGGTGCTGTACCGGATCCGCCGGCTGCCGGACGACGTCCGCGTCATCGGCGACAAGGCACTCTTCGACTTCGGGTTTCTCGGCCTCCGCCGGGTTAAGGGGTACGAGCTCGGCGAGCTGGGCGCGCGCGCCTATCGGGCCGCCGGCGAGGCGCTGGAGCTTCTCGCCGAGGACAGGCGTCTCCGCGAGTTCTTCCGTCAGAACAAGCTGCTGATGCTTCCGCTCGAGGAGGAGGTCGGTTTCCTCCGCCAGTGCGCGGACCGGTTCCCGCTCTACGCGGAGATCCTGAGGACGATGCACCCGGATCCCCAGCCCGCGGGGCGGCTCGTGCGCGATCTCGCCGCGCGCGTCCCCCTCATGGCGGCGGTCGCCGACGCGGTCGCCGCCGAGGCCGCGCCCGAGGCGCCCGAGGCCACGTACGTCGAGGCCGCCCGCGGGGACGCGGACGCCGGAGCCCTGTTCTCACGCGACGAGCTCCTCTCCGCCTACGAGCGGATGCTCCTCTTCGCTTCGCTCGACATCGGTCGGCTTCGCGACGCCCTCAACGCGATCGTTGTCGATCAGCGCACCGCGGTCGAAGCGCTCTGCGACGAGTTCTCCCTCTGCGCATCGGGAACGCGCGACCTGAGGAAGCCTCCCGGCTACTTCCTCGTCGGTCCCACCGGTGTCGGGAAGAACCACCTCGTCGAGTGCCTGGGGCGCGTGCTCGAGGCCTCCTGGGGCGTCGAGATCCCGATCCTGACGATCGAGGGACCGAACTACACCTATCCCTCGGACATCAACGAGCTGCGCGGCGCCACGCGCGGGTTCATCCGGTCCGACGAGGAGGGTGTCCTCTCGGCCTTCCAGACGCGCGCGGCGAAGGCCCCGGTGTCGATCATCCTCGTGGACGAGGTCGAGAAAGCGCACGCCCAGCTGCGGATGTTCTTCCTGTCGATCCTCGACCGCGGCACCACGACGGATAACCGGGGGCGCGTCCTCAACTTCGCGAACGCGCTGGTGTTCTTCACCTCGAACCTCGGCTACAGCGACGCCCAGCAGCGGGGGACGCCGATCGGCTACGCGGACGACGACACCCGGCAGCTGGCGGCGGACGCCGACGTGCGCGCGGACCTCCGGCGGGCGCTGTCCCCCGAGTTCGTCAACCGGGTTCGCCTGATCCATTTCAACCGGCTGAGTGAGTCCAGCGCCGAGCGGATCCTCGACCTCGAGTTCGAGCGGATCGCCCGGCGATACCGCGACGTTCACGACCTGGAGATCGTCCTCGACCCCGGCGCGCGCGCGGAGCTGCTCCGGCGCGGCTTCTCACCGGCCTTCGGTGCCCGTCGCCTGGCCGTGACCCTCGAGGCCGTGTGCAACGTGGCGGTCTCCCAGCGCATCCGCCGCGACGATCGGCGAGGCGCGACGGACCGCGATGCCGTCGTGGCCAGGCTCCGGCAGCTTCGCGAGGGGAATCGCCCCTTCGATGCGAACGAGATCCGCCGCGAGGTGCTCGCGCACGTGCGCGCTGCGCTCGAGTACCCGAGACTGCGCGTCGCGTTCCGCGAGGGGGAGTTCCGGTACGAGCCGGAGGGGGTGCGCGCGTGACGCTCGTCGAGGCCGTCTGCGGTCTCCTGCGGAGGACCTACGCGCTGGAGGCGCCGCTTCTCCCGATCGGCCGCTACATCATCGGCGACGCCGGCTTCCGCGAGCTGTACGCGAACGGCGCGGCCGAGGCGTGCTCGGAGGGCGGCGACGGCGCGCGCCTGCTCGTCCGCGACACGGGGGAGGGGATCCGCGCTCGGATCTACTTCCCGGATGCGATGATCGCCCGGCTCGAACAGCGGCCGCCGCAGCAGGGGCTCGACGAGCACAACGTCGATGCGTTTGCGGTCCTGGTCGAGGAGCTGGACCATCTGCTGGTCACCGCGGAGCGCGCGCACGCGGGGCGCGGCGTCTCTCTACTGGAGCTGGAGCTCCAGGCGAACGTCAGCAAGGACCTGGTGCTGTCGCGGTTCCTGGCCGGATCCCGCCGCCGGCTGCCCCCCACGCGGCGCAGCTGGCTCCGCCATCATCTTTTCTACAAGCGGATCTACGCGGACGCCGACCCCGAGGTCCGCGCTCGCTATGACGAGGCCGCGCGCTCGGCGCTGCGCTTCCTCCGAACGCTGGAGCGCGCGCCGCGGGTGCGCCGCGTCGCGGCGCTCCGCAGGTTCCACCGGGCCCCGCTGGAGGAGAAGCTCGCGCTCAGCTCGCCGGAACGGCGGCTTTGAGATCCGCGGCCTTCGCGCCCTTCTCGTCCTTCTCCTGACGGCCGAGTTCCCCCGCCTCCGCGAGCTTCGCCGCCTCCTCGAAGAGCGTCAGGGCCTTCTGGACCTGGACGTCGCCCTCCGCGAGGACGCGACTCTCGGCCTCGGCCCCCCACTTCACGCGCGCGATCTGGGACCGGAGCCGGAGCTCGAGCGGCTTGCGGGAGGTGTCGAACGCCTCCGCGTCGTACTTGAAGTTGCGCGTACCCAGGAAGCCGCGGAAGTCGGCGATCACGGCGTCGTCGATCGAGAACCCCTGCTTGAGCGTGGGGTGCGACGCGACGTACCGCACGGCATAGTCGAAGAACAGATTCTCCCGGCGCATCCGCGAGAGGAGCAGCGGCTCCTTCTCCGAGTGCACGACGTAGTCGGGCGTGATGCCCCCGCCGCCGTAGACCGTCCGGCCGGAATCCGTATGCCGCACGTCGCGTCCCGTCGCCTCGGGAACCGCCGCCGCCGGGGCGTCGTCGTCCTCCAGCTCCGCGTCGAGGAAGTAGTCGTCGAGATCGGTGTAGTCCCGCTGGATGAGCCGGCCGGACGGCGTGTAGTACTTCGCCGTCGTCAGCGCGAGCGCCCCGCCGTCGCGGAGGGGGATCACCCGCTGCACGAGGCCTTTGCCGAACGTCGTCTCGCCGACGACGAGGCCGCGGTCGTGGTCCTGGATGCAGCCGGACACGATCTCGCTGGCCGAGGCGGAGCTACGGTCGACGAGGACGACCAGGGGGGCGTTCGTCCGCTCGTCCCCTTTCGCCGTGTAGTCCTGGTCCGACCCCGCGATACGCCCCCGCGTGTAGACGACGAGCTTCCCTTCCGGGATGAACCGGCTCGCGACGCCCACCGCCTGATCGAGCAGGCCGCCGGGGTTGCTGCGGAGATCGAGCACCAGCCTCTGCATCCCCGCGGCCTTCAGCTTCTCGAGCGCGTCGTCGAGCTCGCTCGTGGTCGTGCTCGTGAAGTTCGAGATGCGGATCAGCCCGACGCTCGGCGCGACCATGAACGCATGGGCGAGGCTGTGGGTCGGGATCTCGTCGCGGACGAGGGTGACGTCGAACAGCTCCCCCTCTCCGGCCCGCTGAACGGTGATCGTGACCTTCGTGCCCTTCTCTCCCTTCAGCCGGCGCACCGCGTCCTGGACCGTCAGTCCGAGCGTGTCCTGGCCTTCGATCTTCGCGATCACGTCTCCAGGCTGGAGCCCGGCCTTCGCCGCCGGCGTCCCGTCGATCGGGGCGATGATCGTCAGAGGCTTGTCGGGTCCGCGCTTGGTGATCTGGATCCCGAGACCGTAGAACATCCCGCGCTGCTCGTCCCGCATCTCGGTGTACGCCTCGCGATTGAGGTAGTTGCTGTGCGGGTCGAGCGTGTGGAGCATCCCCTGAATGGCGTCCTCGACGAGGTCCTCGGAGGTCGCCTTCGAGACCGAGTTGTCCTCCACGAGAGCCAGGATGCGACCGAAGGTCCGCACCTGGTTCGGTGACTTGTCGGCCTCCGCCTCCACCCGGCTCGCGAGCAAGCCCCCGAGCAGGCAACCTCCGCCAAGGAAGAACAACGTCACTCCGACGGTTCTGCGTGCCGAACGGCTCATGGCGAGGCCCTCGACGAATGGGAAGGAAGCGGAATTATAGGGTGACGCGCGAGGACCGGCAACGAGTTCCAGCGCGGATCGCGACCCGAGGCGTTTTCTTGACACCCCCCGCACCGGCGCGTAGCCTCGGTTACGTGTTCGGCTCCCTCGGCGGCCCAGAGGTCATCTTCCTTTTCATCCTGGCGCTGCTCCTCTTCGGCCCGCGCCGTCTTCCGGAGATCGGCCGCACGCTCGGCAAGACCATGGCCGATTTCCGCCGGGCCACGACCGATTTCAAGATCAACCTCGAGAGAGAGGTGGAGCTGGAGAGCGTGAAGGAGGCCGCGCGCGCGGTGGAGGCCGTCCCTCGCCCCGAGACGCTCGCCCGCGGCGTGCTCGACCCGGAGATTCCGGCTGCCGTCAAGCCGGACGCCGACGATGGTGACCCCGGCTCCATCCACTGAGTCGACGATGAGCTTCCTGGAGCACCTCGACGAGTTGCGCTCGAGGCTATTCCGGGTGGCCCTCGTCTTCGTCGTCCTGCTCGCCGGCTGCTGGCTCGTCAGCGACAAGATCCTCCGGTTCCTCCTCCGCCCGATCCGCGAGCATCTGTTCGGCGGCGGGGACATCGTCTTCCTCGCGCTCACGGAGCCCTTCATGGTCTACATGAAGGCCTCCGCCGTCGCCGCCCTTTTCCTGGCGATGCCCTATGTCCTGTGGCAGCTCTGGGGGTTCGTGGCCCCCGGTCTCTACCCCGGCGAGCGGCGCGCGGGGGCGCTCTTCATCATGCTCGGCACCCTCTTCTTCGCGGCGGGCGGGGCGTTCGGCTACTACGTCGCGATCCCGGTGACGGCGCGCTGGCTGCTCTCGCTCGGCTCGCAGTTCAAGGCCCAGCTCACGCTGCAATCGGCCTTCGAGTTCGAGAGCCGCCTCCTGCTCGGCGCGGGGCTCGTCTTCGAGATGCCGGTGGTGATCCTCGTGCTCGCGCGGTTCGGTATCGTGACGCCGTCGTTCCTCATGCGCCATTTCCGGCTCGCGGTCATGATCATCGCGATCACCGCGGCCGTCGTCACGCCGTCGGGGGACGCGCTGACGATGAGCCTCTTCGCGCTGCCGATGATCGGTCTGTACCTCCTCGGCGTCGGGTTCGCGTGGATCGCCGCACGGAAGGCGGCCGCGCCGCGGAGCGCGCGGTGAGGTCCTGGCCCGCTCCGCCCTCGGGGTTCTCTCTCCGAGCCGCGGGCCGCACCGCGCTGTACGTCGATGCCGCGCTCGAGGCGGATCCGGCGGCGCTGCGGTTGGGCTCGTGGGACGGATGGCGCGCGGCCTCGCAGGCGGTCTCGGGCGGGAGCGGTCGCGGGGGCACCGCCGTGATCGAAGGGGCGGGGGGGGCGCGGTGGCGGATCAAGCTCATGAGGCGCGGTGGACGGCTCGCGTCGCTCTGGAAGGACCGCTATCCCTCCGCGTCCCGTCTCGTCGCGATTCTCGCGGCCTCAGTCGAGGCGCGAGCGCGCGGGATCCCGACGCCTCGCCCCATCGCGCTCGCCGTCGAGGCGGGACCATCGGGGCTGGTGCGCGGCGCCATGGCCTTCGAGGAAGTCGAGGGAGGGGAGGATCTCGCGCGGCGGGTGATCGGACGCGCGCTCACCCGCGACGACCTCGCGGCGGTGATGAGGGCGGTCCGTCGGATGCACGACGGCGGGATGCTCCATCCGGATCTGAATCTCGGGAACCTCCTGCTCCGGGGAGCCCGGCCCGACGCCTCCGACGTGCTCGTGATCGATCTCGATCGCGCGCGGTTCGTCTCGGGGCCCGTCGCGTTCGGTCCGCGTCAGGCGGCGATCCGGCGGATGGAGCGCTCGTGCGCGAAGCTCACCGGCGTTGCGGGGCCGCTGGGTCCGGGGACCGAGGACCTCTGGTACTCCCTCTACGCTGGTGGGGACGAGGCGTTGGCCCGGCGCCTGGCCCGCCATCGCACCGCGGGGAGGCTGTCCCTCGCCCTGCACCGCGCCGGATGGAGGCGGTCGTGAGCGAGCCGTCGCGCCTCGACAAGCTGCGCGAGCTGGTCGAGCGTTCCCCGCGAGATCCCCGCGCGCGCTACTTCCTCGCGAACGAGCTCTTCCGGGCCGGCGAGTGGTCGGGTGCGGCGGAGCAGCTCGAGGCCTACCTCGCCCTCGAAGCGGGGGACGTGGGAGCGGCGCTGAAGAGCCTCGGATTGTGTCTCGAGCGGCTCGGGCGCGTCGAGGCGGCCCGCGGCGCGTACGAACGGGGGATCGAGGCTGCGCTCCGCCACCACCACGACGGCCTCGCGGCGGAGATCCGCTTCCTACTCGAGGCCCTCGACGATTGAGGGGACCGCGAGCACGCTCTCGACCGCGCGGGCGACCTCGTCCTCGCCGATCCCCTCGAAGCCTCCCGACCGCCGGTCGCGCGCCTTGATCCCCGTGTAGGCGCGCCCCTCGGGGGCCACGCTCGCGCTCGGCACCCTCCACGGAGCGTTGACCGCCGGATCCGTCGGGCCGTAGAGCCCGACCACGGGGCAGCCCACGCCGCAGGCGAGGTGGAGCGGTCCCGAATCCCCGCCGACGAACAGGCGGGCGCCGCGAAGGAGGGCCGCGAGCGCGAGGAGACCCGTCGCGCCCGCGCTCCGCGCGACGCCGCGCGAGGCTTCGACGACAGCTCGCGCATCGTCCTCCTCGCCGGGACCGTGGACGACCAGGGGCACGAGCCCCGCGCCTGCCGCGGCCCGGGCGGCCTCGGCGAGGAGCCCGGGCGGAGGCTTCTTGTACGCCTGGCGGCGGCTCGCCCCCGCGTTGAGGACGGCGTATGCCGACCGGACCTCCGACGCCGACAGGACCCCCGCGGCGGCTCGCTCGTCGACCGGGCCGATCGGGATCCCCGCGTCCGGCATCGGGTCGACCGGAAGGCCGAGCGCGCGCACGAGCTCGAGGTTGCGGTCGATGCGCGATCTCCTCCGCGGCCCGGGGGGGACGCGATGGGTCGTGAAGAGCCGGTTCCCTTCCTTTTGTTGATGCCCCGAGTAACCCAGTCGGACCGGCGCCGCCGAGAGGCGCCCGAGGAGCCCGCTGCGGAGATCGCCGTGGAAGTCCAGCACGAGCCCTGGAGCGGCGGCGCGCAGCGCCGCGACCAGACCCCGCGCCGCTGCGGCGAGGTCCGTCCAACGGCCGGGCGCGCGCGCCATTCCGCGCCATTCGGAGCGGGGGATCGCCACGACCTCATCGATCTCCGCGTGGCCGCGGAGGAGGGGCGTCCACGCCTCCCAGGCCACCCAATGCACCCGCGCGTCGGGAAGACCGAATCGGAGGAGGCGGACCGCGGGAAGCGTCCGCACGATGTCGCCCATCGCTCCGAGCCGCAGGACGAGCACGGTCAGGCCGGAGCCGTGGGCGGCGAGGGAGCGCCGGAGGGGAGCGGGGAACTCCTGCACGAGCCGGAGTATAGGGACCTCCCTTTGCGGGCTCCTTCGAGACGTTGTATACACCGGCACGTGTCGATCGACGCGCGACTGCTCGAGATGCTCCGATGCCCGGCCTGCCGCGCGGCGATCACGGAGCTGGCCGACGGGGCCGGCCTCCGCTGCGAGGGCTGCCGCCGCGTCTACCCGATCGTGGACGGGATCCCCGTCATGATGATCGAGGAGGCCCGTTCTCCGGAGCCCTGACGCGCGACGGCCGATTCTCGGCGCTCCTTGACCGGTTTCGTAACGCGCCTAAGTTTAGGTCCGGGTCCCGGGCACGGGTCGGGAGTCGGCATGGACGACAACACACGAACGAGTCTTCCTGCGAGTCTGGTCAACGGCCGGCTCGAAGGCATCAGCGTTCCCGACTTGCTCTGGAACCTGTGCCGGCGCCGCTCGACCGGCGTGCTGCATCTGACCGCCCGCGGGATCACCAAGAAGGTCTACGTCGACGCCGGCAGGATCGTGTTCGCCGCGTCCGGCGACCCGAACGATCGTCTGGGAGAGCTCCTGCTCCGCGAGGGGGTCATCACGCTCGACCAGCTCGAGCGCGCGATCTCCCAGCTCTCGAGCGGGAAGCGCCTCGGGGCGATCCTGGTTTCCGCCGGACACCTGAGCCCCGACAACCTCGTCCGCGGAGTCCTCGCGCAGGTCAAGGGGATCGTCCTCGGGCTGTTCGCCTGGGAGGACGGGGACTACGCTTTCCACCAAGGGCCTCTCCCGACCGAAGAGGTCGTCACGCTCGGCATGCGGACGACCGAGATCCTCCTCCAGGGGATCCGTCAGATCCGGTCGTTCTCCCGCATCCGGCGGAGCGTCGGGCCTCCCTCGACGCGCTTCCGCCTCGATCCCGGCTGGCGTGGGGTGCTGGAGGGGCTCGATATCCGCGACGGCGAGCGCATGCTCCTGCAGCGGCTCGAGCACGCGGGCGACCACGGCGCCTCGCTGGACGCGATGTGCCGCGAGGTGTTCCTCTCGAACTACGAGATCTACCAAGCGCTGTGGGCGTTCCGCGTCCTCGGGCTCGTGCACGAGGTCGATCGCGCGAACGATTCGGGGGGGCGCGAGGTCCTGGAAGGGCGCCTCGAGCGGACGAGCCTGCCGGAGGTGCTGATCCGGCTGTGCCGCCGCGACGAGACGGGCGTCCTGCACGTCACGCAGGGCTCGCTCGAGCGGACGCTCCATCTGAAGGAAGGCGTCTGCGTGTTCGCTACGTCGAACGCGATCGACGACGGCCTGGTCGCGCACCTCTTGCGGCGGGGGGTCATCTCGCTTCGCGACCGCGAGGAGACCGCGCGGCGCCTCCTCTCGAACAAGCGCGTGGGGACGATCCTGCTCGAGCTCGGCGTGATCGACGAGGACGACCTCCGCGCCACCGTGCGCGAGCAGCTCTCGGAGATCGTGTTCGACACGTTCCGCTGGAGCGACGGGGACTTCCAGTTCGTTGCCGGCGACCTTCCCACCATCGAGGACATCACCCTCAACCGGAGCATCGAGGAGCTCGTCTTCGCGGGGGTGCGGCGCGTCACGTCCTGGTCGCGTGTGCGGGACGGCTGCGGAGGGCTCGGCGCCCGCTTGACCCTCCTCTCGCCGTACCTGTCCGTGCTCGACAAGATGAGCGTCGGCCCCGAGGAGTGGGAGCTGATCTCGCTCATGAAATCCCCGAAGACGGTTCTGGAGATCTGCCGCGAGAGCGTGCTCGGGGACTTCCGCTCCTGTCAGATCCTCTGGGCGCTCCGCCTTCTCGGCGCGATCGGCGAGGCCCCGATCGAGGTCTCCGTGGACACGGTCCTCGACGGGCTCGACGCGAGGCCCGCGGCCGGCGATACGGTATCCGCCCCGGCGGAGGACCCCGGCGTCGCGGCGTCGATCGACGAAGCCGAGGACGTCGAGGAGGTCCCCGTCGCCGCCGATCCCGATCGCGAGCCCGAGCCCATCCCGTTGTCCGCCGATGTCGACGAGAGCGCCGAGCTGATCTCGGAGCCTTGGCGCCTCGCGGGCGAGCGCGCCCCCGACGACCGCCCGGCGGCGACTCCCGCGGTGCTCTCGATCCCCGATGCCGAGATGTCGTCCGACGAGACCCTCGTCCTCTCGCACGAGGCGGTCGACGCCGGGGTGCCCTCCGAGCCCGAGCCCGAGCCGGACGACGCGCTCCCCCGGTTCGAGCTCGGCGAGCCCGGCACCGGACTCGAGGACATGAAGGTCGACATGCCGCCGACCGCGGCGCGCGAGTTCGATCTGGAAAGGGACGCCCCTGTCCCCGAGGCCGAGCCCGAGGCCGCTCCCGCGCCGCCGATCGAGACCGTGCCGGCGTCCGCTCCTCCCGCCGAGCTCGCGTTCGCCGAGCCCGCCCTCGAGGCCTCGCCGGAGAGCGACGTGTCCCAGGACCCCGATCGCACCTCGCGCGTCAGCCGGGAGGAGCTGGAATCGGCGCTCGCGTCGCCTCCGCCGGCGCTCGCGCCTGCGCCCGCAACGCCGCAGGTCGCCTCGATCGCCGCGCCGGAGCCGGAGCCCGCTCCCACGCCCGCCGCTCCTCCCGCGGAGAGCTGGCAGCCGAGGGAAGGATGGGAAGGGGCGATCATCAGCTTCAACGCCCGCCACGTCGTGCTCTTCCGAGCGGTTCGCGCCGAAGTCGGCGCCGGAGCGGCGAACTTCGTCCGGTCCTGCCGCAGCGCGCTCGACGAGAGCCTCGCCGACCTGTTCTCCGGTGCCGAGCTGCGCGCCGACGGGTCGTGGGATCCCGAGGGGCTCAAGCGCGCGGTGGTCGAGCACCGGATCGACGACGCCGCGGGGGCGTTCCAGCTCCTCCTCAGCGCGGAGCTCGCGAGGCTCCAGATGCACCTGGGCGAGAAGAGGGCCGCCGCGCTCGCGGAGCAACTCGCGACGATCGCATAGCGAGCGCGGTCAGACCGCGCGGCCGCCGGAGTACGGGTCGTCCTCGTCCAGGTCCTCCGGCTGGTAGACCGGCGCGCTCGCCAGCGGCACCGCGGCCCGCGCCGGCTCCACGACGTCCCCCTCCTCGGTTGCGGTCTCGGCCCCTCCGGGCGCGTCCGGCTCCCGCCGAGGAGTGATCGGCTGCGTGCGCAGGAAATTCAGCTCCGTCTCGACGCGACGGAGCTCGCGGACGAGCTGCCGGTTGCGGGCCCGGATGAACGCCCCGTCGACGACGGCGATCACGCCGACCGACACGATCCCCGCGAGGGCCGACAGGAAGACCACGGACCACAGCGGGACGTCCTGGTAGGGCGTCTGCCAGACGGTGATCGCGGTTCGCGTCTCGAGGTTGGTCATCGCGAAGCCCAGGATCGCGAGCAGGAGGGCGAGGATGACGAGGATCAAAACCAGGCGCATCGCATCACTCCTTGAGATACGGGGCGCTCGCGGCGTCCCACGCCCCCCGGGCCCGGAGGATCATCTCCACGACCTCGCGCACGATCCCGCGCCCCCCTGCCCGCCGCCCGACCACGTGCGCATGCTCGAGCGCCTCCGGCTCGGCGTCCACCGGCGCGACGGCGAGCCCGCAGCGCCGGAACGCGGGGACGTCGACGATATCGTCCCCGATGAAGCAGATCTCGTGGAGCGCGAGGCCGAGCCGCTTCGCGATCTCGTCCACGCACGCTCCCTTCGAGGCGACCTTCTGGTGGATCTCCACGAAGCCGAGCTCGCTCGCGCGCGAGGCGACGGCGGGAGAGCTTCGACCGGACACGACGCCGAAGCTCAGGCCCCCGGCCTGGCCGAGCCGCACCGCGAGGCCGTCGCGCGCGTCGTAGGCGCGGGCCTCGTTTCCGTCGGCGAGGACGTAGAGGCGCCCGTCGGTGAGCACCCCGTCCGCGTCCATGAGGACGAGGCGGACGCTCTTGGCGCGGTCGACCACGGTCTTGGGTGACGAGGTCATCGGGCTCCTAGAAGAGCTGCGTGCGCCAGAGGTCGTGGATCTGGAGGACCCCGATCAGCGCCCCCGCCGCGTCGGTCACCGCGAGCGAGGTGATCTTGCGCTCCTCGAGCAGCCGGAGCGCCTCGCCCGCGAGCGCGTCCGGCGCGATGGTGACCGGACGGGGGGTCATGGCCGCCCCCACGGTCCCCTCGAGGGGCCGCTCGTGGGCGAGCACCCGCCGGCGAAGGTCGCCGTCCGTGAGGATCCCGGCCAGCCTTCCGGACTCGTCCACCACGCAGGTCATCCCGAGCCCCTTCGCGGAGATCTCGCGGACGGCCTCCGTGAGCGAGGCGCCGACCCGCACACGCGGGAGCGCGTCTCCTTGCCGCATGAGCTCCCGAACCTCGGTGACCTTCCGGGCGAGGCGGCCGCCGGGATGCGTGCGAGCGAAGTCCTTTGCGGTGAAGCCGCGGCGCTCGTAGCACGCGACGGCCAGGGCGTCGCCCATCGCGAGCGCGGCAGTCGTCGAGGCGGTCGGGGCCAGATCGAGCGCGCACGCCTCGCGCGCAACCGACACGTCGACGTGGACGTCCGCGTGGCGCGCGAGGGTCGAGCCGGGGCGCCCGGTGAGCGCGACGATGGGCACGCCGACGCGGCGGACCAGCTCGAGGCAGCGCACGAGCTCCTCGGTCTCGCCCGAGTTGGAGACCACGAGAACGACGTCGCCGGCGACGACCAGTCCGATGTCGCCGTGGAGCGCCTCGGCGGGGTGAAGGTAATACGCCGGGGTGCCGGTGGAGGAGAGCGTCGCGGCGATCTTCTGGCAGACGATCCCCGACTTCCCCATGCCGGACACGACCACCCGGCCCTTGCACCCCGCGACGACGTCGACGGCCCGCTCGAAGGACGCATCGACCCTCGCGGCGAGGGCCGCGACGGCCTCGGACTCGATCGTCAGGACGCGGCGGGCGATCTCGCGCGACACCCCGCCATCATAACAGCGGGATCGGATGCTCCCGGGCCGCGCGATCGACGGCGAGCACCGCGTCGAGCACGGCGGGGAAGACGTCGAGCGGGATCTGGCTGGGTCCGTCGCAGAGCGCGTGCTCGGGATCGTCGTGCACCTCGAAGAACACGGCGTCCACCCCGACCGCGACCGCCGCGCGGGCCAGCGGCGCGATGTAGCGCCGCTCTCCCCCCGACGCGTCCCCGCGCCCGCCGGGGATCTGAACGGAATGAGTCGCGTCGAAGCAGACCGGGGCGCCCGACTCGCGCAGCCGCGGAAGCGCGCGGAAGTCCACGACGAGCGTGTTGTAGCCGAACGTCACGCCGCGCTCGGTGATCATCACGTTCACGTTTCCGGCGGCGCGCACCTTCTCCACGGCGCGGTCCGCGTCCCACGGGGCGAGGAATTGCCCCTTCTTGATGTTGACCGCCCGCCCCGTCCGGGCGGCCGCGACGAGCATGTCGGTCTGGCGCGAGAGCATGGCCGGGACCTGGAGCAGATCGACCACCTTCGCGAGCGCGGCGGCCTGCTCCGGAACGTGGAAGTCGGTGGTGACCGGCAACCCGGTCTCGCGCTTGACGCGGGCGAGCGCGGCCAGCCCCGCATCCAGCCCGGGGCCCCGGAACGAGGCGGAGGACGTGCGGTTCGCCTTGTCGAACGACGCCTTGAACACGAGCGGCACGCCGCGGTCCCGCGCGATCGCGGCGAGGGCCACGGCCATCCGGAGGGTGTGCTCCTCGCTCTCGATCGAGTCGGGCCCCGCGATGATCAGCAGCGGCGCGCCGTCGCCGGCGGAGACGCCGTCAGCGATGCGGATGCGCGGTGAGCGCATCGTGCTCCTGCACGCCGAGCGGGCCACGACGCGACAGCTTGTTGCGGTAGGCCGCGGCCACGAACTCGCGGAACAGCGGGTGCGGCGCGAGGGGGCGCGACTTGTACTCGGGGTGGAACTGGCAGGCGAGGAACCACGGATGATCGGTGTACTCGACGATCTCCACGAACTTCCCGTCGGGGGAGAGCCCCGAGACCGAGAGCCCCGCCGACGTCAGCTGCGGGAGGAAGTCCTGGTTGACCTCGTAGCGATGCCGGTGCCGGTCCACCGCGACCGGCTCGCCGTAGGCCTCGCGCGCGCGGCTCCCCGCGGCCAGGTTCGCCGGGTACGCGCCGAGCCGCATCGTGCCGCCCATGTCGTCCACGCCCAGGAGGTCGCGGAGCTTGTAGATCACCTTGTACGGCGTCCCCTCGTTGAACTCCGTCGAGTCGGCCCCGGCGAGCCCCGCCAGGTTCCTCGCGCACTCGATGACCGCGCACTGCAGGCCGAGGCAGATGCCGAAGAACGGCACACGCCGCTCGCGGGCGTAGCGGATCGCCTCGATCATCCCCGCCACGCCGCGGATCCCGAATCCGCCGGGGACCAGGATGCCGTCCACCCGTGACAGCTCGGCGTCGAGCTTCCCGTCGGCCATCTCCTCCGCCTCGAGCCACTTCAGCCGGACCTTGAGATTCGACGCCGTCCCGCCGTGGAGGAGCGCCTCGTTGAGCGACTTGTAGGAGTCCTCGTAGCTGACGTACTTGCCGACGATGCCGATCGTCACGTCGTCCACCGGGTTCTGGATCTTGTGGACGAGGTCCTCCCAGTCCTTGAGCGACTTCCTCCGGTACGGGAGGTCGAGGAGCTTCATGATGATCTCGTCGATCCCCTCGGCGGAGAGCGCGAGCGGCACCTCGTAGATCGTCTCGACGTCCCGCGCCGAGATCACCGCGTCCTCGGAGATGTTGCAGAAGAGGGCGATCTTGCGCTTCACCTCCTGCGGGATCGCGCGGTCGCACCGGCACAGG
>DASRJG010000096.1:0-4769 GCA_035649595.1 Candidatus Polarisedimenticolaceae bacterium
TCCCAGTTCGCCTTGGAGGCGTCGAAGAACGCCCTCGACATGGCGGAGGTCGCGGCCGAAGACGTCGAGCTGATCATCTGCGCGACCGTCACCCCCGACGTCCCGATCCCGGCGACCGCTTGCCTGATCCAGCACGGCCTCGGCTCGCGGCGAGCGGCGGCGTTCGACATGCAGGCGGGGTGCTCCGGCTTCATCTACGCGCAGTCGGTCGCGAAGCAGTTCATCGTCAGCGGGCGGTACCGGAACGTGCTGGTCATCGGAGCGGAGCTCCTGAGCAAGTTCCTCGACTGGAACGACCGGACGACCTGCGTGATCTTCGCCGACGGTGCGGGGGCCGTCGTGATGACCGAGGGGGAGCTGCCGCGGGGCGTGCTCGCCTCCGCGATGCACACCGACGGCTCCATGAGCGACTACATCGTGATGGAGGGGGGAGGATCGCGGTACCCGGCGAGCGCGGCGACCGTCGACCGGGGGCTCCACTACATCCGGATGCGCGGGAACGAGACGTTCAAGATCGCGGTGCGCTCGATCGAGGAGGTCTCGCGCGAGGTGCTGTCGAAGGCGGAGCTCACTCCCGAGGACGTCAACCTGTTCATCCCGCACCAGGCGAACCAACGGATCATCGACGCGGTCGGCGACCGGCTGGGGATCCCCGCCGAGCGCAGCTACGTGAACGTGGACCGGTTCGGCAACACCTCCGCCGCGTCGATCCCGCTCGCGCTCGACGAGGCGGTCCGCGCCGGGCGCGTCAAGCGCGGCGATGTCCTGCTCATGGCGGCGTTCGGGGCGGGCCTCACCTGGGGAGCCAGCGTGGTGCGCTGGTGAGGGGGTTCGCCGCCCTCTTCCCCGGCCAAGGCGCGCAGTACCCGGGCATGGGCAAGGACCTCGCCGCCACCGAGCCCGCCGCCGCGGAGGTCTTCCGCGAAGCCGACCGGGCGCTCGGCTTCGGCCTCCGCGAGATCTGCTTCGCCGGCACGGAGGCGGACCTCGCCCGGACGGAGATCACCCAGCCCGCGATCCTGACGGTCGCCGTCGCGGCCTTTCGCGCGTTCGTCGCGCGCGGCGGCGCGCGACCCGTCGCCGCGGCGGGGCACAGCCTCGGAGAGTACGCCGCGCACGTCGCCGCGGAGACGATTCCCTTCGATGCCGCCGTCCGCGCGGTGCGGGAGCGCGGGCGGTTCATGCAGGAAGCGGTGCCGGAGGGACGCGGGGCCATGGCGGCGATCCTCGGACTGCCGCGCGAGGAGCTCGAGGCGGTGTGCCGGGAGGCGGCCGACGGCGAAGTGGTGAGCTGCGCGAACTTCAACGGGCCGGGGCAGATCGTCATCGCGGGGCACGCGGGGGCGGTGGCGCGCGCCTGCGAGGGGGCGCTCCGCGCGGGAGCGAAGCGCGCCGTGCCGCTTTCGGTGAGCGCGCCGTTCCACTGCGCCCTGATGAAGCCGGCCGCCGAGCGGCTCGCGCCGGTCCTCGAGGCGATCCCCTTCGCGGATCCGGCGATCCCCGTGTACACGAACGCCGACGCGGAGCGGGTGCAGAGCGCGGCCGCGGCGCGATCCGCGCTCGCGCGCCAGGTCGAAGCGCCGGTGCGATGGGACGAGGAGGTCGCGCGGATGTGCGACGCGGGGATCGACCGGTTCGTCGAGTTCGGGCCGGGGAAGGTTCTCGCGGGGCTCGTGCGCCGGATCCGGAAGGACGCCGAGGTTCTCTCCGTCCCCGACGGAACCGACGTCGCCGGCGCCGTGCAAGCGACGGGGAGCTGACCGATGGAGCTCGGGCTCTCGGGGAAGACCGCGCTCGTGACCGGGGCCTCCCGCGGGATCGGACGGGGGATCGCGCTGACGCTCGCCGCCGAGGGGGTGACCGTGATCGCCGCCGCGCGGACCGAGGACGCCGCGGCCGGCACGGTCGCCGCGATCGAGGCGGCGGGAGGACGCGCGCGCGCCCTCGCGCTGGACGTCGCCTCCGACGCGTCGGTCACCGCCGCGATCCCTGAGATCCTGAAGGAGCATGCTACAATCCCGCTCCTCGTGAACAACGCGGGGATCACCCGGGACAATCTCCTGATGCGCATGAAGAAGGATGATTGGGACCAGGTGATCGAGACGAATCTGTCGGGGATCTACCGGCTCTGCCGTGCGTTGGTCCCCTCCATGGTCAAGGCGCGGTACGGGAGGATCGTGAACGTCACCTCGGTCGTCGCTCGCATCGGGAACCCGGGGCAGGCGAACTACGCGGCGGCGAAGGCCGGGATCGAGGGGTTCACGCGCTCGCTCGCGCGGGAGCTCGCCTCCCGGAACGTCACCGTCAACTGCGTCGCGCCGGGCTTCATCGATACCGACATGACCCGCGCGCTCGGCGATGCCCAGCGGGAGGCCCTGCTCGCGCAGGTGCCCCTGGGGCGGCTGGGCGCTCCCGAGGACATCGCCCGCGCCGTGGCGTTCCTGATGAGCGATGCGGCATCGTATGTGACCGGAATCACCTTGGACGTCAACGGCGGGATGTCCATGTAGAAGGGCTCCGCCCTGGAGGAGAAGGACCGATGGCTTCAGTCGAAGAGAAGGTCAAGCACATCATCGTGGAGCAGCTCGGCGTGGACGAGGACGAGGTCAAGCCCGAGGCGCGCTTCGTGGACGATCTCGGCGCGGACTCTCTCGACGTCGTCGAGCTCGTCATGGCGCTCGAGGAGGAGTTCAGCCTCGAGATCTCGGATGAGGAAGCGGAGAAGCTGACCACGGTCAAGCACGCCGTCGACTACATCGGGACTCACGCCAAGGCCTGATCTTGCGACGCCGGGTCGTCATCACCGGGGTGGGGGTCGTCTCCCCGCTCGGCCTCGACGCGCCGACCACCTGGGAGGCGCTCCTGGCGGGCCGCAGCGGGATCGGTCCGGTCACCCACTTCGACGCGTCCGACTTCACCTGCAGGATCGGGGGTGAGGTCCGCGGCTTCGTTCCGGAGAACTACATGGACCGGAAGGAAGTCAAGAAGATGGATACGTTCATCCACTTCGCGATCGCGGCCTCGAAGGAGGCGATGGCCGACTCGGGGCTCGTCATCGATGCGAAGAACGCCGACCGGGTCGGCGTCTACATCGGATCGGGGATCGGCGGGCTCCGCCTGTTCGAGGCGACGCACAAGGAATACCTCGAGCGCGGGCCCCGGCGCATCTCCCCGTTCTTCATCCCCGGGATGATCATCAACCTCGCCGCAGGGCAGGTGTCGATCTTGCTCGGGGCGAAGGGCCCGAACCTCGCCGTCGCGACCGCCTGCGCGACCGGGAACCATGCGATCGGCGAGGCGATGCGGCTGATCCGCGAGGGGTTCGCCGACGCCATGATCGCGGGGGGGACCGACGCGGGGATCACGCCGCTGTCCCTCGGCGGCTTCTGCGCGATGAAGGCGCTGTCCACCAGCAACGACGCTCCCGAGCGCGCGAGCCGTCCCTTCGACGCGGGGCGCGACGGATTCGTGATGGGGGACGGAGCGGGGATCCTGGTCCTGGAGGAGCGGGAGAGCGCGCTCGCGCGGGGCGCGACGATCTACGCCGAGCTGGCCGGCTATGGCCTCTCGGGAGACGCCTACCACATCTCGGCGCCGTCGGAGAACGGCGAGGGGGCCGCGCGGGCGATGGCGGGAGCGCTGCGCGACGCGGGGATACCGCCGAGCCAGGTCGACTACATCAACGCGCACGGCACCTCGACCCCGGTCGGAGACCGCGTCGAGACCCAGGCGGTCAAGACGGTCTTCGGCCCGCACGCGCGGGAGATCGCCTTCGCGTCGTCGAAGTCCATGACCGGGCATCTGCTCGGAGCCGCCGGAGGCCTCGAGAGCGCGATCACCGCGCTCGCCGTCGCGCGCGGCGCCGTCCCGCCGACGATCAACTACGAGACGCCGGATCCGGAGTGCGACCTCGATTGCGTGCCGAACGTCGCCCGGAAGATTCCGATCCGAGCCGCGCTCAACAACTCCTTCGGCTTCGGAGGCACCAACGCCTCGCTGCTGTTCACCCGCCACGACGGGTCGGCATGAAGATCGTCGTCTGCCTCAAGCACGTCCCCGACACCGAAGCGAAGATCAAGATCGGGCCCGACGGCAAGAGCCCGGACCTCGCCGGCGTCAAGATGATCATCTCCCCCTACGACGAGTACGCGCTGGAGGAGGCGCTCCTCCTGAAGGACAAGGACGCGGGGACCGAGGTCGTAGTCCTGAGCGGAGGCGACGAGGGGGTCGCCGCTTCGCTCCGTCAGGCGCTCGCGGTGGGGGCGGACCGGGCGATCCGCGTGGACGCGCCGTCGCTCGCCGGCGCGGATGCGCTCGCGCGCGCCCGGGCCCTGGCGGAAGCGCTGCGCGAGGTGGGCGCCGACCTGATCTTCACCGGTAAGACGGGGGTGGGGGACGACGAGGGGCAGGTCGGGCCGATGCTCGGCGAGCTACTCGACCTCCCGCACGTAGGGGCCGCGTTCGCGCTGTCGGTCGAGGGCCGGCGCTTCGTCGCCCATCGCGGGATCGAAGGCGCGGTCGAGGTGGTCGAGGGGAACCTCCCGGCGGTGATCGCCTGGGACAAGGGGGACCATCCGCCCCGCTACGCCTCGCTGAAGGGGATCATGGCGGCGAAGAAGAAGCCGCTCGACGTCCGCGCGTCGTCCGCCGCCGCGGCTCCCGCGGTCGCGCGCGAGTCGCTCGAGCTCCCCCCGCCGCGTCCGGCGGGGAGGATCCTTCCGGGGGACGCGGCGGAGTCGGCCCGCGAGCTGGCCCGGCTCCTGCGCGAG
>DASRJG010000097.1:0-12353 GCA_035649595.1 Candidatus Polarisedimenticolaceae bacterium
CCCTCCGGAGAGCTGGGACGAGTAGTGCCGCTCGCGACCCGCGAGACCGACCCGGGCGAGCGCCGTCCTCGCGCGCTCCACCCTCTCGTCGCCGTCGAGCCCCCCGCTCCCGTACAGGAGCGGCAGCTCGACGTTCTCGAGCGCGGAGGTGCGCGGCAGCAGGTTGAACGACTGGAAGACGAAGCCGATCTTGGCGTTCCGGATCTCGGCGCGGCGGTCGCCGTCCAGCCGCGACACGTCGATCCCGTCGAGGACGTAGCGGCCGCTGGTCGGCCGGTCGAGGCAGCCGAGGAGGTTCATCAGCGTGGACTTCCCCGAGCCCGACGGGCCCATGATCGCGACGAACTCCCCCGCGGCCACGTCGAGCGAGATCCCGTCGAGCGCGCGCACCTCGACCTCGCCCAGCGTGTACACCTTGACGAGGTCGCGGATCTCGATCAAAACCGCCGACCTCCTCCGCCGGGGCCCGTGCCGGGGAAGGTCCCCGTCTGCTGCACGTTGATCGTCGCGGTCCCCACGGCGACCTTGTCCCCGGGCGAGATCGCGCCGTCGACGATCGCGGTGTACCGCCCGTCGGAGATCCCGGTCTTCACGGGGACGGCCTTGAGCTGGTCGCCGGCGAGGACGAGGTAGACGGTCTGCTGGCGCCGGGCGGGGCGCTGCTCGGCCCCGAGCGCCGCCCCCGCGCGGGCGAGGCCGCCGCCTCCCGCGCCGCGACCCTGCTGGGCGCCCCCGGCGGGGGCCGCGCCCGCGGCGGCGCTTGCGCCCCCGCGCGAGGAGGCGGTCTCGATCGGCCGGAAGCGCAGCGCGCCGTTGGGCACGCGCAGGACGTCGTCCACGCGAGCGACCTCGATCGTCACGTCCGCGGTCATCTTGGGCTTGAGCTTCTGGTCGGGGTTCGGGACGTCGATGATCACGGGATACGTGATCACGTTCTGGTTGACGGTGGCGTTGAGACGGATCTGCGAGATCTTCCCCGAGAACGGCTCGTCGGCGTACGCGTCCACCGTGAAGCGCGCGGTCTGCCCGACCTGCACGCGTCCGATGTCCGATTGATCGACGTCGGCCTGGACCTGCATCTTCGTCAGGTCCTCGGCGATCGTGAAGAGCGTCGGGGCCTGGAACGACGCGGCGACCGTCTGCCCGATGTCGTACTGGCGCGCGACGACCACGCCGTCGATCGGCGAGAAGATCCGCGTGTACGAGAGGTTGGTCGTGGCCTGGCGCAGCGCCGCCTGCGCCTGATCGACCTGGGCCTTCGACGACTCGAAAGCGGCGCGGGCGCCGTCGTACTCCGCCTGCGAGGTCAGCCCCTGATCGACCAGCCGCTCGGAGCGCTTGTACGCCACCTCGGTGTTGTTCATCTGGACCTCGGCGCCCGCGAGGTCGGCGCGCCGCTGCGCCACCTGCGCCTCGAAAGGCGTCGGGTCGAGCTCGGCCACCAGCTGTCCCTTCTTCACCGGCGAGTTGTAGTCGGCGTACAGCCTCGAGACGATGCCGGAGACCTGCGAGCCGACCTGCACCGTCGTCACGGCGGAGATCGTCCCCGTGGCGGTCACGGTCTCGGCGACGGCGCCGCGATCCACCGTCTCGGTCCGGTACTTCGGCTTCGCGTCCTTCCCGTTCCGGTGGACGTAGACGGCGATCGCTCCCGTCACGGCGGCGATAACAATGAGGATCCAGACCAGCCGTCGCGCTTTCATAGCGGAGTCATGGTACGGGCGCATGGCGGGCGGCGCTATCCTCTGCGCATGGACCTGGGCTCGCTGCTCCTGGGGCTCGCGCTGGGCGCCGCCGTCGGCGCGCTCGCGGCCGCGCTCTCCTCCGCGCGCGCGAACGCGCGGCTGCGCGAGCAGCTGGCGGCCGCCCGGACCGAGCTGACCGCTCTGGGGGAGACCGCCGCGAGGCAGCGAGAGTCGTTCGTCGCTCTCTCGACCGACGTCCTGCAGGGGAGCCAGAGGTCATTCCTCGAGCTGGTCCGCCCGGTGGAGACCGCGCTCAAGCAGGTGGACGAGCAGCTCCGCGCGATCGAGCGTGAGCGGGAGGGGGCGTATCGCGAGCTGAGGTCGCAGGTCGCGTCGATGGGGCAGGCGAGCGAGCGCCTCCGCACCGAGACCGCGACGCTCGCCCAGGCCCTGCGCGCGCCCCACACGCGCGGGCGCTGGGGGGAGATCCACCTGAAGCGGGTCGTGGAGCTCGCCGGCATGCGCGCGCACTGCGACTTCCTCGAGCAGGCGACGATCGCGGGGGAGGGCGGCACGATCCGCCCCGACATGGTCGTCAAGCTCCCCGGCGGCAAGAGCCTGGTCGTGGACGCGAAGGTGCCGCTGACCGCCTACCTCGAAGCGCAGGAGGCGACCGACGACGCGACCCGCGACAGGAAGCTCGGAGAGCACCTGCGGCACTTCCGCGACCACGTCCTGCGCCTCTCGCAGAAGAGCTACGCGGACCAATTCGACGAGTCGCCCGAGTTCGTCGTCCTGTTCATCCCCGGCGAGGCGTTCTTCTCCGCCGCCGTCAATCGCGACCCGGAGCTGCTCGAGTTCGCCTTCGGCCGCGGCGTCGTCCCCGCGAGCCCGACGAACCTGGTCGCGCTCCTGAAGACCGTCCACTTCGCCTGGACGCAGGAGAAGGTCGCCGAGAACGCGGAGCGGATCCGCGACCTTGGCGCCGACCTCTACGACCGGCTCGTGACGATGACCGGCCACATGAAGGACCTCGGCGCGAGCCTCGAGCGCGCGGTCAGGAGCTACAAGGAGACGATGGCCTCGTTCGACAACCGCGTGCTGGTCTCCGCCCGCAAGATGAAGGAGCTGGGCGCCGGCTCGTCGAAGGAGATCCCGACGGTCGTGAGCGAATGAGATGGCGGAGCGCATCCCGCTCACCAAGGCGGTCGAGCTCTTGCTCGAGGAGTGCCGGATGGTCCTCCCCGGCATCCAGGCGCTCTTCGGCTTCCAGCTCATCGCCGTCTTCAGCGACGCGTTCTTCGACCGGCTGAGCGCGGGCGAGCGGCAGCGAGGGACCCGACCGCGGCAGCGAGTTCACCGTGAGGCTCCCCCGCGCCGCAACGCCGGGGCCTACTCCCGACCCCACGGCGGCATCTCCGACACAGGCGCGTCGCCGCATCCTCATCGTCGATGACAACGAGGACCACGGAACGAGCTTGGGGATCCTGCTCGAGCTGATGGGCCACGAGGTCCGGTTGGAGACGACCGGCGCGGCCGCCGTGGAGGCGGTGGCTTCGTTCCATCCGGAGGTGGTCCTGCTGGATCTGGGCCTCCCGGGCATGGATGGGTACAAGGTCGCGCGACGCATTCGCGCGCTTCCGAACGGGAATGGCATCGTCCTGATCGCGCAGACCGGTTGGGGGCGCGACTCCGACCGCCGACGCTCCGCCGAGTCGGGGTTCGATCACCACCTCGTGAAGCCGGTCACCCCCGAGGCGATCGAGGAGATCCTCAGGACGATCGATACTCGCTGACGGGCCCGCGGGTCGCCCTCGCCAGTTATCGGTCGTCAACCTAATCCTTCTAAGTCGCGGGTTTCGCGGCCTCCGTGCTCCGCTACGCTCCTCGGCAGCGGGAGCAGGAATCGCATGACGAAAATGGAATTCCCCCTTGTGTGTTGCGTGGGAGCAACCCACTTTGCAGAAACCGGTTGCAGAGGCGGGAATCAGGCTGTGTATCCATAGTCACGCGATCTGACGTTCCGCGGTCTGGGGGCACCACGTTGGAACACAGTGAAGAAACCACTCAAGGTAGCGCGGCGTTCGGGGCCTACCTCAAGAAGGTCCGCGAGGGGCGTCGTCTCTCGTTGGACGCCGTAGAAGAATTGTCGGCCGCCTTTCCCGAGAAGGTCACCAAGTCGCACCTCTC
Source organism: Candidatus Polarisedimenticolaceae bacterium (assembly GCA_035649595.1). Lineage (GTDB taxonomy): Bacteria > Acidobacteriota > Polarisedimenticolia > Polarisedimenticolales > DASRJG01 > DASRJG01. The sequence goes on from DASRJG010000097.1 coordinate 3,876, forward strand.
GCGGATCGAAAACGGCCTTGCGTTCCCAACCTTCCCGCGCCTCATGGCAATGAGCCACATTTATGGTGTTCCGATCGCATCGCTCGCCGAGCGCTACGAAGTCGAGCTGCGTCGCGGGATGAGGCCGGTCGACCTGGGCGGGCGGTCGGACGACGAGGTCCTCCAGCAGGTGGACGCTCTGATCCGCGCGGGAGACATGGCCGAGGCTCTGCCGTCAGCCTGGGCTCTGTTCGAGCGCCGGAACGAATCCGCTTTCGGCGCGCCGTTCGTCGATCCGAAGAGCTTCGAGGTGCGGGTCCGGATCATCGCCTGCATGAACCTCTCCGGGCGGTACGAATACGCGAAGGGGCTGGTGGAGGAGACGTTCGGGGCGAAGGGGGTCCAGGAGCCGCAGCGGCTCGTGCTCCTCCAGCTCCTCGCGACGACGAGCTACCGGCTGCGTCGCTACACGATCGCCTTGCTCGCGATCGAGGAGTGCGAGCGCGCGTCCACGCGCGACGACGTCGCGACGCGCTTCCTCCCCGACGTGCTGGCGTTGAAGGCGAACCTCCTGCTCGCGATGGGTCAGCAGACGGAGGCGATCGCGCTGTACCGCGAGGCCGCCGATCGCTATCGCGGGATCGGCAACGACTACGAATCGGCGAGCACGCGCATCAACTTGGCCGAAGCGCTCGGCGAGGCCGGCTCGACGGAGGAGGCGCGTCAGGTGCTCGTCTCCGTCCTGACCGATATGGAAGCGGGGAGCTTCGAGCGTCTCCGCGCGATCGCGCTGTGCGTGTCCTCCAAGATCGAATACCGCACCGGCAACCTTGACGAGGCCGACCGGCTGGCCGTCAAGTCCAACCTCATCGCCAGGCGCATCGAGCACCCGGCTCTCGTGTTCAAGAACTGCTTCTATCTCTGGCGAATCGCGCAGGCCCGGGGAGATCAGGCCGCGATGCGCCTCAACGAGCGCACCCTGCGGTCCTACCTCGGGCGTATCGAAGGTGGCGATGCCGAGGTCGAAGAATTCCGAGGAACCCTGACGAGGGCAGAGTCATGAGATCTACGATGAACGGCCGACTCCTTCGAACCCTCGCGGGCCTCACGCTCGCGATTCTCGCGGCCGCGGGGGCGCACGCCGAAGTCGGCGCGGTCTCCCACGGCGGTGCGTCGCCTTATCCGCCCGTGACGTTCTACCTCTTCGAGATCATCGGCGACGACCCGGTGCCGATCGGAGGTATCTGGCACGTCGGGTTCCCCGGCTTCCCCGGGCACGTCATCCTCAATCCCGGTGGCGAGGCCAACGGCGACGGCCAGCCCTCGTTCGTTCGCAATCCCGCGACGGGCCTCATGGCGGCGGCGTGGGCGCGGAACTCCGCGTCCGGCTACGACGTCGTCATCAGCCGCTTCGAGAACGGCGGCTGGACCGAGCCGCAGGTGCTCGCCGGGACTCCGGCGAACGAATTCGACCCGCAGCTCGTGCTCGACCCGGACGGGTCGGTCCACCTCTTCTATTGGGTCGACGGCTCGACGCCGCAGGTTCTCTACAGGCACGCGCCGGCCGATGTCTCGAGCTGGTCCGCGCCGGTTCCGGTCTCCCAGCCGGGTCAGGCCGCGTGCCGTCCCGCCGGCGTCGTCCACGGCGGCGTCCTCCGCGTGACGTACGAGGTGCACGACTTCGGATTCGGTAACTCGCCGCGCGAGATCGTGCTCGCGCGCTACGACTCCGGCGCCTTTACTCCGGAGATCGTCGCGATGACGAACAACCTGGGCGACGTCCGGCCGCAGGTCCACAGCCAGTCGGGGCGTCTGTGGGTCGACTGGGTCGACGCGCAGACCGGAAGCTCCGGCGAGTTCGGGTGGACGCGCCTCGACGCGCAAGGGCACTGGGAGCCGATCCACTTCCAGGGGTTCGGCAATCGCGAGCAGCGCGATTACCTGGGCCGCGGCGCGATCAAGTTGCTGGCGCTTCAGTAGCGCGCGAGCTGAGTCGCTTCAGCGCGTCGATCGTGACGTGCCGATAGGTTCGCGGGCGCGTATAGGCGCCCGCGTGCCCCGACCAACCCATCACGGTGAGCCTCGCCCGGGGAAGGCGTGACGCCAGCCGCCGCGCGCCGGCCAGGGGCGCCGCGAGGTCCCATGCCCCCGCGATGATCTCGACCGGGAGTCCAGCGCCGGGAGGAGGAAGGCCCGGGTCGTCGCGGAAGAGCAGATCCAGCTTGGCGCGGACGGTCGAGGCGGGTGTCGCCGCGTCGGATGCCGCCTCGATGAGATGCGGGAGCCGGGGCCAGAGGGCCGGCATCAGCCCCTCCCACGACGTGAGTCCGTAGAACGCCGCCGTGAACGCGAGTCGCGTCGCGCCGTCCGAGGCGTTCGAACGTTCCGCGCGATCGAGCAGGCCGACGAACAGGGGACGCCGCCGCAGCGGATCGGGCGGATGGCTGAGCAGGAGGCCGCCGACGACCTGCGGCCGTCGGGAGGCGACCGCGAGAGCGACCAGGCAGCCGAAGGAGGTCCCCCAGAGGATGCCCCGCGCATCGCCGCACGCCGCGATCGCGGTCGCGACCTCGTCGGCGTACAGATCCCAACCGATCGCTGCCGGGGCGGGGTCGTCCTGGCGGTCGCCCGAGAGATCGAGCGCCAGCACGCGGAAGCCCGCGGCCGCCGCGGCCTCCATCTCCTCGTCGTAGAGAGCGATCCCGCCGGCAAGCCCCGCGAGCTTGATCACGAGCGGTCCCGAGGATCCCCGTAGCGCCGATCGCATCCGCACCCCTGTCGCATAATGCCAGCGACACGATGCCCGATCGTCCCGCCCGCGCCATCCGCTTCGTCCTCGTCGAGCCGCGCTACGGCGGGAACGTCGGGGCGGCCGCGCGGGTCCTCAAGAACTTCGGCTTCCACCGGCTGGACCTGGTCGCCCCGCGCGAGGGGGCCGACCACGAGGACGCGGTCCGGATGGCGGTGGACGCGGCCGACCTCCTTGCCCGCGCCCGCACCCACGCGACGCTCGACGAGGCGCTCGAGGGGGCGGCGGCGGTCGTCGGCACCTCGCGCCGGATGGGGAAGCATCGCCGTCCGCACTACCGCCTCGAGGAGCTGGCCCCGACGCTCGCGGGGCTCGCGGCGCGCGGCGAGGTCGCGATGGTTTTCGGACGGGAGGACAACGGCCTCTCCGACGACGATCTCGACCGCTGCACGCACCTGGCCTACATCCGAACGTCGGAAGCGTATCCCGCGCTGAACGTCGCGCAGGCGGTCGCGATCACAGCCCACGAGCTGTCGCGGGCGCTCGCGTCGGCCCCCGACGACGCGGCCGAGGACGACCCTCCGCTGGCCGGGCATGCGACGCGCGAGGCGATGTACGCGCATCTCGAGGAGGCCCTGCTCGCGATCGGCTTCCTGAAGGTCGATCAGCTCGAGGGGATGATGCGGCGCCTCCGCCGGATCCTGGGACGCGCGGATCTGACCGACGGCGACGTGGATGTCGTGCGGGGGATCGCGCGGCAGATCCTCTGGCTCGCGCGCCAAGCGCGCCTGGCGCCGCCGAGGCACCGATGAGCGCGCGGGACCTCACCGAGCGCACGAAGGCGAAGGCGATCGAGCTCGGCTTCGACAAGGTCGCGATCGCAGGCGCCCGGCCGCTCGAGCGCGACGCGGCCGCGCTCTCCGCCTGGCTCCGCGCGGACCACCACGCGACGATGGCCTGGATGGCCCGCGATCCGGAGATGCGCGCCGACCCCACGGCGCTCCTCCCCGGATGCCGGAGCGTCGTCGTCCTCGCGATGAACTATCGCCCGCCGGAGCCCGAGGTCTCCGAGCGCCCCGCGACCGCGAAGGTCGCCCTCTACGCGCGGGGGCGCGACTACCACCGCGTCATGGGCGCGAAGCTCCGCGACCTCGCGGCTTGGCTCACGGCCGAGAGCGGCGCCGCCTCCCGCGCCTTCGTGGACACGGGGCCGGTGCTGGAGCGGGCCTGGGCGGAGCAGGCGGGGCTCGGCTGGATCGGCAAGAACGCGAACCTGCTGACCCGCGATCTCGGATCGTGGTTGCTCCTCGGCGAGGTGCTGACCTGCGCCGAGCTGACCCCCGACGCGGGGCCCCATCAGGAGTTCTGCGGAAGCTGCACGGCCTGTCTCGACGCCTGCCCGACGGGGGCGATCGAGGAGCCGGGGCGAGTGAACGCCAACGCGTGCATCTCGTACTGGACGATCGAGCACCGGGGCGCGATCCCCGAGGAGCGGCGCGCCGGGATCGACGCATGGATCTTCGGATGCGACGTCTGCCAGGACGTCTGTCCGTGGAACGTCTCCTTCGCGAGGGCCGCCGCGGGCGATCCGTTCGCGCGCCGCGAGGACCTCCGCGGCCTCGACGCCGAGGAGATCCTCGACCTCGACGAGCGCTCGTTCCGCGCGCGCTACTCGGGGACGGCTCTGATGCGCGCCCGCTGGGACGGCATGCGCCGGAACGCCTGCGTCGTTCTCGGGAACAAAGGGGACGACCCCTCCGCGCCCGCGCTCACCCGCGCCTCCGACGACGCCGACCCGGTCGTGCGCGAGCACGCGCGCTGGGCGATCGCTCGGATCCGAGCCCGGAAGGGCTGAAACGAGTCTATAGTCCGGCGCAGGGGGGGCCGCGCATTGGGGGTGAAGCCTCACGAGAAGCGGATCCACAACCGCGCCAAGCGCCGGTTGATGGTGAAGTACGGCACCTCGAACGCGGACAAGACCGCGTTCACGAAGAACGTCTCCGAGACCGGGCTGTTCGTCCAGACGAACCAGGTCTTCCGGCCGGGGACCACGATCCAGGTTCAGATCACGTTCCCGGACCGGAGCTTCAGCATGTGGGCGCGCGTGGTCTGGGCCAAGGCCGTCCCGCCGCAGCTCGCGCACATCCTCGAGTGCGGGATGGGCGTCTGCTTCATCGACCCCTCGCCGGAATGGATCGAGTTCTTCCGGGAGTGGGGGAAGAAGATGGGGACGCTCGCCTGAGGGGACCACCCCGTTCCCCTACATCTTGTGGCATGAGGTTTTCATACCCCGACATTTTGTGTAAAACGCGCTTGACACCCTATTCGGCGCCCTGCTATCACAAGAGAGCCCCGCAGCCGCTTCACACCACAGGAGGATGACGCCGATGCTCCATCGCGAGCCGCGACCCGAGGAAGGGGACCGCTCAGTCCATGTCCCCGGCGAACAGAACGCCACCCCTGCTTCGATCCCGAGCCCACGCGAGGGGATGCGCTTCGCGAGGCGCTTCACCAAGCCCGGCGTCCACCCCTACGACGAGGTGGAGTGGGAGCTTCGCGACGCGGTGATCTCATCCGGCAAGGGCGAGGTCGCGTTCGAGCAGCGGAACGTCGAGGTGCCGAAGTTCTGGTCGCAGCTCGCCACCAACGTCGTCGCGCAGAAGTACTTCCGCGGCACGCTGGGGAGCCCGGAGCGCGAATACTCGGTGCGGCAGCTCCTCGACCGAGTGGCGAAAACGGCAGCCAAGTGGGGCCGAGAGAACAACTATTTTGCTACGCCAGACGACGCCGACGTCTTCGAGGCGGAGCTGACCCACCTCCTCCTGCACCAGATGGTGTCCTTCAACTCCCCGGTCTGGTTCAACTGCGGGATCGAGACGCACCCGCAGGTCTCCGCCTGCTTCATCAACTCCGTGCAGGACACGATGCAGTCGATCCTGGAGCTCGCGAAGACGGAAGGGATGCTGTTCAAGTACGGCTCGGGGACCGGCTCGAACCTGTCGGCCCTGCGCTCGTCGAAGGAGCTCCTCGCCGGCGGCGGCACCGCCTCGGGGCCGGTCTCGTTCATGAGAGGGTACGACGCGTTCGCGGGAGTCATCAAGTCGGGGGGCAAGACCCGCCGCGCCGCGAAGATGGTGATCCTCGACGTCGATCATCCGGACATCGAGGAGTTCATCGGATCGAAGGCCGGAGAGGAACAGAAGGCCTGGGCGCTGATCGACGCCGGCTATTCGGGGGAGTTCAACGTCCACGGCGGCGCGTACGACTCGGTCTTCTTCCAGAACGCCAACCATTCGGTGCGCGTGACGGACGAGTTCATGCGCGCGGTCGTCTCGGACGGCGAGTGGCTCACCCGCGCGGTCACGACCGGGAAGCCGATGGGGACCTACCGCGCCCGCGACCTGATGCGCGAGATGGCCGAGGCGGCGTGGGTCTGCGGCGATCCCGGGATGCAGTACGACACGACGATCAACACCTGGCACACCTCGCCGAACTCCGGGCGGATCAACGCGTCGAACCCGTGCTCCGAGTACATGTACCTGGACGACTCCGCGTGCAATCTCGCGTCGCTCAACCTGATGCGCTTCCGCCGGCCGGACGGGGAGCTGGACATCGACGCGTTCCGCCACGCGATCGCGGTGACGATCTCGGCGATGGAGATCTGGGTGGACAACGCCTCCTACCCGACGCCGGCGATCGAGAAGAACTCGCACGACTTCCGTCCGCTCGGCCTCGGCTACGCGAACCTGGGCGCCCTCCTGATGTCCCGCGGGCTTCCGTACGACAGCGACGCGGGGCGGGCGTATGCGGCGGCGATCACGGCGCTGATGTGCGGCGAGGCCTACGCGACCTCGGCGCGGATCTCGGCGCACAAGAAGCCGTTCGCCGGCTACGAGCGGAACCGCGAGCCCTTCCTCGGCGTCATGCGTAAGCACCAGGCGCACGCCGACGGGATCGACGGGAAGCTGGTGCCGTCGGACCTGCTCTCCGCCGCGCGCGGCGCCTGGGCCGACGTGGTGACGCTCGGGACCGAGCACGGCTTCCGCAACGGCCAGGCGACGGTGCTCGCGCCGACCGGCACCATCGCGTTCATGATGGACTGCGATACGACCGGGATCGAGCCGGACATCTCGCTGGTCAAGTACAAGAAGCTCGTCGGCGGAGGGATGTTCAAGATCGTCAACAACACGGTCCCGCTCGCGCTCAAGAAGCTCGGCTACGGGCACGACGCGATCCAGCGGATCGTGGACTTCGTCAACGACAACGACACGATCGAAGGGGCCCCCGACCTCAAGCCCGAGCACCTGCCGGTCTTCGACTGCGCGTTCAAGCCCGCGAAGGGATCGAGGACGATCCAGTACATGGGCCACGTCAAGATGATGGCGGCCGCGCAGCCGTTCCTGTCGGGCGCGATCTCGAAAACCGTCAACATGCCGAACGAGACGACCGTCGAGGAGATCGAGAAGACCTACGTCGAAGCCTGGAAGATGGGGCTCAAGGCGATCGCGATATACCGGGACGGGTGCAAGCGCAGCCAGCCTCTCTCCACGGGCAAGGAAGAGGAGAAGAAGGTCGCCGTCGCGGTCGAGGCGCGGCGCCGCAAGCTCCCCGACACCCGGCGGTCGATCACGCACAAGTTCTCGGTCGCGGGGTTCGACGGCTACATCACCGTCGGCATGTTCGAGGACGGCCAGCCGGGCGAGATCTTCATCACGCTCGGGAAGGCCGGCTCCACGCTCGCCGGCTTCGCGGACGCGTTCGCCACCGCGATCTCGTTCTCGCTCCAGCACGGCGTCGAGCTGCGCTTCCTCGTGGACAAGTTCACGCACGTGCGGTTCGAGCCCTCGGGCTTCACCGGGAACCAGCAGATCCCGATCGCGAAGTCGATCGTGGATTACGTGTTCCGCTGGATGGCGCTGCAGTTCCTGCCTTCCGAAGATCAGCCGCCGACCCCGGCCGGCGCGAACGGCGGAGGGCACGAGCTGGCGACGACGGCCGAGACGCCGAGCGCGGGCGCGCAAGCGGCCGCGCAGGCTCGCGAGCGCGACGTCTACATCCGCCAGGCCGACGCGCCGCCGTGCCACGAGTGCGGCTCGATCATGATCCGCAACGGCGCCTGCTACGCCTGCGTGAACTGCGGCAGCACGAGCGGGTGTTCGTAGGCGGGCGGACCAGCATGCTTTCTCGTGTGGGGAGCGGACGGCCGCTCCCCACAACTTTTCAGGGGGTTGTGGAATGACCTACGCATCATCGCTTCCAGAGTCCAAGACAAGCGAGCGAACGCTCTACCTCGAGAAACTCTTGCTTGGCATCGTCACCAGACTCGGACTGTCGGCCGCACGTCACGCAGAGGCCGAGAGCAGGTACAAGGCCGTTGGCGACTGGCTGTCGACCGCCGGGTCCCCAGTGGCCATGTTTCAGCCTCAAATCTACCCGCAGGGTTCGATGGCATTGAGGACTACGGTCCAACCGATCCGCCAGTTGGAGTTCGATCTCGACATGGTTGTTGAGATTGACTGGACCAATCTTCAGCCGATGGTCCTGTACGAAATGGTCTATCAGTGGCTTTCGCGCAACCCCGAGCTCCGTCCCCATCTCGAGAGGAAGCGCCGGTGCATCCGACTGAACTACCCCAAGAACTTCCATTTGGATGTCTTACCTGCGCGGCGCGATCTGATCCGTGGCGGTACCTGCATCGAAGTCCCCGATCGTGAGTTGAAGTGCTGGATGCCAAGCAATCCGAGGGGCTA
>DASRJG010000098.1:0-15374 GCA_035649595.1 Candidatus Polarisedimenticolaceae bacterium
CGCCACGATCGCTTCCGTCGCGTCGCGGGCGCCTGGCGGAACACGGTCGAGGGCGCTGCCATCCTCCGCGACGCGGGGCTCCCATTCATCGTGCAGACGACCGTCGGCGCCCACAACGCCGGCGAGCTGGAAGCTCTGGCCGAGTTCGCCTGCGCGACCCTCCGCGCGAAGGTCTGGAACGTGTACTTCCTCGTCCCCACGGGCCGCGGGACGTTCGTCTCCGACATCGCGCCTTCGGCCTACGATCGCGTGCTCGCCGAGCTCGCGCTCATCCAGGCGCGCTACGCGGGGACGATGCTCGTCAACGCCAAGTGCGCCCCCCACTTCGTGAAGACGCTGCTCGAGGCGGACCGCGGTCCCGAGTTCCTGAGGACCTACACCGGAGGGGCCGGAGGCTGCCCGGCCGGGACGCACTACCTCGGCATTCGCCCGAACGGCGACGTCACCCCGTGCCCCTATCTCCCCGTCTTCGGCGGCAACCTTCGGGAGCGGTCGCTCGCGGAGGTCTGGTCGGACTCCGAGCCGTTCGTCGCCATCCGGGCCCGCGCCGAGCTGGGCGGCCGGTGCGGCGCCTGCGAGCTCTCCGGGCTGTGCGGGGGGTGCCGCGCCCGGGCCTACGGCGCGACCGGCGACTTCATGGCCGAGGACCCGCTGTGCACGCACACGCCGGGGCGCTTCGCTGGCTCGCCGCTCCTGTCGATTCCGAAGGTCGAGTACGGCCGCCCCGACGCCCCCGCCATCGCCTGGGAGGACGACGCCCGCGAGCGGATGGCCCGGGTCCCCGCGTTCGTGCGGGGGATGGTGGTGCGCGCCGTGGAGAGCTGGTGCGAGAAGCGCGGGATCCGGGTGGTCACCACCCGGCATCTCGACGAGGTGCGCAAGAGCGCCCCCGGCCTCTCACGCTTCCCCTCGGGGGGCTAGTTCCAGGCCGCGTCCTCGCCGCTCAGCTTCTTCCCCTCTTCGTCGAGCCAGGCCTGGAACCCTTCCTGGCTGTCGATCGTGACGTAGCCCCGCATCGAGTAGTGGCCGAGGCCGCAGAGCTGCGCGCAGGCGATCTCGTAGACGAATTCGTCGTCGCCGAGCTTCTGGCGCATCTCGTCGGTCGTGACGGTCGGCACGAACCAGAGGGGGATCGTCAGGCCGGGGATCGCGTCCTGCTTCACCCGGAACTCGGTCAGATTGAAGCTGTGGATGACGTCCTTGCTGGACAGCTTGACGATCGCCGGCTTGTTCACCGGGAGATGGAGCTGGTTGACGGTCGTGATGTCGTCCTTGGCGTCCGGATCGGAGCGGTCGAGCCCGAGCGGGTTCGACTCGAGGTCGATCAGCGTCGCGTCGGTCCGTCCGAACTTCCCGTCCGGGCCGGGGTAGTGCACGTTCCAGGCGAACTGCTCGCCGATCACGCGGACGACCACGGCCTCGCTCTCGGGCGGGAACTTGTCCACCCGCTTGGCCCACAGCGGGATCGAGAAGCCGATCAAGAGGACGGCCTCGACCACCGCGACCGCGATCTCGAGGTAGGTCGAGGTCTTGCTCGTGACCCCCGTGTAGTCGGCCACCGGATTGCGCGCCCTTCGGAACCGGTAGAGCGCGAAGAGAAAGAACGCGATCCAGCCGACGAAGAGCACGCCCATGACGACGTGGACTATGACCATCGTGTTGTCCACCTCGCCCGCATGGGCCGACGCGGCGAGGGGAAGTCCCAGGGGTCCGTTCATCGCGATTGGTCTCTCCGTTGGAGATCGGCCCACTCGACGGCGATCTCCGCGTTCTCGAGCCGCTTGGCGCGCCGGCGCAGCTTGATGAAGAAGGCCGCGAAGCCCCCCTGGACGCCGAGGGTCACCGCGAGCAACAGCCAGACGCCGACCTTCGCCCCGTCCACCAGGGGCGAGTCGGCGGTGGCGCCGAAGCAGGAGGCGCAGGCGAGGATCGACGGGCTCACGGGAGCCTCCGCGCCTTCCTCAGGAACCAGCTCTCGTAGGCGACGAGCAGAGCGGCGGTCGCGAACGACGCCAGCGCGGCGGCCTTGTTCGTCGGAAGGCACCACGCCCCCATCCCGATCGCGAGCAAGACCGACGCCGAGATGAACAGCACGTGGAACCCCTTCAGCGACATGGTCAGTGCCCGATCCGATCGGCCACGGTGGCCATGGGGATCCAGAGGAGGACGGCGAAGAAGATCACGGTCAGCGCCATCACCCAGAGGATCAGCTTCTTCTCCGAGATCAGATGCATGAAGTAGCAGGCGACGAGGGAGCCCTTGATCGTCGCGATCAGCAGCGCGACCGTGATCGCCTGGTGCACGGGCAGGTGGAACCGCGACACGGCCACCGTCACGAGCGTCAGGACCATCAGCGAGACGAACACGAGGATGTAGGCGCGGACGTGCTTCTTGAGATCGAACGCGTGGGTGTCGCTCATGTCCGCTCCTACAACAGATATAGGACGGGGAAGAGGAAGATCCAAACGAGATCGACGAAGTGCCAGAACAGCCCGGAGTTCTCCACGCGGTTGGTGAAGTGCTCCTTGTCGCTCCTCCACAGCTTCGCGCCGGGGCCCCACAGGTAGGCGTTGACGGCCATCCCACCCATGACGTGGAGCATGTGCAGGCCCGTCATCGTGAAGTAGATCGCGAGGAAGGTGTTCGTCTTCGGGAAGTAGCCGTGGTGGAACTTCGCGGAGTACTCGAAGTACTTCACGATGAGGAACACCGCGCCGAACCCCACGGTCGCGGCCATGTACATCCGGAACTTGCCGAAGTCGTCCCGCTTGAGCGACGCCCAGGCCATCACCATCGTCACCGACGAGCTGATCAGGACGACCGTGTTGAGCGTCGCGAGCGGGATGTTCAGGTAGTGCGCGCCGTGCGGCCACTCGACCGCGCCGACCCGGAGCAGGATGTAGGTCGCGAAGAGCGCGCCGAACAGCATCACCTCGGAGGCGAGGAAGAGCCAGATGCCGATCTTGCCGCTGTTGAGGCCGGTGTCCGGCCGTATCTCGACGGTATACGGGATTTCCATCGCGCCCTAGCCCTCGGCCCGCGCGTTCTGCGGGATGAAGTCCCGTGCCGCGCCGGGGACGCTGTACTCGTACGGCCCGCGCGTGACCACCGGGAGCTCCTTGAAGTTCCCGTGGCCGGGCGGGGAGGGCGCGGCCGCCCAATCGAGCGTCGTGGCCTGCCAGGCGTTCGCCTCGGCGGGCTCACCGTGCTTGATGCTCCAGAAGAAGTTGATGATGAACGGGATCTGCGCGAGCGCGAGCGCCCACGCCGAGAACGACGACCACTGGTTGTAGTGGAGCACCGGCTTCGCGAAGGCGTACGTCGCGCCGCCGTCGGCGAGCCGGCGGGACATTCCGGCCATCCCGGTGAGGAACATCGGCATGAAGACGCCGTTCATGAAGAGGAGCGACGGCCAGAAGTGCCACCGCCCGAGCCGCTCGCTCATCCTCCGCCCCGTGGCCTTGGGGAACCAGTAGTAGATCCCGGCGAAGAGCGCGAAGATCGTGCCGGGGGCGACCACGTAGTGGAAGTGCGCGATCACGTAGTAGGTGTCGTGCAGCGGGATGTCCGTGATGTTGAGGCCGAGCGGGAGACCGGTCAGCCCTCCGATCCCGAACATCGGGAGGAAGGCGAGGGCGAACAGCATCGGCGTGTTGATCCGGATCGAGCCGCCCCACAGCGAGATGATCAGCGAGGTCAGGATGACGACCGACGGGATCGAGATGATCATCGTGGTCGTCTGGAAGAAGGCCGCCATCGTGGTGCCCATGCCGGTCATGAACATGTGGTGCGCCCAGACGATGAACGACATGAACCCGAGGAAGATCAGCGAGTAGACCATCGACCGGTAGCCGAACAGCGGCTTCCGGGTGTTGTTCGCGATCACCTCCGCGACGATCCCCATCGCCGGGAGGATCAGCACGTAGACCTCGGGGTGCGCGAGGAACCAGAACAGGTGCTGCCAGAGGAGGGGGTTGCCGCCCCCCGACACCTGGAGGGCCTGCCCGCTGACCACGAGCCCGGTCGGCAGGAAGAAGCTGGTCCCGGCGACCCGGTCCATCAGCTGGAGCAGCGCGGCCGCCTCGAGGGGCGGGAAGGCCAGGAGGAGCAGGAAGGCGGTGACGAACTGCGCCCAGACGAAGAACGGCATCCGGAAGAAGGTCAGCCCCTTGGCGCGAAGCTGGATCGTGGTCGTGATGAAGTTGATCGCGCCCAGGAGCGAGGAGGTGATCAGGAAGATCATCCCGAGGATCCAGATGGTCTGCCCGGTTCCGGCGATGTCCGCGAGGGGCGTGTAGGAGGTCCAGCCCGACTGCGCGGCGCCGCCGGGGACGAAGAAGCTGGCGAGCATGGTCACGCCGCCCAGGAAGAAGAACCAGTAGCTCGCCATGTTCAGCCGCGGGAAGGACATGTCCGGCGCGCCGATCTGGAGCGGGAGCACGAAGTTGCCGAACCCCCCGACCGCGAGAGGCACGACGCCCATGAAGACCATGATCGTCCCGTGCATCGCGCCGAGCTCGTTGTAGAAGGTCGGGAGCATGGTCCCGCCCGGCATCCGCTCCTCGCCGAAGAGCCGGCCGATCAGCGGGAGCGCCCGCCCGGGAAAGGCGAGCTGCCAGCGCATCAGCATCATCAGGCAGAAGCCGAACAGGAGGAACAGCATCCCCGTGACGGCGTACTGGATGCCGATCGTCTTGTGATCGGTCGAGAAGACGTACTTGCGCCAGAACGACAGCTCCTCGTGGGAGCCGTGCTCGTGGGCGGGCGCGTGGTGCGCGCCCGCCTTCGTCGTGTCCGTGGGACCCATCCTCACCCCCGCGTAGGAATCCCCCGGCCCGCTACTTGGCGGCGGGAGCCTGGAACTTGAAGTCCACCGTCTTGGTCTCTGAGCCTGCGACGGTGACGGACTGCTTCTTCACTCCGAGCTTCTCGTGCCACGCCTCGATCTCGTAGGTTCCGGGGTCGAGGCCGGAGATCGTGAACTTCCCGTCCTTCTGGGTCACCGAGAAGAAGGGGTGGTTGAACACGCCGGCGTAGGCGCTCATCCACGGATGGACGTCGCACTTGATCTTGAACATCCCTTCGGCCTTGCCGAAGCTCTTGGTGGACTCCTTCACCGTCGGAGGCATGGCCATGTTGAACTGGGAGTTCACCTTCGGGAGCGCGTGCACGTTGTGCAGGATCCCGTCGGAGTTCAGGACCTTGAAGGGCTGCCCGACGCGGAGCCCGAAGACGTGCGGCTCGTAGTGGCACCCCTTCTGGTCCATCGTGACGGGCGTGGTCGGCGCGGGGTACGTCTTGCCGGCGGGAAGGCCGGTGGCGACGCTGACCATGATGTTCGCCATGGTGTTCCCGGGTCCCAGCACCAGGACGTCGCTCGGCTGCGGCGTGCCGTGCATCTTCGCGCAGGCCGCGTCGGCCTTCATGTCGATCGGCTGCAGGGTCGGGACCTTCCCCTCGTACGTGACGGTGCCGGTGATCGTGGCGGCGAAGGCGGCGCCCCCCGCCAGGAAGGCGACCAGACCGGCCGCGAGCCCACGACTCGAGAAACGACGCATCATGTTCTCCTCGACGGGCCCGAGAAGCCCTCACTCAGGTTCGGGCCCGGCTCAAAACCGAAACTCTATCCTAGACGTTCTCGAACGACAACGATTCGGCCAGGCGGGGGTCGCGGACGGGAACGAGCGCCGATCCGGCGCACAACCGGCCGAAAACGGCGGCGAACAGCCCTCCGACCGCGGCGAACGCGGCCAGGTCGGAGAGGCCGATGTGCACCCCGTGCGGGTGCATCGCCGGCATCACCAGCCAGTACATGTCGACGAAGTGCATCAGGAGCATCCATCCCGCCCCGAGGGCGAGGAGGCCGGGCTTCCTCTTGATCGACCGCGGCATGAAGAAGAAGAACGGGACGGCGAAGTGGCCGGCCGCGAGGAGGAACGACATCGCGCGCCAGGAGCCCTCGAGGCGCTCGCGGAAGAAGATCGTCTCCTCGGGAATGTTCCCGTACCAGATCAGGAAGAACTGCGAGAAGCCGATGTACGCCCAGAAGACGGTGAAGGCGAAGAGGAGCTTCCCGAGGTCGTGGAAGTGCTCGAGCGTGATCACGTCCTTCATCAGCCCGGCGCTCCGCAGGACGACGATCGCGAGCACCAGGAACGCGAAGGTGCTGACGAACGACCCCGCGAACCAGTAGACGCCGAAGATCGTCGAGTACCAGGTCGGGTCGAGCGACATGATCCAGTCGAAGGCGGCGAAGGTCTGGGTCAGCGCGAGCGCGATCAGCGCCGGAGCGGAGATCCGCTTGAGGGCGAGCGAGATCGCCGTGCCGCCGGTCCGATCCTGCGCGCGGGAGCGCCGGGCGAACAGGAGGGCGATCGCCACCCAGACCGTGAAGTAGACGGCCGCGCGCACCAGGAAGAACCGCGTGTTCAGGTAGGGCGCCTTGGCCGCGATCAGGTGGTCGTCGCCGTCGGCGAGCGCGTTGACCCAGGGGAACAGCTCGCGCATCTGCCAGACGATCGGGAGGAACAGCAGGGCGAGCAGCGGGATCGTCCCCATCATGTTCTCGGCGAGCCGCCGGACGACGACCCCCCACCCGGCCTGGGTCGCGTAGTGGACGAGCACGAAATACATCCCGCCGATCGCGAGCGACGCGAAAAAGAGGAAGGCGAGCAGCCACGAGAAGGCGAACTGCCGTGGGTTGCCGGAGGCGAGGACGAGCGACAGGGCCGTGGCCAGGACGCCGACCCCCCCGGCGACCCAAGGCAGACGGGTCAGCCAGTGTCCCGCCGGAACCGTGACCTGGTCGCGCGCGATCACGCCGGGTCCTCGACCATCTCGACCGCCGCGGCCCCGGACCTCTCCAGGAGCTGGCGCGTCGCGACGGCGTCGAATCGGGGGTCGCTCGCCTCGATCGAGATGAAGAACCGGTCGTCCGAGCATCGGGAGAAGCGCTCCACCTCGAACAGGGGGTGGTGGTGCCGCGGGAGCTGATTGAGCCCCAGCATCCCCAGCACCGCGGCGAGCGCCCCGCCGAGGACCCCCAGCTCGAAGGTGATCGGCACGTAGGCCGGCCAGGCGAAGTGGGGCTTGCCGCTGATCGTCAGCGGGTACGCCGCGTTGTGGACCCACCACTGGAGGACGAAGCCCCCCGCGGCGCCGCCGAGACCGACCACGAGGATGATCCAGGGCAGGCGCGACCGCCGCATCCCCATCGCCCGGTCGAGACCGTGGACCGGGAACGGCGTGTGCGCGTCCCACCGCGTGTAGCCCGCCTCGCGGACGCGCTCGCAGGCGCGAAACAGGTCCGCCGGGGTCGCGTACTCCGCGAGCACGCCGAACGCGGCCATCAGTGCGCTCCCTCTTCCGCGAGCTGCTCCGCGCTCGCGTGCGCCCCGGGGTGGTGCGCGTGCGGGTCGGCGCCGGGAAGGACGGTCTTGACCTCGGCGGTCGCCACCATCGGGAGGAACCGGACGAAGAGGCAGAACATCGTGAAGAACAGCCCGAAGCTGCCGAGCAGGCAGGAGACGTCCCAGATCGTGGGCCGGAAGTAGCCCCACGCCGAGGGGAGGAAGTCGCGGTGGAGGGACGTGACGATGATCACGAACCGCTCGAACCACATCCCGATGTTCACGAAGATCGACATGACGAAGAGGATCGGGATGCTGGTGCGCGCCTTCTTGAACCAGAACACCTGGGGGCTGAGGACGTTGCAGGTGATCATGGTCCAGTAGGCCCAGGCGTAGGGGCCCAGCGCCCGGTTCTGGAAGGTGAACATCTCGTAGGGGTTCCCGCTGTACCAGGCGATGAAGAACTCCATCCCGTACGCGTACCCGACCATCGTCCCCGTGACGAGGATGATCTTCGC
This sequence comes from Candidatus Polarisedimenticolaceae bacterium, assembly GCA_035649595.1. GTDB lineage: Bacteria > Acidobacteriota > Polarisedimenticolia > Polarisedimenticolales > DASRJG01 > DASRJG01. The sequence continues at coordinate 7,868 of DASRJG010000098.1, forward strand.
CATGTAGTCGAAGTGGCGGAGCGTGATGATCCGCTCGAGGCCGAAGGCGCTCCGGCAGATCACCATCAGCGTGATCACCATCGCGAACCCGGAGAAGATCGCCCCGGCGACGAAGTACGGCGGGAAGATCGTAGTGTGCCACCCGGGGATCTGGGAGACCGCGAAGTCCATCGACACGATGGAGTGGACCGACAGGACGAGCGGCGTCGCGAGACCGGCGAGCACGAGGTAGGCGACCTCATAGTGCTGCCAATGGCGGTTCGAGCCGCGCCACCCGAGCGCGAAGAAGCCGTAGAGCCGCTTGCGCAGCGCCGTGGGCGCCCGGTCGCGCATGGTGGCGAGGTCCGGGATCAGCCCGACGTACCAGAAGAGGACCGACACGGTCCCGTAGATGCTGACCGCGAAGACGTCCCAGAGGAGCGGGCTGCGGAAGTTCGGCCACATCCCCATCTGGTTCGGCAGCGGGAACATGAAATACGCCACCCACACGCGTCCGACGTGGATGCCGGGGAAGATCAGCGCGCACATGACGGCGAAGATCGTCATCGCCTCCGCCGCGCGGTTGATCGACGTGCGCCACTTCTGGCGGAAGAGGAAGAGGATCGCGGAGATCAGCGTGCCGGCGTGCCCGATGCCGACCCAGAAGACGAAGTTGGTGATGTCCCAGGCCCAGCCGACCGGGACGTTGAGCCCCCAGATCCCGATCCCTTCCCAGAACAGCCACGAGACCGCGACCCCCAGCAGTCCGAGGAGGGCGAGCGAGGGCAGGAAGAACAGCCACCAGGCCGGAGGCGTCTTCGCCTCGACCGGGCCCGCGACGGCTTCGGTGATCGAGTGGAAGTCGTGCCCGCCCAGGATGAGGGCCGGGCGGCCGGAGATCGGGTCGTAGAGGTCCCTCTCTTCAGTCGCGGCCATGGGGTACCTGGGGACCTCCGTGAAACCGTCAGCGGAACGCGGTTTCTACCATTGTCGCGGGGGAGGGGTCAACCCTCGGTCGCCCACGCTATGCTCCCGGAGGGACATGAACCGGCGCGCGTTCGTCAAGGCGGCGATGCTCGCCGGCGCCGCGGCCCTCGTCGGCTGCGAGGACAAGGCGAAGCTCGCCGCGCTGCGCGAGCGCGCGAGGCGCCTCGGGGCGGGGCTCGATTGCTCGGACGTCTCGCGCTTGCAGCCCGCCGAGGCGCACACGCGCGAGGAGAACCAGTACCGGCAGCACAGCGAGCGCGAGGACCAGTTCTGCCTCGGCTGCCTCAACTACCAGCCGCCCGCCGACGAGTCCACTTGCGGGACGTGCAAGACCGTGCGCGGCCCGATCAACCCCGACGGCTGGTGCAAGCAGTGGACGAAGGCACTCACCTGACGACGGCGAACTCGCGCCGCACCGAGCGGTCGTCCCGACCCGCGCTCTTCACGAGGACCTCGTACGCGAACGTCCCCGGCGCCAGCATCTCCGCCGGGATGACGTCCCGGATCTGCGTGCACGACTCCTCACGATCGACCTCGAGCACGGGGAACTCCATGGTCCGCTCCCCCGTGACCCGGCGTTCGATGGTCGCGGCGTCGGTCTTCTTGTCGAGGCAGACGAGCGAGATCAGCGCGGCCGGCTTCTGGTTGGTGACCGCGTCCTCGGGACCGAGCGCGAGGGATCCCGATGTGCGCGTCGCGCCGTCTCGCGAGAACGCGCCTGCGGACTCCTGCAGGATCAGCACCGGCGACATCGTCGTGGCCGACTTGAGATTGCCCAGCTCGCCTTCGATCCTGGCGGAGTGGATCGTCTCGTCCTTGACCGACCGCCCGACCGCGACGATCTCGAACGGGCCGGGGTCGAGCCAGACTTCGTGCTCGAGCACGATCGGGATCGCGGCGCCGTTGGTCGAGACACGCGCGGAGAAGTCGTCGCCGTGCGAGCCCCGGCCGGCAAGGGTCGCGCCGAGGTCCCACTCGGCCCCCGGCATGGGCGACGAGGGCGCGCGGATCTGGACGAGCATCCGGTAGCGCCCGTCCTTCATCGCGATCGGGATCGCAAACGCGGCGAACGTGGATTTCGGATCGTCACCCTCGCCGCGGACGAAGGCGGCGAGCAGGCCGCGCACCCTCTTCGTCGATTCACTCTGGATGACGAACTGCCCCTGCGCGCGAACTTTGACCCCCGGCCGCGTCGAGCGGACTTCCACTCGCAGGCTCTTGTCGACGGGCAATCCTTTCGGCTCGAAGCTCAGCAGGTACGTGCACTGCAGCTTCGCCGCGAGCCGGGGCACGATCTTCTTCGGCTGCATCCCGCGGATGAACGCGTCGCCGCCCGTCTCCAGCGCCATCGCCCACATGCCGCCCTCGGCGTCGAAGGTGCGCCGGCTCGGTCCGGCGATTCCCTCCGCCTGCACGGGGTACATGTGGACCCCCTGCCCCAACGCATCGATCACGAATCGGTTGAAGTCGAAGAACCAGGCGGATTCGACGTCGCCGTTGTCGCCGACCATGTCCAGATAGAACTGCCCCGCGCGCTGCCGCAGCGTATCGCCGAAGTAGACGACCGAGCGCGGCGGCGCGGCGCCGGCGAGCAGGCCGAAGGAGATCCCCATTCGCTGATAGCTGAGCCGCGACTGCCAGGCGTCGTCCTGCGCGTATCGCCGCGCGAGGGAGCGGGCCCCGAGGTCGTTCCTCGCCCGAAGCTCCATCCTGATCGCATCCAGCCGCGAGTCCTCGGTCGAGGCGTAGGTGTCCCAGAGCGAGGCGTCCTTGGCGATCGCGTCGATCCCCCGCCGGATCGCGGCGACGTCGCCGGTGAGCGGGACGATCGTCCTGAGGCTGCGTCCGCTGGAGACGACCGCCGCCCGCGCGCCATCGACGATCAGGCGCGAGACCAGGTCCTGCGCCACCGCGACCGCGCGCATCCGCCCACCCCCGGTCAAGTGGATCTGGTCGAAGAAGAAGAGGAAGGCGGGGCCGGAGGCGGAGCCGGAGGCGGAGCCTGCCTGAGCGGCCTGCGCCGGAGGCGCCGAGGACGCCTGCTCCGGCGCCGGGCTCCATTCCATGCAGCTCGGATCGAGCGTGAACCGCTCGATCTCCTTCCCGCCGATCGCGAGGTAGAAGTCCTTCTCGGTCAGCGTGCGGATGACGTCGGGGTTCCCCTCGACCGCGACGTCGAGCTGGGCGAGGCGCTTCTCAACGCGCTCCTGGAGCGGGACGGGAACCGGCGCGGGATCGGCCGCGACGGCTGCGAGAAGCAGCGCGACGCTCAACACGGCAAGCCTCTACTCTGGCGGAACCTTGAACTTCACCCGGTGTTCCTTCAGCTGCCGATCTCCTTGATTCCTTTCGCGCGCAGCGCCGCGTTCGCGTCGGCGACCTCTTTCTTGCGGAAGGCCTCGAACTCCGCGGCGACGTCGGCGAGCTCGCGCTTGAGCGCCTCCGTGTACGAGAGCAGCGCGGCGGTGGGGCGCCCCTCGTAGCCGACGAGCGAGCCGTAGAGGTCGTCCATGTGCTCGCGGAGGCGCTCCTCCCCCGTGATCGCGCCCCCCTCCTTGGTCGCGACGATCTTCTTGCGGATCGTGTCGGCCTTCGCGGAGAGGTCGGTCATGCGTGCGCGGAGCGGATCGCCCTCCGGGAGCGCCTTCGCGGCCGCGTCGGCGCCGCTGCGTACCGCCAGGATCCGGTCCATGAGATCGCTCATCTCGCCGAACATCCCGTGAACCTTCATCGCCGCGTCGTACTGGGCCTTCCGGTCGGCGACGCTGAAGGTCGCGCGCCGGTCGAGCCCGACGACGAGCTTCGTCTCGTAGGTCTTGTCCCCCTTCGTCATCCGCGCCGTGTAGCTCCCCGGCGGCACGCGCGGCCCCTGGGTCGCGCTTCCGGCGAGCGTGGCGGCGGGGGGCACGCGCGGCGGCTTCACGCTCATCGGCCAGACCACGCGGTTGATCCCGCGCCGCTTGCTGGCGGGAAGCGTGTCCACGAGGTTCCCGCGCTCGTCGAGGATCTCGAGCTTGAGCTTCCCGAACAGGTGCCGGGACTTCTGGTAGTAGTTGATGACGACGCCGTTGGGCGGGTTGTTCCCCTGCCACACCGCATCGCCGTCCACCCAGCCTCCTCCCGCGCGGATCCGCTGCTGCTGCGGCCGCGACGGAAGGAACGCCGCTTCCTGTGCGAGCACGTCGCGATTGAGCGCGCGGAGCGGCGTCAGGTCGTCGACGATCCAGATGCCGCGGCCGTGGGTCGCGAGCACCAGGTCGTGATCGCGAGCGTGGACCGCGATATCCCGCACGGCGACCGCCGGGAAGTCCCCTCCTTTGAACCGGGCCCAGGTCGCGCCGTCGTCGCTGGAGATCCACAGTCCCAGCTCGGTGCCGGCGTAGAGGAGGCCGCGCACAACCGGGTCCTCGCGGACGACGTGCGCGTACCCCTTCAGCCCCTTGGGCTGGTCGGCGGTGACGAGCGGCTTCCAGCTCGCTCCGAAGCCCTCCGCCTTGTAGATCATCGGCGCCATCTCGCCGTAGGTGTGGCGGTCGAAGGTGACGTACGCCGTCCCCGGCTCGAAGCGGCTCGCCTCGATGGATGAGACCCACGAGCGGTCCGGGACCTTCGCCGCGGCGACGACGTTCTTCCAGCTCTTGCCGCCGTCGCGGGTGATCTGGACGTTCCCGTCGTCGGTCCCGACCCAGATGACCTTGCCGTCCTTGGGGGACTCGCTGATCGCGTAGATCGTCGTGTGCATCTCGGCGACCGAGTTGTCCACGGTGATCCCGCCGGACTCTTCCTGGCGCTGGCGCTCCTTGTCCTGCGTGCTCAGGTCCGGGGAGATGCGGTCCCAGGTCTGACCGTGGTCGCGGCTCCGGAAGAGGAACTGCGCGCCGACGTAGATCGTCCCACGCTCGTTCGGCGAGAGGTGGATCGGCGTGTTCCAGTTCCAGCGCAGCTTCTCGCCGTACCCCGCGCGCGGCTGGATGTCGCGCGACTCGTGCGTGCGCCGGTTGACCCGTCCGATCGTGCCTCCCTGGGCCTCGGCGTACAGGTAGTCGGGGTCGCTCGGGTCGGCGAACATCCAGAAGCCGTCGCCGCCGTACATGTTCTCCCAGCGGGCGTTGGAGATCCCGCCGGGATAGGCCGAGTCGCCGATCCAGGAGCTGTTGTCCTGCAGGCCGCCGTACACGCGGTACGGATCCTGGTCGTCCACGCTGACGTGGTAGAACTGCGAGATCGGAGGTTGTTCCCCTTCCACCAGCGGTTGCCGCCGTCCTTCGAGAACCACAGTCCTCCGTCGTCGCCGGTGACGACCTGCTTCGGATCGTTCGGATCGATCCAGAGGTCGTGGAAGTCGCCGTGCGCGCCCCCCCCCGCCGACGAGAAGGTCTTCCCGCCGTCCAGACTCTGGATCAGATCGCCGTCCGGCTTGAACAGGCGATCCGGATTCGTCGGATCGACGATGAGGTTCGCGAAGTAGAACGGCCGCCAGACCATGTTCTGGCTGTCGTCCCTGCGCTCCCAGGTCTTGCCGCCGTCCCCCGAGCGGTAGAGCGCGCTCTTCACCGACTCGACCACCGCGTAGACGACGTCGGAATGGGACGGCGCGACGGCGACCGCGACGCGGCCGTACGGCTTGGCCGGGAACCCGGCGTTCTTCGCGTCGGTGATCTCCGTCCAGTGCTCGCCTCCGTCGTCCGTCCGGAAGAGGCCGCTCCCCGAAGGGGCGTCCGCGGTCGCGCCGCCGGAGCGGAAGGTCCACCCCTTGCGGCGGAAGTCCCACAGGGACGCGAACAGCGTGGACGGGTGCTTCGCGTCCATCGACATCCCGCCGCAGCCGGTGGAGGGGTTGGACCCCTTCAGCACGAGGGTCCAGCTCTTCCCGCCGTCGCGCGTCCGGTACACGCCGCGCTCGCTCGAATCGCTCCAGAGCTTCCCGGTCGCGCAGGCGTAGACGACCTTGCCGTCCCCGGGGTCCACGGCGATCTTCACGATCCGCTCCGACTCGGGGAGCCCCATGTTGGTCCAGGTCTCTCCGCCGTCCGTCGATCGGTAGATCCCGTCGCCGATCGAGACGGAGTTCCGCGTCCACGCCTCCCCCGTGCCGACCCAGACCGTGTCCGGATTGCCGGGGTCGATCTCGATCGCGCCGATCGACTGCACCGACTCGTGGTCGAACTTCGGCAGGAACGTCGTGCCGCCGTCGGTGGACCTCCAGACACCGCCGCTGGCGGCGCCGACGTAGAGCACCGTCTCCCCGCTCTTCTTCCGCGCCGCGGCGACGGCGGCGATCCGCCCGCTCATCGCCGCGGAGCCGATGTTGCGGATGCCGAGCCCCGAAAGCACCCCCTCGTCGAGGCGGGGCGCGGTCTGGGCGAGCGCCGCCGGCGCCGCGAGGAGGACGAGAACGGCGCCGCCGAGGAGTCGCTTCGTCGTCATCGCGACGCTCCGGGGAGGGCGAACATCTTGGTATCGACCGGCTGATTGAGCTCGATGCGGTCCAGGTGGTTCCGTCCGATCTCGAAGGGGAAGTAGAGGCCGTCCACCTTCTCGTACTCCCCCAGATCGACGCTCGCGACCTCGTCCTGGCCCCGGATCATCCTGTGGCTGACGACCCGGATCTCGAGGAACGCGTCCGGATCGAGGTAGACGTACTTGCTGTCGCCGTTCTTGAGGTTGACGCGCAGCTTGTGGGCGTCGGTGCCGTCGATGTCCTCGGTGCCCAGGTACTCGATCGTGCTTCCCTTCGCCCGGTAGTCCACGAGCGGCCCGGCGATGTCCGCGGCGTCCACCAGGTCCTTCGCGTCGTCGGCGCTGAGCTTCTGCGGCTCCTTGCGCCCGCCGAACGGACGGACGGCCCAGGCCTCGGTCCCGTCCCACGACTGGATCGCCGTCATCCCCTGCAGGCTGAACTCCGACCGGTACTTGTCGCGGGCGATCGCCCAGGACTCCACCTTCGCATCGAGCCCCCCGCCCACACGCACCGTCCCGACCGTGTGGATCGACTTGATCGCTTGGAGCTTGGCCGCCCCTCCCCGGGCCTCGAGGTTCTTGGCGACCAGCTCCTCCGCCGTGGGACCCGCCGCGGACGCGGGGAGGGCGGCGAGGACGATCGAGACCGCGACCAGAGCGCGCATCGGGACCTCCCATGACGATCCTGAAACCGCAGGATCATACGCAGAATTGCTTCGCGGTTTTCAAATCCCTAAGTTCCCCGCGGAGGATCACCCGATGAGAAACGCGCTGGGCGCCGCCCTGCTCGTGATGGCCGCCGCGCTCCCTTCCTCGGCGATGGCCGAGGACGAGCAAGCCCCGGAGCCGCCGAGGATCTACGAGTGCACGGGCGCGGACGGGGCGGTCGTCTACCAGGACGATCCCTGCCCCGCTCCCCCGCCGGTCCCCGCGAAGCCCTCGGCCAAGCCCTCGCCCCGCGCGAAGCCGGCTGCCACCGCGGCGAAGAGAACGGCTCCCCCCCCGGTGCCCGCGCCGTCTCCGGCGGCTCCGCCACCGCGCGCGGCGAAGCGCCCCGGCGACGACGAATGGGCGCGGATCG
>DASRJG010000099.1:0-6695 GCA_035649595.1 Candidatus Polarisedimenticolaceae bacterium
AGAGATCGCCTGCGCGCCGTCGAGGAGGACGGGCACGCCCCGCTCGCGGGCGAGAGCGACGATCGCCTCCACGGGGTTCACCGTGCCGAGCGCGTTCGAGACGTGGATCAGGGAGACGATCCGGGTTCGCGGGGAGAACAGCCCCTCCGCCGCCTCGAGGTCCAGCTCGCCGTCGTCGGTCACCGGGATGACCCGCAGCGCGGCCCCGCGCTCCTCGCAGACGAGCTGCCATGGGACGATCCCCGAGTGGTGCTCCATCCCCGAGACGAGCACCTCGTCCCCCGGGCCGAGCGACCGGCGCCCCCAGCTCGCCGCGACGAGGTTGATCGCCTCCGTCGTCCCGCGGACGAAGACGATCTCGTTCGGCGACGCGGCGCCGATGAACCGCGCCGCCCGGGCGCGCGCCCGGTCGTACGCCTCGGTCGCTTCCTGGCTCAGGAGGTAGACGCCTCGGTGGACGTTCGCATAGCCGGTCTCGTAGAAGCGGCGCTCGGTCTCGATCACGGAGCGTGGCTTCTGCGTCGAGTTCGCGTTGTCGAGATAGACGAGCGGCTTCCCGCGGACGGTGCGGCCGAAGATCGGGAAGTCGCGACGGACGCGCGCGACGTCGAGCGGCGTCTCGATCTTCACGCGATCAACCCGCCAGGTCCCGCTCGAGGCGGGCGTAGAGGGAGGCGGCGAGCTCCTCCCGCACCCCCGCTGCGGGGATCTTGGCCAGGACGTCGTCGGCGAAGGCGTGGATCAAGAGGTCGCGCGCCTCGACGGCGCCGAGCCCCCGCGAGCGGAGGTAGAACAGGGCCTCCTCGTCGAGCCGGCCGATCGTCGCGCCGTGGGTGCACTTCACGTCGTTCGCGTGGATCTCGAGCTGGGGACGGGTGAAGACGATCGCGGCGTCGGAGAGGATCAGGTTCTTGTTGGACTGCTTCGCGTCGGTCTTCTGCGCGCCTTCGCGCACGATGATCCGCCCGTTGAAGACGGCGCGGGCGGCGCCGGCGAGCACCGCCTTGTACATCTCCCAGCTCCGGCCGTGGGGCTTCGCGTGATCGAGCCACGTGTGGTTGTCGACGTGCTGCGCCCCGTCGGCGAGCGTGAGGCCGTAGAGGTGGCACTCGGCCCCCTCCCCGTCGAGGACCGCGCCGATGTCGTTGCGCGAGAGCCTCCCTCCCCAGGACACGTTGTGCGAGCGCAGGCGCGCGTCGCGCGCGATGCGTCCCGCGACCGAGGCGACGTGCCAGGCGTCGTCGCCGCCGGCCTGGACCTTCACGTGGTCGATCTCCGCGTTCGCCTCGAGGACGATCTCGGTCACCGCGCTCGTGAGCGACGTCCCCGGGCCGCCCTGCTCGAAGACCTCGACGACGGTCGCCTTCGATCCCGCTCCCGCCAGGACGAGCGTCCGCGGATGGATCAGGACCGGCGACCGCCCGGTCGGCACGCGATGGACGATCCGGATCGGCTCCGCGACGGTCGCGCCGGGGGGGATCCGCACGAGCGTCCCGTCCTCGAACGTCGCCAGGTTCAGCGCCGCGAACGGATGCCGATCGTGGGGCGCGATCGCGCCGAGATGCGGCTCGAGCGCTTCCGGCGCGCGCGCCAGCGCGGACGCGAGCCCCTCGACGAAGGCGCCCTCGGAGGAGGGGCCGCCACGCTCGCCTCTCTCGAACGGGATCGACGCGAGGGGCCGGACGTTCGTCTGCCTCCAGTCCTCGTCCCTCGGTCCCGGCAGCCCGATCGCCTCGAAGCGCGCCCGCGCCGCCGCCCGCATCCGCGTCAGCCACGGCGGCTCGCGCCGTGCGGGGGCCGCATCGAGGATCGCGGCGAACGGGCGCGCGGCCGGGGCGGGGGAGGCGGCGCTCACCGCGCGAGCTCCTGCTCGATCCAGCCGTACCCCTTCTTCTCGAGCTCGAGGGCGAGCGCGCGGTCCCCCGAGCGCACGATCCGGCCGTCCGCCAGAACGTGGACGCGATCGGGGACGATGTAGTCGAGCAGACGTTGATAGTGCGTGACGACGACGATCGCCCGGTCGGGGGAGCGCATCGCGTTCACTCCGGCGGCCACGATCTTGAGGGCGTCGATGTCCAGCCCGGAGTCGGTCTCGTCGAGGATCGCGAGCTTGGGATCGAGGACCGCCATCTGGAAGATCTCGTTCCGCTTCTTCTCGCCGCCGGAGAAGCCTTCGTTGACGGAGCGCTGGAGGAAGCTCTCGTCCATGTCCACGAGCTTCATCTTCCCGCGCACGTGCGCGAGGAAGTCGATGGCGTCCAGCTCGGGCTCGCCGCGGTGGCGCCGCACGCCGTTCAGCGCGGCCTTCAGGAAGTAGACGTTGCTCACCCCCGGGATCTCGACGGGGTACTGGAACGCGAGGAAGAGCCCTTCGCGCGCGCGGTCCTCGGGAGGAAGCGCGAGGAGGTCCCTCCCCTCGAAGGTCACGCGGCCGCGCGTCACCTCGTACGACTCGCGCCCGGCGAGCACCTGCGCGAGCGTCGACTTGCCCGACCCGTTCGGTCCCATGATCGCGTGGACCTCGCCGGCCCCGACGGCGAGATCGACCCCTTTCAGGATCTCGGCCCCCCCGACCGACGCGTGCAGGTCCTCGATCTTCAGCATGCTCAACCGACGCTCCCTTCGAGGCTGACGCCGAGCAGCTTCTGCGCCTCGACGGCGAACTCCATCGGGAGCTCGCGGAAGACCTCCTTGCAGAAGCCGTTGACGATCATGTTGACGGCGTCCTCCTTCGAGATGCCGCGCTGCTGGAAGTAGAAGATCTGGTCCTCGCCGATCTTCGAGGTGGAGGCCTCGTGCTCGACGGTCGCGCTCGGGTTCGCGACGTCGATGTACGGGAACGTGTGGGCCCCGCAGGTGTCGCCGAGGAGCATCGAGTCGCACTGGGAGTAGTTCCGCGCCCGGTCCGCTCCCTTGAGCACCTTCACCGCGCCGCGGTACGTGTTCTGTCCGTGTCCGGCCGAGATCCCCTTGGACACGATCGTGGACCGCGTGTCGCGCCCGATGTGGATCATCTTCGTCCCGGTGTCCGCCTGCTGGCGGTTGTTCGTCAGCGCGACCGAGTAGAACTCCCCGACCGACTCGTCCCCCTGGAGGATGCAGCTGGGGTACTTCCAGGTGATCGCGGAGCCGGTCTCCACCTGCGTCCAGGAGATCTTCGAGCGGAACCCGGCGCACTTTCCGCGCTTGGTGACGAAGTTGTAGATCCCGCCGCGGCCCTCCTTGTCCCCCGGGTACCAGTTCTGGACGGTCGAGTACTTGATCGTCGCGTCGTCGTGCGCGATCAGCTCGACGACCGCGGCGTGGAGCTGGTTCTCGTCGCGCATCGGGGCGGTGCACCCCTCGAGGTAGCTGACGTACGCCCCCTCGTCGGCGATGATCAGCGTCCGCTCGAACTGGCCGGTCTTCGCCGCGTTGATCCGGAAGTAGGTCGACAGCTCCATCGGGCACCGCACGCCGCGCGGCACGTAGCAGAACGACCCGTCGGAGAAGACCGCGGAGTTGAGCGCGGCGAAGAAGTTGTCCGTGACCGGCACGACCGAGCCGAGGTACTTCTCGACGAGCTCGGGATGCTCCTGCACCGCCTCGGAGAACGAGCCGAAGATGATGCCGAGCGAGCGGAGCTTCTCCTTGAAGGTCGTCGCGACCGACACGCTGTCGAACACGGCGTCCACGGCGATGCCGGCGAGGGCCGCGCGCTCGCTCAGCGGGATCCCGAGCTTCTCGTAGGTCGCGAGGAGCTGCGGATCGACCTCGTCCAGGCTCTTCGGGCCGCTCTGCGCGCGCGGAGCCGAGTAGTAGACGATCGACTGATAGTCGATCGGAGGATGGTGGATGTTCGCCCACGTGGGCTCCGTCATCGTCTGCCAATGGCGGAGGGCGCGGAGCCTCCACTCCAGGAGGAAGGCGGGCTCGTTCTTCTTCGTCGAGATCAGGCGGACCGTGTCCTCGCTCAGTCCCGGAGGAACCGAGTCCGACTCGATGTCCGTGACGAACCCGTACTTGTACTCGCGGTTCGCCAGATCCTCGACGCGCTGGGGTTCGGTCTTCATGCGTGCCCCTGAGCCTGGGTCGGGATGAGGGTCAGCAGATCCGGTCCGTTCGGCCGCGGGAGCGCCATCTCGGAGAGAGGGATCCTGTCGAGGGCGTCGCGAACGGCCACGCTGATCCGCTGCCAGTTGGTGCGGACGGGGCACGAGCTCTCCTGCTCGCACCGTCCGGGGTTGTAGGAGCACTCCGTGATCCCGAACGGGCCTTCGAGCGCCTGGATCACGGCGGCCACGCTGATCCGGTCCGGTGCGACGGCGAGGCTGTAGCCCCCCTTCACCCCGCGGTGGGAGTGAAGGAGCCCTTCCCGGGCGAGCGCCTTGAGGATCTTGCTCGCCATCGGGAGCGGAAGCCCCGACTGACGCGCCGCGTCCTTGGCGGTGTGCACCTCCGCCACCGGGTGGGCGGCCATCTGCGAAAGGAGAAGAATCCCGTAGTCGGTTTGCCTCGTGATTCGGATCATGGCGCGACTCCTCGCCAAACAGTACCACCGGGGTCCCATTTCGCCAAGGAACGATCCCGGGTAGAGTAGCGGCACACCATGAAACGTCTTTTCCTCGTGGTTCTCGCCGTTCTGGCGGGCGGTGGGGCGGCGTCCCCACCCGAGAGCGGCGCCCCGAAATGGCTTCGGGTGGAGTACGCGAGCCTGGTGGACGGCCGGAAGCTGACCCACTCGGGGGAGCCGGTCGGCGCCCTGCTCCGGCGGCTCGGGGGAAGGGGCCGGCCGCCCGCCGGGACCAAGGGGGACGACGCGCTCGCGCTCCGGCTCCTCGATCCGGTCCTGGAGCCCTACGCGTTCGTCCTCTCCGACGCCCTGGACTCCCTCGCTCCGCCCCCCGATCCGCCCCTCGTCGAGGTCGGGTCGCTCTGGGAGCCGGGGGAGGAGCAGCCGGCCTGGGTCGAGCTCGTCCGCGCCCGCCGGTACGTGCTCGAGAGCGACGGCGAGGGGACGCTTCGCGTCTGTCTTCCCGCGTCGGCCCTCGACGCGCTGCCTTACGACGACGCCCTTCCGACGAGCGATCCGGTCGCGACCGCGAAGGAGGCGTGGGAGCAGGCGTGGCCGGTCCTCCGGCACGCGCTCGCGGGGGAGCGCCGCCGGCTCTCGAGAGCGCTCACCGTCGAGGTGCATGCGTATCGGCACCTCCCGTCGCGAAACGCGTTCGTTCTCGGCGTCCCCGCATGGCGGACCACGGTCGACGACACCTCCGCGCAGGGAGGGCGCGCGACGCTGGACCTCGCCGCGCTGCGCGCGGTCCTCGACCGGGGGCTCCAGATCGAAGGCGCGAGGCTGGACCGGAGCGGCCGCGTCCGATGGTTCACTTCGGAGCCGGACGCGAAGCCGGCGATCCTCGGCCGCGCACCGGCGCTCTCCGATCTCGCCGTCGCCTACCGCGCGATCGCTCATGGAGGCGAGGCCGACCCGTACATGAGCCTCGACAAGGATTGGGCTCCCCACTCCGCGGTGGTCAACTACGGCGGCCGTCTCCGCGACACCGCGCTCGGCATGGTGAGCCTCCTGTCCGACATCCGGTTCAAGACGCTCAGCCAAGGCATCGACGTGCTCGCGGGGAAGGACGCGCGGGGCTCGGTCCGCGAGACGCTCCCCGGCTTCAAGACCCACCTCGAGCGATTCGCCGCGGACCCGAGCGCCGGAGCCGTCCTCAACCAGCAGACCCGATTCTGGTTCTATCCGGACGACGTCGATCTCACGCTCTCGGCCGAGGGGGACGTCCTCGCCTTCCGCCGCGTGAGGATGACCGCGGCGTCGGAGCGCGTGGCGGAGGCCCGCTCCCCGGGAACGGATCCGGCGTGGACGCGCGAGACGGTCGCGTTCGTCAACGAGCACTTCGACGAGCTCGGCGCGCACTTCCCCGAGCTCTCCGATCTCGACGAGACCGCCCGGCTCCTCGCCCTGTTCACCTGGCTGACCACCGCGCGAGACCGGGGGCTCGCGGTACCGGACCTCGATGTCCTCCTCGCGCTGCCGCTCCCCGCGCTGCCGACGCCGCGCCGGTTCCCGCAGCTTCTGACGCACGACGCGATCCCTCCCCCCGGGGGAACGGGAATCGTCGACGTCCTCGATCGCACGGAGGTCGGCGATGCCCTCGAGAGGCTCGAGCCCGTCGGGGGGAAGCCCCTTGCGGCGCAGCGGCGCCTCGCCAGGACGCTCGCGATGCTCAGCCCCCAGATTCCCGATCAGGCGGCGATCGCAGCCGAGATCCGCGCGCTCCCGGCCGACGCCGACGCCCTCGCTCAGGATGCGATCGCCTTTCGCGCCGAGCGGCTCCTGATGCACGCGCGCGTGCTCGCGAGCCTCCCGGCCGCGCGGCGCGAGGCGATCGAAACCCGGCGCGGCGCCCAGCCCGGCACGCGGGTGTTCAGCGTCGGCATCGGCGGGATCGACCTCGGGATGAGGGGCGCGATCTCTCGAGCGAGCGAGCGCGCCGAGAAGAAGGGATCCGATCCCGGACGACCGGCCGCGGCGCCCGTGCCGGGCTCGGCCTCGTCCCCGAAGGCCGCGCCGCTCGCGTCGTCCCCGCCTCCGGAGATGCCGGTCGTCCCGTGGCCCGATCACGGGCTCGGGCCGGCGGGGGAGCGGCAGACCCTCGAGCTGCCGGACGGAAAGGGGAAGATCGTCTCGCGGAGGC
>DASRJG010000100.1:0-13390 GCA_035649595.1 Candidatus Polarisedimenticolaceae bacterium
CGGGCTACCAGGTCGAGTCGGTCCTCGACGGGGAGATCGTGCTGCGCGGGCGGATCGGGACCTACGCCCCCGGCCAGAGCTCGCGAAACACGAACCACTGATGCGGCGCGCGCCGGACGGCGCGTTCCACCTCCGCGGCGACGCGTCCCATCGCCGCGGCCGCGTCGGCGGTCCGGTCGCCTGTCTCGGGAACATCGATCGGCGGACCGAACACGATCCGGTACCGCCGGCGCCCCTCGCGGATCGCGAAGACCGGGAGCATCGGCGCGCCGGCGGTGCGCGCGAGGATGGCGGGGCCGGACGGCAGCGCGAGCGGCCGTCCGAACAGCGTGCCCTGGACGGTCCTGCTCCCCGCCCGCGGGCGATCCCCCTGCATCGCGACGATCTCCCCGCGGCGGAGGGCGTCGAGGAGCGCCATCCCCTGGAGCGGATCGTCGGTCTGGAAGTGCATGGTGTAGTGGGAGCCCTCGACCGACCGGACGCTCTCGCGGATGAACTCCTGCGCGCGCGGATCGACCTCCGGCTCGCGCACGAGATGGACGTGCCGCTTGTCGATCGACGCGGGGAGCATCGAGCCCGCCTCGTACATCCCGAGGTGCGCGGTCACCATCACCACGCCGCGCCCCGACGCGGCGACCTCGCGCCAGTGCTCGATCGCCTCGACAGCGACCTCGAACGACGCGTCGGTGACCAGCCTCTCGTACCGCTCCGAGAGGCACCAGCCGAAGACGTACATGGTCCTGAAGATCCGCTGCTGCCGCTCGAAGAACCCGCACGGGCCCAGCACGGCTTCGAGGTTCGCGGCGATCGCGCGGCGGATGTTACGGATCGTGGGGAAGAAGAGCGTCGTGAAGACGACGACGATCGCGCTCTTGGTCCAATCGGGCATCGAGGCCATCGCCCATCTATGGAAGCGATACCAGAAGAGTCCGGTGACGTGGTAGTCGCCCAGCACGCGGCGCGCGAGGCCGACCCTCGGAGCATGGGGCGGGCTCTCGACGGCTGGTAGACTGCTCCCATGGATTTGCACGCGCCGCATCCTCCCCTGGAAGAGTACTACCGCGGCGAAGAGGGACGGCGGAGCTTCGTCCGCCGGATCTTCGACGACACCGCCGTCGACTACGACCGCGTCGAGCGGATGATGGCGCTCGGCTCCGGCTCCTGGTATCGGCGCCGCGCTCTGCGGCGCGCCGGCCTCGTCCCGGGGATGGACGTGCTGGACGTGGCCGTCGGCACGGGGCTGGTCGCGCGCGAGGCCGTGGCGATCGTCGGCGATCCGCGGCGCGTCGTCGGGCTGGACCCGAGCATCGGCATGCTCCGGTCGGCCTCGGAGCCGCTCTCCATCGTCACCGTGCAGGGAACCGCGGAGCGGCTTCCCTTCCCCTCGGACCGGTTCGACTTCGTCAGCATGGGGTTCGCCCTGCGGCACATGTCGGATCTGTCCGTGGTGTTCGCCGAGCTCCTCCGCGTGCTCAAGCCGGGCGGACGGGCCTGCATCCTCGAGATCACGCGCCCGAGCGGTCCGCTCTCGCACCTGATCGTGAGGACCTACATGCGCGGGGTCGTCCCGATGCTCGCGAAGGTCGTCGCCCGCCATCGCGACACCGCGCGGCTCATGCGGTACTACTGGGACACCATCGAGGCGTGCGTCCCGCCGCAGCGCGTGGTGGACGGGCTCGCCGCCGCCGGCTTCGCGGGGGCGCGGCGCCACGTCGAGCTGGGGATCTTCTCCGAGTACACCGGGCGAAAGGCGTGACGCGCATCCCGAGCGCGACCGACGTGCTGATCCTCGGGGGCGGCCCCGCGGGGAGCAGCGCCGGAATCGTCCTGGCCGGCGCCGGGATCGACACCGTCCTCGTGGAGGGGGAGACCTTCCCGCGGTTCCACGTCGGCGAGTCCCTGCTCCCGCACTCGCTCCCGCTGTTCGACCGGCTCGGCGTCCACGACAAGGTCCGCGCGCTCCCCCACTCGCTGAGAAAGGAAGGCGCGAGCTTCGCGACCCACGACGGCTCGCGGTACGTCGAGTTCTGGTTCGAGAACGCGTTCGCGCCGGCGATCCCCAACGCGTACCAGGTCCGCAGGGACGAGTTCGACGCGATGTTCCTCGAGACCGCGCGCGAGCGCGGCGTGGACGTGCGGATGCCCTGGAAGGCGGTGAAGCCGGAATGGGACGGGGACCGGCTCGCGGGCGTGTGGGTGCGCTCCCCCGAGGGGGAGGAAGGGCTCGTTCGGGCGAAGTGCGTGATCGACGCGACCGGGCAGCACGCGTTCCTCGCGACGCGGATGGGCTGGCGCACCGTCTATGAAGACCATCGCAAGATGGCCGTCGTCGGGCACTTCGACGGGGTGGTCCAGAACCCGGGGCGGGCGGCGTCCAACATCACCATCGTCGTCACCGACTCGGGGTGGTTCTGGCTGATCCCCTTCCGGACGGGGACGACTTCGGTCGGCGCGGTCTTCGACGTCCGCCGGTACGCTCACGTCACCGGCGGGCTGGACGCGCTGTTCGACGCCGTGGTCGCCAACACCCCCGATGCGGCGCGGCGGCTCGCGCCGGCGCGCCGGACGTTCCCCGCCCAGGCCGTGCAGAACTTCTCCTTCCACGTCCGCCGGATCCACGGCGACGGCTTCTCGCTCGTCGGCGACGCGGCGGGGTTCCTCGACCCGATCTTCTCGACGGGGGTGTTCATCGGGACCACGACCGCCGTCGCGGCGGCGGACGGCGTGGTCGCGGCACTCCGCGCGCGCGGGCGGGTGACGGCGGCCGACCTGGCGCCGGCGGCGGCGCGCACCCGCGACTTGCAGCGGCTGTTCTTCTCGTTCATCAAGTCCTACTACGATCCGCACTTCCTCGCGTTCTTCTTCGCCCCGAGCGACCGGATGCAGATCCCGAGGGCGATCGTCACCCTCCTCGCCGCCAACGTCCTGCGCGACGACCGTTGGAAGTGGACCGGGCGGTTTCGGATGCTCCAGGGGCTCGGCCGCATGCAGCGCGTCGCGCTGCGCTTCGGGGGGCAGATCGTCCCCCCGCTCGCGAGCGCTCCGGGAGCGATCGCAGGGAGACCCTCATGAGAGCCTCGATCGCCGCCACGGTTCTCGCGGCCGCCCTCGGCGCCGCCCCCGCGCTCGCACAGGAGGGGACGCAGACCCCTCCCCCCGCGGAGTCGTCGGGAACCTCCGGGAACACGCAGTTCCTCATCGGCGAGCGCTACATGAGCGACGACGCCTTCTGGGCACCCTTCGACACGCAGATGATGTTCGGCGTCGAGGTCGACTTCGCGCCTTCGAAGTCCCCGATCCACGTGGCGCTCGCGGGATCGTTCTCGACGGACGACGCGCGCGTCACCACGCCGTTCCACGGGGCGACCGGGGACGTGCGCGTCGGCATGGCCGAGTTCTCCGCGGGTTTCCTGTGGCATCCCGTGAAGAGGGGGATCGTCCGTCCCTACCTCGGCGGCGGCGCGGTGCTCCTCGGAGCGTCGATCGACACGGACTTCGGCTCGTTCTTCGGCGACTCCGACACCGACACCTCGTTCGGCTTCTACGGGAACGCCGGCGTCTTCTTCAAGGTCGGCGAGAGCTTCAACATCGGGATCGACGGCCGGGCCGTCCGCGGGACCGACCTCGAGTTCCCCGGCATCGAGGCGGACGGGGACTACGACCAAATCGCGATGCTGCTCGGCTTCTCGTGGGGGAAGTGACCGGCGCGCGCTAGAACGGCTCGACGCCGACGTAGGACCCGCCGGCCAGAGCGTAGTGCCAGCTGTTCGTCGGGTCGGCGACGAAGGCCATGTTGAACAGCTCTTCCGCGCGCTTCCGATCGCCGTTGAGGTTGTACCAGCAGCCCGCGGTCAGGGCGAGCCGGTCGTCGTCCGCGTCGAGCTTCATTCCCTTCTCGAACAGCGCCTTCGCGGTCTCCCAGTCCTTGCCGATCGCGTAGTAGTTCGCGGCGCGAAAGATGTCGCTCTGGGCGACCTTGGGCGAGTTGAGGACCCCGTCGAAGATCGTCTTGGCCTTCGCCTTGTCCCCCGACAGGTAGTAGACGCGAGCGACGCCGAGCCGCTCCCACGATCCGTTTCCCGCGGCGACCTCCGCCTGCGCGAGGAGCGCGGCGGCGGCGGCCTTCGGCTCCTTCCCGGCGTAGTACGCATTCGGATCGAACGGCGTCTTCGACTTGGCGATCAGCGTGGTCAACGCACCGAGCGCGAACGCGAGGGCGGCGACGAGAACGGTCGAGCGCTTCATGATGTCTCCTTTCCGCGAACCATAGCGCGGAACAGCTCTCCCCGTTCCTCGAAGTTCCGGAACGTCCCGTAGCTCGGCGAGGCGGGGGAGAACAGGACCGTCTTGCCGGGAGGGGTCAACTTCGCGGCGAGAGCCACCGCCTCGGCGAGGTCCGCCGCCGCGTGCGCGGACGCCGCCGCGCGCGGCGCGATCGCGGCGATCGCCTCGACGATCCTCCCGCCTCCCGGCGGGATCACGATGACGTTGGGGATCCCGCGCGCGACCAGCTCCCGGGCGAGCGGCGCGAAGTCGTACCCGCGGTCGAGGCCCCCTCCGATGTAGGTCGCGACCTCGTCGCCCAGCGCCTCCAGCGCGGCGACCGCCGCCTCGGGGGCGGTCGCGATGGAGTCGTTGATCCAACGCACGCCGCGGTGGACCCCGAGGTCCTCCAGGCGGTGCGGGAGCCCTTCGAACGACGCGAGGACCTCCTCGAGATGCGCGCGCCCCGCGCCGAAGTTCTCCGCGGCGGCGTGCGCGAGCGCGGCATTGATCCGGTTGTGGGCTCCCCGGAGGCGCATCCGCTCGTCCGAGAAGCGGAGCGGGCCGGTCCCGACGGCCCGATGCCGCGCGGGCCCTAGTGGCGCGCGGCGGGCGAGCTCCGGGTCCGCCGCGTTGTAGATCGTCAGGTCGTCAGGGCGCTGGGTCCGAGCGACGCGCAGCTTGGCTTCGTAATAGGCCTCGACGCCGCCGTGCCAGTCGAGGTGCTCGGGGAACAGCCGCGAGATCACCGCGACGGACGGGCCCTCGTTCAGATCGTGCGTCTGATAGCTCGACATCTCGAACACGACCACCGGCCGCGCGCTCACGACCTCCTCGAGAATGTCGAGCGCGCAGCGGCCGATGTTCCCCACGAGCACCGACGGAACGCCCGCGGCCGTGAGCGTCCGGTGGATCAGCGTCGCGGTCGTGGACTTCCCCTTGCTCCCGGTGACGCCGACCACCGCGATGCCGGCCGCCCGCGCGCGATCGACGAAGAGCGAGGTCGCGCTGACGACCGCGAGGCCGCGGCGCCGGGCCTCGACGACGATCGGATGCGACGGCTTGATCCCAGGAGACTTGACGAGAATGTCCCGGCCTCCGAGGGCCGCTTCGACGTCGGTCTCCGGCGCCCACGGCACGGCGGCGTCGAGGTCGTCGGGACGGCGTGGGGCGATCACGCGCGCCCTGGCGCCGGAGCGGAGCAGCCACCCGAGCGCAGCGCGACCCTCGACCCCGTAGCCGAAGACCGCCGCCCGCGTGTCAGCGCCGATCGAGGTACGCATCCAGCCCCGCCAGCATCTTCGGAGGGATCTCGTGGTCGCCGGAGCGAGACAGCGTCCGCGACGCGATTACGTCGAGGTCGCCGAAGCGCGTCGCGGCGCACCGAGAGAACACCGTCATCGCGGCGTGAGGGATGTGGCGGCTGCGCTCGTGCGCGAGGTGGAACGCTGCCGCGATCTCCTCCGGGGTCCCCACGCACTCGAACGGTTTCGTTCCCACAACGCCCAGCAGCTCCTCGATCGTGGTTACGTTCGCCGGGTTGGCGAGCGGGTCGCCTCCGAAGAGCGCGCGGTAATCGGGATCGTCGAGCCACGGACGCGCCATCGCGGCGACAAACACGCACTTCGGACACGTCAGACACCAGCGCCTCGCGGCGGGACCCGTCTGAGCGAAGTTGGCGTTGCAGGAGGTGGCGGCGTCGAAGTAGTCGGGGTGGGACGCGAACGCCTTGACGATCCGAAGCTCGGTGAGCGGCCGGAGGAGGCTGAAGTAAGCGGGCGCCGGCTCCAGGTTGCGCCGCAGCCAGGCGCGGAAGAGCCTCTCGAACGCGAGCGACTTGCTCCACTGGTGATTGACGTCGATCCCGTGCCAGACCGCGTTCCCCGCCGACGCGCTCGCTTCGTTCGAGGCGATCACTCCCCGCCGCCCGCAAAGCACCGCGACCAGCGTGCCCGCGAACGCGAGATAGGCGTTGACCGGGACGTGCCCGTTGAGCGCCCCTTCCGCGTTGAGGGCGAACAGCGTCTCGTCGAGCTTCCGCTCGAGCATGTGGTGCGTGGAGCCTGCGACCTTCGCCGAGCGGTGGACCCAATCCCACCCCGAGCGGCCGATCGTCAGGAGATCGTGCGGCTCCCCGAGCGACGCGAGGGCTTCGTGCGACACGACCGAGTCCTTGCCGCCCCCCCAGAGCAGCAGCCAGGGCCCGCTCCCCGGACTCGACGGCGCCGCCGGGACCTCGTCCTTCGTAGCGAGGAACGGGGCGCGACCATGCGGGTCGATCCCGTTACGGTAGAAGAACTCGGCCATGCCGAGCGTGTAGACTTCCGTCCAGAACGCCGCGTCGGCGCTCGAGAGGTCGGCCCCCTCGACGCGAAGGTCGGAGGGGATGAAGGTCTTCCAGTACGACGTTCCCGCGGCGAGGTGGAGGCCGAGGAGCGCGCGGCGGACGCCCGGCGACTCGGGGTCGGCGAGCGGGCCGAGCGACGCCGGGAGGTCGAGCGTCTCCTCGAAGTCCACGCGCGCGCCGGCGGCGCCGCCCGAGAGCGCGTAACCGAGGCGGACCCGGCGCCCTTCGATCGCGCGGTGGGTGAAGGCGAAGGTCGCGTGGGCGCTCAATCCACCTTCAAGATCGCGAGGAACGCGTCCTGCGGGATGTCCACGCGGCCGACCCGCTTCATCCGCTTCTTCCCTTCCTTCTGTTTCTCCAGCAGCTTCCGCTTGCGGGTGATGTCGCCGCCGTAGCACTTGGCGAGCACGTTCTTCCCCATCGCCTTGACGCTCTCGCGGCAGAGGATCTTCCCGCCGATGGCGGCCTGGATCACGACCTCGAACAGCTGCCTCGGGATCAGCTCCTTCATCTTGGCGGCGAGCGCGCGCCCCTTCTGCTCCGCCTTGTCCCGATGGCAGATCACGGAGAGCGCGTCCACCGGCTCGCCGTTGACGAGGAGGTCCATCTTGATCAGCTTGTCGGGGCGGTACCCGGCGAGGTGGTAGTCGAGCGAGGCGTACCCGCGCGAGCCGGACTTCAGCTTGTCGAAGAAGTCGAGCACGACCTCGTTGAGGGGCATGTCGTATTCCAGCAGCACCCGCGTCTTCGAGAGGTAGCTGATCTTCCGCTGCACGCCCCGCCGCTCGTCGCACAGCTTCATGATGTTCCCGAGGTACTCCGGCGGCGTAATGATCATCGCCGTGATCACGGGCTCCTCGATCACCTCGATGCTCCCCTGCGGCGGGAGCTTCGAGGGGTTGTGCACCTCGAGGACCTCCCCCTTGGTCGTGGTGACACGGTACGAGACCCCCGGGGCGGTCGTGATCAGCTCGAGGTTGAACTCGCGCTCGAGGCGCTCCTGGACGATCTCCATGTGGAGCAGCCCGAGGAAGCCGCAGCGGAACCCGAACCCGAGCGCGCCGGACGACTCGGGCTCGTAGCTGAACGAGGAGTCGTTGAGGCGCAGCTTCTCCATCGCGTCGCGCAGGTCCTCGTACTGCGCCGAGTCCGTCGGGTAGAGCCCGGCGAAGACCATCGGCTTCACCTCGCGGAACCCCGGGAACGGCTGCGTCGTGGGCGTCTTCTCGTCGGTGAGCGTGTCGCCGATCTGGCAGTCGCTGATCTTCTTGATGTTGGCGATGACGAAGCCGACCTCTCCCACGGAGAGGGTCTCGCGCGGGGTGGCCTTCGGCGAGAAGACGCCGAGGTCTTCGACGTCGTAGGTGCCCCCCGTGATCATCAGGCGGATCCGCTGCCGCTTGGCGAGCGTGCCGTCGAGGACGCGGACGAGCATGACGACGCCGCGGTAGGGGTCGTACCAGGAGTCGAAGATCAGCGCCTTGAGCGGCAAGTCGTAGGAGCCGGGGGGCGGGGGGATCAGCGTGACGATCGCCTCGAGGATCTCGTCGATGCCGATACCCTCCTTCGCCGACGCCGGGATCGTGTGCGCGGTGTCGATGCCGATGATGTTCTCGATCTGTTCCCGGACCCGCTCCGGCTCGGCGCCGGGGAGGTCGATCTTGTTGAGGACCGGGATGACCTCGAGGTGCCCGTCCACCGCGAGGTAGGTGTTCGCGAGGGTCTGGGCCTCGACCCCCTGGCTCGCGTCCACCACCAGAAGCGCCCCTTCGCAGGCGGCGAGCGAGCGGCTGACCTCGTAGTTGAAGTCCACGTGCCCGGGCGTGTCGATGAGGTTGAGGATGTAGTCCTCGCCGTCCTTCGCCCGGTAGGAGAGCGTGACCGCATGCGCCTTGATGGTGATCCCGCGCTCGCGCTCGAGGTCCATCGCGTCGAGCATCTGCTCGGTCATCTCCCGCTCGGCGACCGCCCCCGTCCGCTGCAGCAGCCGGTCGGAGAGCGTCGTCTTGCCGTGGTCGATGTGGGCGATGATCGAGAAGTTGCGGATCCGCTGGGACTTCATAACGGAACGGGGCCCTCGAAGCGGGGCAGTCTAGCACTCCGCTTCGGGGGCCCCGACGTCGTTCCGGACAGCGGCGGGTTACGCCTTCTCTTTCTTCGCGGCCTCGATCTTCGCGACCTTGATGGTGTCGCGGTCGAGCGTGCCGGTCACGACCACCTCGTGGCCGAGGTGCTCGAGCGCCGCCTTCTGGTCGGAGATCTTGTACGTCTTCCCGTCGGCGACGAGCTCGAGCTTCGCGCCCTTCTGGTAGCAGTCCTTCGCGCACGCCGCGCCTTCGGCGTTCGCGTTCTTGGCGCCGCAGTATGAATCGGTGATCCAGCCCTGGAGCGTCGTCGTCCCCGCCTCTCCCGCAAGCGCGGGGGCGGCGAGCGCGAGGACGAGGGCCAGGACGGACGCGGCGGAGATCATTCTCTTCATCGGGGATTCCTCCGTGCGAGTGGGAGCCGTCCCACTGTAGCCGGAAACGCGGTCAGACGCCCATGATGTGGTAGCCGGTGTCCACGTAGAGCGTCGTCCCGGTGATCCCCGATCCCATCGACGAGCAGAGGAACAGCGCCGCGTCGCCGACCTCCCGCGCCTCGATGTTCCGGCGGAGCGGAGCGGTCTTCTCGTGATGCTTGGACATGTTGGAGAACCCGGAGATCCCTCGCGCCGAGAGCGTCGGGACCGGTCCCGCGGAGATCGTGTTCACGCGGATGTTCATCGGCCCCAACTCGTAGGCCAGCTGCCGCGTCGCATGCTCGAGCGCGGCCTTGGCGCTCCCCATGACGTTGTACCGCGGGAAGACGCGCTGGCTCGCCTGGAACGACAGCGACACGATCGCGCCGCCCCCCGCGGCCTCCATCATCGTGGCCGCCCGGTCGGCGAGGGCCACCAGCGAGTAGGCCGAGACGTCGAGGGCGGTGTGCCAGCCGTCCCGGCTGGTCTTGCGGAAGTCCCCCTCCAGGTCCTCCCGGCGCGCGAAGGCGATCGAGTGGACGAGGATGTCGAGGCGGCCGCCGGTCGCCGCGCCGATCTGCTCGAACAGGGTCGCGATCCCCGCGTCGTCCGTCACGTCGCAGGCGAAGGTGAGCGTGCCGGGGCGCGAGGCGGCGAGCTCGTTGACGTTGTCGCGGAGGCGGTCCCCCTGGTAGGTCAGCACCAGCGAGGCGCCGGCGTCGGCGAGCGCCTCGGCGATGGCCCAGGCGAGCGACCGCTGGTTGGCGACCCCGGCGACGAGGGCGGTCTTCCCCGAAAGGTCGATCGTCCGCACGGGCGGGAGGTTAGCCGTTTTCTCCCGCCGAGGGAACCCTCCAGCGGCGCGGTCGTATATCGATGTGATATCAATTAGCCATCAACCACCCGGGAGGGGGCCATGAACCAAGAAAACGTTCGTACCGCGATATCCGGCTACCCGATGATCCTGTTCGGCCTCGTGTTCGTCGTCGCGGCCGTCGCGTCGTTCGCGTGGATCGAGGAGACGCGAGGAGCGTCCGCGCTCCTGGCGCTCGTCCTCGTCGTCGCCGCGATCCTCAGCTTCAAGGGGCTGTTCATCGTCAACCCGAACGATGCGCGCGTGCTCGTGCTGTTCGGGACCTACAAGGGCACGGTCAAGGGGAACGGCTTCTACTGGGCCAACCCCTTCCTGGTCAAGAAGCGGATCACGCTCCGCGCGCGCAACCTCAACGGCGAGAAGCTGAAGGTCAACGATCGCGCGGGCAATCCGATCCAGATCGCCGCGGTCGTCGTCTGGCAGGTCGAGGACACCTTCCGCGCGAACTTCGACGTGGACAACTACGAGCACTACGTCGTCGTCCAGAGCGAGGCGGCGGTCCGCCACCTCGCCGGCCGCTATCCCTACGACACCTTCGAGGACGACGCCGAAGAGACGATGACGCTCCGCGGCGGGACCGACCACGTCAACGGCATGCTGGAGCAGGAGCTCTCCGAGCGGTTCGAGCGGGCGGGGATCCGCGTGGTGGAGGCGCGCATCAGCCACCTGGCGTACGCGCCGGAGATCGCCGAGGCGATGCTGCGCCGGCAGCAGGCGACGGCGGTGGTCGCCGCGCGCTTCCAGATCGTCGAGGGGGCGGTGAGCATGGTCGAGCTCGCGCTCCAGAAGCTCTCCGAGAAGCAGGTCGTCACGCTGGACGAGGACCGGAAGGCGGCGATGGTCTCCAACCTCCTCGTCGTGCTCTGCAGCGAGAGCGCCGCCGCCCCCGTGATCAACGCCGGAACGCTCTACCACTGAGCGGGCGGCGGTCGTGGAGCGGAAGAGCCTGCTCTTGAGGATCCGCCCCGAGCTGTGGGAGGAGCTCTGCCGCTGGGCCGCCGAGGAGTTTCGCAGCGCCAACGGTCAGATCGAGTTCCTCCTCCAGCGGGCGGTCGACGAGCGGCTCGGCAGGCGCGGCGGCGCCGGAGGCGAAGAGCGCCCGGTCAAGGGGCGGCGGGGCCCCCGCTGACGCCGAGCTTCCACGAGGCGTCGGCGTTCACGTCGAGCGGGGCGAAGTCGCGCCGCTCGTAGTGGAGGAAAGCCGCCGCGCCGATCATCGCCGCGTTGTCGGTCGTGTAGCGAGGGGAGGGGATGAACACGTCCAGCCCCTCGGCCGCGGCGGTCTCGTCGAACGCGCGGCGCAGGCGCCGGTTGCAGGCCACCCCGCCCGCGACGAGCACGGTGGTGGCCCCCTCGCGCCGGCAGGCGCGGAGCGTGGTCTCGACGAGCGTCTCGACGACGGTGCGCTGGAACGAGGCGACGAGGTCGCGCACGGCGGGCGAGGGGACGCCGCCCGTCGGCCGCCCGTGCGCGAGGCCGTCGGCGGTCGCGCGGATGCGCACCGCGGTCTTCAGCCCGCTGAAGGAGAAGTCGAGCGACTGGTTCTTCATGGTCGCGCGCGGGAAGGCGATCGCCCGCTCGTCCGCCCCCTCGGAGAGCCGGTCGATCGCCGGCCCGCCCGGATACCCCAGCCCCAGGAGCTTCGCGACCTTGTCGAAGGCCTCGCCCGCCGCGTCGTCGCGGGTCCGCGCGAGGGCCCGGTACTCACCCTCGCGCGGGCAGTGGTAGAGCGCCGTGTGCCCTCCCGAGACGACGAGCGCGATCGCGGGGAATCCGATCCCGGGGTTCTCGATGAACGGGGAGCGCACGTGCCCCTCGAGGTGGTTGACCGCGATCAGCGGGAGCCCCCTCTGCCAGGCGATCGCCTTGGCGGCGCAGACCCCGACCAGGAGCGATCCCACGAGCCCGGGACCGCGCGTGACCGCGACCGCGTCGATCCCGTCGAGCGTGACCGAGGCGCGCTCCAGCGCTTCGACGACGACCGGCCCGATGCACTCGACGTGGCGGCGCGAGGCCAGCTCCGGCACGACGCCGCCGTACCTCGCGTGCACGTCGTCCTGCGACGCGACGACCGACGCGAGGACGTGGCAGCGGTCCTCGACCACCGCGGCGGCGGTCTCGTCGCAGGAGCTCTCGATGGCGAGGATCCGGGGCATGGCGGGCATGGTAGCGCCCGTCAGCGCTCCTCCGGGGGGCGCACGGCCCGGAACTCCTTCCACAGGAGCAGGTCGTAGAGGATCTTCAGCCCTGCTCCTGCGACGAGAGGCGTCGCCATCGAGACCGACTGCATCAGGGCCCCCGCGAAGGCCGGCGCCACCGCCCACGCCCCCGTGCGCACGAGCTGCGTGACGCCGGACGCGGTCGTCCTCTCCTCCGGGCGGACGAGCGCCATGACGTACGACTGGCGCGTGGGCACGTCCATCTCGACCAGCCCCTCGCGGAGCAGGAACAGCGCCGCCGCGACGGGGAACGTCGGCGCGAAAGGCACCGTCAGGAGCAGAAGGCTGGAGGGGATGTGCGTGAAGACCATGGTCGCGACGAGGCCGATCCGCCGCGCGAGCCACGCGGCCGCGAGGTGGGAGAGCGCGTTGAGCACCCGCGCGCCGAAGAAGAGGGGGCCCAGCAGCGCCTCGCCCGCGCCGAACCGCTCGAAGAAGTACACCGACAGGAGCGCGGCCGTCAGGAAGCCGCCGCCGAGGCTGTCGAGCACGAACAGCGAGCTGATGCGCGTGAGCACGCGCCGCGTCCCCTCGCTCACGCGCGCCCGGCGGATCCCCGCCTCCGGCTCGCTCGCGTCGCTCAGTCCCAGGTAGAACGGGAGGGCGGCGAGGGAGAGGGCCGACGTCGCGACGATCGCGACGCGCAGCGACGCGAGCTCCCCGAGCCCCGCGAGCGAGCGAAGGAGCGCCGGGAGCACCGCGCACAGGCTGCCGAGGGCATGGCCCGAGTCCTGGACCACGTTGTACCAGGCGAAGGCGCGCGTGCGCGCCGCGTCGGACACGGTCCCGGGAAGGATCGCCTGCTCCAGCACGAGGGCCGCTCCCCGGTCGCGCCCCATCCCGTTGAGCATCCCGGCGAATGCGGCGGCGCCGAGGAGCACCGGGGCCGACGTCGCCGCGACGGCGATGCCGCCGGCGGCCGCGAAGAGCGCCAGCAGCACGAGCGAGCGCCTCCTCCCGAAGCGGTCGGCCCCCAGGGTGGCGAGCAGCATCGCGACCGCCCCGCCGGCGAGCCCGGCCGCCACGATCACGCCGGTCGCCGCGGGCGAGCATCCGGATCGCGGGAGGTAGACCCCGAGCAGGATCCCCGTCATGCCCGTGGCGACCGCGCGGAGGAACGCCGCGGCGTAGAGCCGCGCGCGGTCGGTCACGCCGCGCCGCGGAGCGCCCGCAGGGACGACGCGTAC
>DASRJG010000101.1:0-2168 GCA_035649595.1 Candidatus Polarisedimenticolaceae bacterium
CGGATGAGCGAAGCACGCGAGGACAAGCGGATCCGCACGGCCGCGTCCCCCGGATCCCGATGGGCGTTCCAGATCGGCACCTTGCTCGGGATCCCGATCCGGATCCACGCGACGTTCGTGTTCCTGCTCGTGTGGCTGGGGATGTCGGCCGCGGCGAACAGCCGCGACGTGCCGCTCGAGATCGTCTTCGTGCTCGCCCTCTTCGGCTGCGTGGTGTTCCACGAGCTGGGGCACGCGGCGATGGCGAAGCGGTTCGGCGTGAAGACGCGCGAGATCGTGCTCTACCCGTTCGGCGGGGTGGCCTGGCTCGAGTCGATCCCCGGCGGGCGGGCGGAGCTTCTGATCGCGCTCGCGGGCCCGGCGGTCAACGTCGTGATCGCCGGCGTCTGCGCGCTCGTGCTGGCGGCGTTCGCCCTCCCCCACCCGTTCCGTCAGACGATGCCGTGGGAGAACGCCGGGATGGTGCAGAAGCTCCTCTCGGCCAACGTCCTCCTCGTGCTGTTCAACATGATCCCGGCCTTCCCCATGGACGGCGGGCGCGTCCTGCGCGCGGTGCTGTCCCTCTCGATCGGCCAGCACCGCGCGACGCGGGTCGCCGCGTTCGTCGGCCAGGCGATCGCCGCGGCGTTCGTTGTCGGCGGGATCGTCTCGCGCGAGCCGTTCCTCGCCTTCATCGGTCTCTTCGTGTTCCTCGGCGCGTCGCTCGAGGTCGCGTTCCAGGCGCGGCGCGAGGTGGTCGCCGGTCACGCCGCCCGCGAGGCGATGATCACCAAGTTCGAGACGCTCGCCCCGCAGGACACGCTCGGACGCGCGGCGGAGCTCCTCCTCGCGGCGCGCCAGCACGACTTCCCGGTCGTGGACGCCTGGGGACGCGTCGCCGGCGTCCTCCCGCGCGCGACCCTGCTCGAGGCGCTCGCGCGCTCGGGGCGGGAGACGCCGGTCCTCGACGTCATGATCCGGGAGACGGTGTCGGTCGCGCCGGGGGCCGAGCTGGACGCGGTGCTCCAGCTCCTTCAGCGGGACCCGTCGAAGCCCGTGCTCGTCGTCGAGGACGGCGCGTTGCGCGGGATGATCACCTTCGAGAACCTCGCGGAGTTCATCGTGCTCGCGCAGCGGATCGCGCGATGAGCGCGTAGGCGGGAAACCCGCACGCGAGGATCGCCGCGCCCGCGAGCGCCTTTCCCGGCTCGGCGACGACCAGCCGCGTCGTCATCGCGCACGCGGTGAGGAGAACGACGGCGGGGGCGAGGATCCCGAGCGGTGCGCGCCACGGGGCCGGCTCCCCCACTCCTCTTCGCCGCAGGATGAGGAGCGCGACGGCGGTCAGGCCGTAGAAGATCCAGACGCTGAACGTGAAGTAGGTGAGGATGTCGCGGAAGGAGCCCCGCGTCACGTAGAGGATCGACGCCGCCGTCAGCGCGGCGGTCGCACGCGCGGGCGTCCCCCACCTCGGATGGAGGACGCCGAGCCCGCGGAGGAACGCCCCCGAGCGCGCCATCGCGAAGCCCAGCCGGGAGACCGCGAGCACCACGCCGAGGATCGACCCGAACGTGCACACGACGACGACCCAGGCGACCGCCCGCCCCGCGGCGGGTCCCCAGACCGCCTCGACCGCCTCCGCGACCGGCCTCGCGGAGGACGGCGCGCGCTCCGCGAGGGCCGTCATGACCGCCACCTGCGTGAGCGCGTAGGTCAGCGCGAGCGCGGCCGTCCCGAGCAGCACGGCGCGCCCGATGTTCCGTCCCGGCTCGCGGACCTCGCCTGCGACGAGCGTGACGTCCGACCATCCGTCGTACGTCCAGAGGAGGATCATCAGCGCGGGGAGCCACGCGAGGGGCTCGGAGGGAACCGGGGCCGCCGGCGCCGCCGGCGGCGTCGCGTGCGCGGTCAGCGCCGCGAGGGCCAGGATCGCGAGGACGCCGAGCTTCGCCGCGGTCAGGATCCGCTGCGCGCGGGGGCCTGTGCGCAGGCCGGCGACGTTCAGGACCCCCGCGCCGGCGAGGGCCGCGGCCGCCGCGAGGCGCTCCCAGCCCGAGAACCCCGCGGCCTCGCCGAGGTACCGGGCGAAGACCAGCGCGATCGCCGCGATCGACGCCGGATAGGTGACGAAGATCGCGGCCCACCCGCCGACGAACGCCACCGCCGGCCCGTACGCCTCTCGATGGAAG
>DASRJG010000102.1:0-9222 GCA_035649595.1 Candidatus Polarisedimenticolaceae bacterium
AGCGTGATCCCGGCGGATTGGAGCGCGGCCCGAGCCGCGGGTACTGTAGCCATGGCCATGAACCCCTTCTTCGCGCGCCCTTGCCCGTAGGACACGAGCTGGACCTCGACCGCGGCGTCCTTCGAGAGCGCCTTGGCCCGCGCGCGGCTCGCGACGACGACGCCGCAGTTCCCGTCGGCGGGATGCGTCTGGCTGCCGAAGGTCACCGTGCCGTTCGGGAGGACCGGCTTCAGGGAGGCGAGCCCCTCCTTCGTCGTCGGAAACACGCCCTCGTCCCCCTCGAGCGTCGCGACCGTCTTCCGGCCGGAGCCGTCCTTGACCTCGAACGGGAGCAGCATGTACCGGCGCCGGAAGGCGCCGCCGTTCGCGAGCGCCGCCTCGTACTGTTGGAAGCGGACCAAGGTGCACGCGTCCTGCTCCTCCCGCGTGATCCCCGACTCGGCGGCGACGTTCTCCGCGGTCTGGATCATCGAGTTCCTCGCCCAGGGGTCGAAGCCGAACGAGTCGAGGACGATGTCCTCCTTCTCTCCCGTGCCTCCGGGCCCCGCCGGGTTCGGGAAGTAGACGTGCGCCCCGTTGCTGCACCGGTCCGCGGTGATGGCGAGGACCGCGTGCTCGCCGGAGGCATCGACCTCCGCGGCGGCGGCGGCGAGCGTGCGCGCGCCGGTCGCGCAGGCTTGGGCGACCATCGGCCCCGTCGTGGCCTCCATGCCGATCATCGCGGCGAGCCACGGACCTCCATAGAGCTGGTGCTTCTGCAGGTTGGTGATTCCGAGCGCCACGGCGTCGAGCGACTCGAGACCCACCCCACGCCCCGCGAGCGCCCGCTTCGCGGCGTCGGCGGCGAGCACGATCGCGTTCGCGTGCGAGAAGCTCCCCTGCCATTTGCAGAACGGCGTGCTCCAGTAGCAGCCGTACGGAACGTAGCTGTTCGAAAAGCGCATGACCTGGAGTCTAGCAGCGATCCCGGTAGAATCCTCCTGTGCTCCGGCACACCTTCCTCCACGTCCCCGGGGTGGGCGCAAAACGGGAGCGCGAGCTCTGGCGCCGCGGTTTTCCGGACTGGGACGCCTTCCGGGCGCACCACCCTCCCGGCGCCTGGCGCGACCTGATCGTGGGTCACCTGGAGGGCGATGCCGCCGCGCGCGCCCTTCCGAGGCGTGAAGCCTGGCGGCTGGCCCCGGAGTATCCGGGCCGGACCCTGTTCCTCGACATCGAGACGACGGGGCTCTCGTTCTCGTCCGACGCGATCACGTGCATCGGGGTGTCCGACGGAACGAGCACGCGCGCCTTCGTCCGGGGGGAGGACCTCGATCTCTTCCCGACGGCGCTCGAGGGCGTGGGTCTGCTGGTCACGTACAACGGGTCGTCGTTCGATCTCCCGATGCTGCAGGGAGCGTTCCCGGGCGTCGACTTCCGAGGGTTCCGTCACATCGATCTGAGGTTCCCGCTCCGCAGGCTGGGCACCCGGGGCGGCCTGAAGGGGGCGGAGCGCATGCTCGGCGTCGATCGCTCCGAGGCGATCTTGGGCGTAGACGGCTTCATCGCCGTGCTGCTCTGGCAGGCTCACCGGGAGGGAGTCCGATCGGCGCTTCCGACCCTCATCCGCTACTGCCTCGAGGACGTCGTCAATCTCAAGCCGCTCCTGACGCTCGTCTACAACCGGATGAGCGGCGAGCTGCCGGTGCCGATCGCGCCGATGGGGGACGAGGGGCGGCCGACGATCCCGTACGTCGCGGACGGGGATCTCCTCCGTCACCTCCGGCTCCGGCGCGCATGGGCCTAGCACGCCTCGCCGGCGTCCCGACGTGCGCGGCCGTCGTGATCCTCGCGGCCTGCGGCGGAGGCGCGAAGCAGAGCGCGGCGCCTCCCGAGACCGCGCGTTACGTCGGGAGCGAGGCCTGCCGCTCCTGTCATGCCGAGACCTGGTCCACGTTCTCGCGCACCGGAATGGGGCGCTCGTGGTATCCGCTCGCAGGCGCCGAGATCATCGAGGACTGGTCCGGCCGGAACACCGTGGACGTGGCCCGCACGGGGCTCCACTACGCGATGTTCCGGCGTGGCGAGCGGTTCTTCATGCGCCAGTCCCTCGTCGATCGGGGCCGCGAGACCGCCGTGGACGAGCGGGAGCTGCTCTGGGTGGTCGGCTCGGCGCATCACAGCCGCGCGTATCTCGTCGCGTGGGACGAGAAGCTCTTCCAGGCGCCGGTGTGCTGGTTCACGAAGGACGCGCTGTGGGACCTCTGTCCGGGCTACGAGATGAAGAACGACTACTTCTCGCGCGAGATCGATCGGACCTGCGTGTTCTGTCACAACGGCCGCATGACGCTCCGGCCCGATTCCCGGAACGCCTACGAGGATCCGATCCCTCACGGGATCAACTGCGAGCGCTGCCACGGCCCCGGCTCGCTCCACGTCGCCCGGTGGGCGCGCGGGGAGACGCCGACGGGAACGGGGGATCCCGCGGTCGTCAATCCGCGGCGCCTCTCGACGCCGCTGCGCATGCAGATCTGCTTCCAGTGCCATCTGGGGGATTCCAAGGCGACCGAGCGCGTCGCGCGGCGCGAGGTCCGGCTCGAGGATTGGCGGCCCGGCCAGCCGATCACCGATGCGATGGTGCCGTTCCGGTTCTCGGAGACCACGCCGCACGAGTACGGGCTGTCCGCCCAAGTCGACCGGCTCCTGCTCTCGCGCTGCTTCACGGAGAGCGCCGGGAAGATGGAGTGCGTGACCTGCCATGATCCCCACGTGACGGTCTACCGCGCGGACCGCGGCGCGGACTTCTTCACGGCGAAGTGCCTGGGTTGCCACGATCCTCACGCGTGCACGGCCCCGCAGGCGACGCGCGCGAAGACCCGTCCGCCCGACGACTGCGTCCAATGCCACATGCGGAAGGCCGAGCCCGACGACCATCGGCACGCGGTGTTCACCGATCACTGGATCCGCCGGCGCATCGACGAGCCGAACGTCCCGCGCACGCGGTTCGGCGTCGAGCCCTACCTTCCGGACGCGTACGCGGCGCTCCCGCCCGCCGATCGCGCGTTCTACACCGCGCGGGCGCTCTCGCTGCGCGCCCACGCCGTTCCCCCCGAAAACCAGAAGTCGATCTGGCCCGGGGCCGAGAAGGCGTTTCGCGAGTCGATCGCGCTGGGGCTGGGGGACCCCGCCGCGAGCTTCTTCCTGGGCAAGGCGCTGTCGGCGCAGGGGAAGCACCGCGAGGCGGCGGAGGCGTACGCCGCCGCGTACGCCGCCGACCCGGCCGATCACGACGCGGCGCTGGCCCACGGCCAGGCGCTCCTTCGCGCCAGGCATCTCGACGAGGCGGAGCGCGTTCTCCAGGCCGCGATCGACCTCCATCCCGAGGCGGCCGGGCCGCTCGCGGAGCTGGCCCGCGCCCGCTTCCAGCGAGGGGATGTCGCGGCTGCGCTCGCGCTCTACCGCAAGGCGCTGCGGCTCGAGCCGTGGAACGCCTCCCTTCACGAGAACGCCGCGATGCTGCTCTCCGCCCTCGCTCGCCACGACGAGGCGGTCGCGGAAGCGGAAGAGGCGCTTCGCTTCGATCCCGAGAGTCCGGGCGTGCGCCGGTCGAACGCGACGATCCGGCAGCGCGCCTCCGCCGCCCGTTAGGCGCGGGGACGCTTGATGAACGCCGTGCGCGCGATCAGGTCGCGGATCCGGTAGGCCTCTCCCTCGATGTGCTTCAGCTTCGCGCGCGTGTCGTCCGAGATCTCACCCTCGCGGGCCAGGAGGATCTCCAGGTACCCGAGGATCGCCATCAGCGCGTTGTTCGTTCCGTGGCGAACGTCCGAGATCAGGATCGCGATGTCGTCCGAGACGCTGGCAGGGGAGACAGGAATCGAACCTGCAACCCCCGGTTTTGGAGACCGGTGCTCTGCCAATTGAGCTACTCCCCTGAGCGCAAAGCGCCGCCGAGTGTACATGCCGCTCCGGCGGGATTCAATCATCGGCCCGGCGCCAGGTCCCGCGGTGGCGGCTGCGCCCTTCCGCCTCGTACTTCGCCTCGAAGTTGGTCAGAGGCCCCTCGACCGGCAGGGGGAACCCGGTCCCCCCGAACGAGCTCCAGCGCTCGAAGCACGCGTGCCGGTCGAGGAGCGGCTGGATCGCGGCCCAGTACTCGTCGTGATCGGTGGCGACGTGGAGCCATCCGCCTCCGACGAGCGTGTCGGCGATCGCATCGGCGTTGACCGCCTGGAGGAACCGGCGCTTCTGATGGCGCTTCTTCGGCCAAGGGTCCGGATAGAAGACGTAGTAGGCGGCGACCGATCCCGGCGGTATCGCGCGCCGGACGAGATCGCCCGCATCCACCCGGACGAAGCGAACGTTTTGGAGCCCGGCCCGCTGCGCGCGCCCCTCCGCGATCCGGAGGTATTCGTTCGACCACTCCACGCCGAGATGCAGAACGTCCGGTCGCGCCGACGCCGCGGCGATCAGGAAGCGCCCCTTGCCGATCCCGATCTCGACCTCGACGCGGCCGTCGCGGCCGAAGACCTCGGGCCATCGGAGCCCCGCGAGGGCGGCTTCGGGGTCGATGCGGAGCGGGGATTCGGACCGGACCTTGATCGCCATCGGTGAGGGTTCACATCGGTACGGGACCCGGAACGTTCCCCGTCTCGAGGACACCGAGGATCTCGCCGATCAGGTACAGCGATCCGGCCACCAGCACGACCCCCCCCGGCCCCGCGAGCCCGCGCGCGCGCTCGAGCGCGCGCTCGGGAACGGGCTCCTCCCACGACGGGACTCCGGCCGCGCGTGCGAGGTCGGCGATCTCGCGGCTCTCCGCGGCCCGCGTGACGGCGGGGCGCGTGGCGACGAGCGCGGCGACGTGCGGCGCCAGCGGCGCGATCATCCCGGCGAGGTCCTTGTCGGCCATCGCCCCGAACAGCAAGACCGGCTTCGGTCCCCCTCGGTAGCCCAGGTGCGCGGCGAGCGACGCCGTCCCCGCGGCGTTGTGCGCGCCGTCCAGCAGGATCGCCGGCGCGCCGGGAAGCCATTGGAGACGGCCGGGCCAGCGTACCGTCTCGAGACCGCGGCGCACCGCCGACGGGTCGACCGCGACCCCGATCGCAGGCGCGAAGGCCTCGAGCGTGGCGACCGCCACGCGCGCGTTGTCGCGCTGGTGCGCTCCGTCGAGGGCGAGTCTGACGCCCGACGGAAGGTGCGCCGTGCGCGCATCGACGAACGGCGCGCCGAGCTCGCGGCAGCGCTCGCGAAGGACCTGGACGGCCTCCGGCATCGAGACTCCCGACACCAGCGGGCGGCCCGCGCGCGCGATGCCGACCTTCTCGCGAGCGATCGCGGCGAAGCTCGATCCGAGCGTCGCCGTGTGGTCGAGATCGACGGTGACGATCGCCGCCACCGCCGGATCGGTCGCGTTCGTCGCGTCCAGACGTCCTCCGAGACCCACCTCGAGGATCGCCGCCCGAACGCCCGTCTCGCGGAACACGTGAAGGGCGACCGCGGTCATCACCTCGAAGAACGAGGGGTGGGCTTTCAGCGAGCCGGCCACAAGCCCCTGCTCGCACGCCCGCCGAACGGCGTCGAGCGCGCGCCCGAGGTCCGCGTCCGGGATGTCCGCCCCCGCGACACGGACCCGCTCGTTCGGCCGCACGAGGTGCGGGGAGGTGTACAGCCCCGATCGGACCCCGTGCGCGGCGAGCATCGCATCGAGCATCGCGGCGGTCGATCCCTTCCCGTTCGTGCCGCCGACAAGGGCGATCGGATACGCGCGCTCGGGGTGACCCAGGACGGCCAGCAGGCCGCGAATGCCGTCGAGCCCCAACTTGATCCCGTGGGATTGGAGCGCGTAGAGCCAGGCGACGGGATCTTGAGGCATGGGGAATCTCGATGAGTGCGGGCGGTATCATAACGCGGCCTCGGTGATCGGCTCGACCGCCGCCGGCGGAGGGACGTTTGGAGGAGAGGGGAAAGCTCGCGCTTCTCGGAGTGTTCGCGCTCGCCCTCCTGCTGCTCTTCCTCGGACTGGGCTCCTACCCGCTGCTCGATCCGGACGAGGCGCGCTTCGCCCGGACGTCCGTCGAGATGATGCGGAGCCGCGACTACGTCGTCCCGACGTTCGAGGGAGCCCCGCGCCTGGTGAAGCCCCCGCTTCTCCACTGGGTCCAGTCGGCGCTCTTCGGGGTCGCCGGACCGAGCGAGGCCCTCGCGAGGCTCCCCGCGGCGGCCTCGACGTTCGTGTCGCTGCTGCTCGTCGCCTGGATCGGATGGCGGAGGTTCGGCGTCGAAGGATCCGCCTGGGGCGCCGCGGTGTTCATGACGTTTCCCTTGGTGGTGCTCATCGCGCGCATCGGCACGTTGGACGCGCTGCTCTCGGTGCACGTCCTGGCGATCCTCGCGCTCGACCTCGTGCAGCCGGAGCACTCCGGGCTGCAGCGCAGCGCCGTGATCGGCGGGCTTCTGGGGCTCGCGTTCCTGGTGAAGGGGCCCGTGGGCGCGGCGCTGCCGCTCGTCCTCATCCTCGCGGGGCGCACGGCCACGGGACGGGACGTGCTCCCTTCCGTGAAGACCGTCGTGACGGTCGCGCTGGGCTGGGCGGCGGTCGTGCTCCCGTGGGGGCTCGTGTTCATCGAGCGGATCGGCGCCCGGAACGTCGTCGCGCTCCTGCGCACCGAAACCGTCGATCGCGCGGTCGCCGGAACCGCCCACGTCCAGCCGTGGTGGTACTACCTCGCGGTGAGCCTGATCGCGTTCCTCCCCTGGGCGGGACCGCTCGCGCTCGGCACGGGCCGCGCGTGCGCGCGGTGGCGCGACCCGGACTCCCCCACCGGACCGTACGCGGCCGCCGCGTTCATTGCGGGGCTCGCGTTCTTTTCGCTCAGCAAGGGGAAGCTCCCCAACTACATCCTTCCCCTCGCTCCGCTCGCGGCGCTCGTCGTCACCTTCGAGCTCGGACAGGAGCTGATCCATCCGACGCGTCGGCGCGCGGGTCCGAGCCTCGTCGCGACGACGCTGATCGCGCTGGCGGTCGGGCTCGGGACGGCCGCTTCGATCCGGCTGGAGGACCGGGCGCGGGGGATCGCGTACGTCGGCGCCGCCGCCTTCGGCGCGGGAGGGCTCGCCGCGCTCTACGGGATGTTGAAGAGCGCCCCCAGAATCGTCTACGCCGCGGCCGCCGCGGCCTCGATGACGTTCCTGCTGGCGGTCGTCGCGGGGGTCCCGCGCTTGGTGGCGGAGGCCCGGAGCGCGGCCCCGCTCGTGGCGGCCGTTCCCGCCCTGCAATCCTCGCGAGCCGTCGTCCTCGTGGACATGAACCTCCCGAGCCTGACGTTCTACGCCGACCGTGTCGCGGAAAAGGTGACGGGCAGCGCGCTTCCCGCGCGCCTCGCCCGGGGCGACGATCCGCTGGTGGTTCTCGACGACGCCGACTGGGCCTCCCTCTCGCCGGACGTCCGCGCGGGGCTCCGGGAGGTCGGGCGGTCGGGGAAGCTCCGAGTCCTCGAGACGCGGGCGGTGCCGTCTCCTTGACGCCCGCCGGAAGCCGCTGTTAGGTTCTCGACATGGCGTGGTTCAAGAAGGAAAAGACCCGGAAACAGCCGGCGCCGGATCGCAAGATCACGATCCCCGAAGGGCTCTGGGTCAAGTGCGACAACTGCAAGGAGATCATCTACAAGAAAGAGGTCGCACGGAACGCCAACGTCTGCCCGAAGTGCAACTATCACTTCCGGATCTCCGCGCGGGAGCGGCTCGAGTCGATGTACGACGACGGACGCTACCGGGAGTTCGACACGGAGATCGCTCCCGTGGACGCCCTCGGGTTCGTGGACTCGAAGTCCTACGCCGATCGCCTCGAGAGCTATCAGAAGGCGACGGGGTTGAAGGACGCGCTCATCAGCAGCGAGGGGCTCATGGGCGGGATGCCGGTGATCGTCGCGGTGATGGAGTACGGGTTCATGGGCGGATCGATGGGGAGCGTCGTCGGCGAGAAGGTCACGCGCGCCGCGGAGCGCGCTCTCGAGGCGAAGTGCCCGCTGATCGTCGTGTCGTGCTCGGGCGGCGCGCGCATGCAGGAGGGCGCGCTCTCGCTGATGCAGATGGCGAAGATCTCCGCCGCCCTCGCGAGGCTCGACGACGGGGCGATTCCCTACATCTCCGTCCTGACCGATCCGACGACCGGCGGCGTGACGGCGTCGTTCGCCATGCTCGGCGATCTCATAGTCGCGGAGCCGAAGGCGCTGATCGGATTCGCCGGTCCCCGGGTGATCGAGCAAACAATCCGTCAGAAGCTTCCCGTCGGATTCCAGCGCTCGGAATTCCTGCTGGAGCACGGGATGATCGACATCATCGTCGAGCGGGCGCAGATGCGCGACACGCTGATCCAGTGCCTGCACTTCATGATCGGCGCGCGCAAGACCGCCGACGTGCCGTCGTCGCGCCTCTAGCCTAGAGCTTCGAGTTCCAGATCACGTCCCGCACGCCGCGGTGGCGGTTCTCCCACCTCGCCATCACGAACAGCGCGTCGGAGAGCCGATTGAGATAGCGAATCACCTGGGAGCCCACCTCCTCGGACCGCGCGAGCGCGACCGCCAGCCGCTCGGCGCGCCGACAGACCGTGCGCGCGACGTGGAGCCTCGCCGCTCCCTCCGAGCCCCCCGGGAGGATGAAGTTCTCGAGCGGGCCGAGGGCGGCGGTCCGCCGGTCGATCCCTTCCTCCAGGGCGAGGACATGGCGCTCCTCGATACGCGGCACGGGGCGCCTCGCCTTGTCCTCCTCGAGCGCGCACAGGTCGCTCCCGAGATGGAACAGCTCGTTCTGGATCCGGGCGAGGTCGGCGGCGACGGAGCTCTCCAGCCCCGCCGCGAGCGCGGCCCCGATGGACGAGTTCAGCTCGTCCACCGTCCCGTAGGCGTCGATCCGCGGCGCGTCCTTCGCGACCCGCTGTCCGCCGCCGAGGGCGGTCGTCCCTCCGTCCCCCGTCTTCGTGTAGATCTTGGTGAGGCGCGGCACGGACGCTCCTCGCGCGGCGATCACATGCGCCACGACACGCCGGCAAGATACCGCCGTCCCGGCGCGGGCGTCACGAAATCCGCGCCGGCGTAGATCCCGCGCGTCGCGTAGCCCTCGTCGAGGACGTTCCTCGCCTCGATGAAAACGCCCGGCGTGCCGCGACGCGCCCCCGAGCCGGGCGCGGGGCGCTCCCAGGTCGCGCGAACGTTCGCCACGGTGTAGGCCTCGAGCCGCGACCGC
>DASRJG010000103.1:0-5404 GCA_035649595.1 Candidatus Polarisedimenticolaceae bacterium
GTTATTACGTGCGCAAGGGTCGCGATCCGCTCATCGAGCGGATCGACGGGTCGTTCACGAACGTGATCGGCCTGCCGATGGAGTGGCTACTTCCGCGCCTGAAGTCTCTGCCGCAGGGCCTCCGCTAAGACGACGGCCGCCGCGTGCGTGAGCGGCAGGCTCGCCGCGCCCGGCTTCGACGGGATCCGCATCCGCCGGTCGCACACCGCGCGCACCGCCGCCGAGATCCCCCGCTTCTCGCCGCCCACGACGATCGCCGCGGGCCCCGCGAGGTCGGCCTCGTGGATCGACTTCACCGCGTTCGCGAGGCACGCGATCCGCGGCATCGGGAGCGACTCCAGGAGCGCCGTGCCGTCGAAGAGGACGAGCGTCATCCGCTCGAACGCGCCCGACGAGGGCCGCGCGACCTCGACGTTGTCGAAGTCCCAGGCGCGCTTCCTCAGGAGGACCGCGTGCGCCCCCAGCGCCTCGGCGGCGCGCAGGCACAGGCCCAGGTTGCGCGGGTCGTCGACGCCGTCCAGCACCAGCAGGAGCGGCGGCTCCTTCAGGGCGGCGAGGAGCTTCTTGAGGTCGGCCGCGGTGTCGAGCGGCCGCGGCGAGCAGGCGGCGACGACTCCGCCGTGGGTCCGCCCGTGGGCGAGCTTCTCGACTTCCTCGATCGCGACCCGGCGCACCGGGACGCGCGCGCGGGTCGCCGCGTCGAGGACGTCGGCGACCTTGTCGGGCTTGGCGTCGCGGGCGACGAGCACTTCGTGGACGGTGCGTCTGCGGGCCTCGATCGCCGCGATGACCGAGGTGCGCCCTTCCAGATGCTCTGTAACTGTCATCAGAATTAAGGGAGTCGGACTGATGTCGGATGTCTGATGTCTGATTTCTGATCAGTGGGCTTTCGACATCCTGCCGAACAGGCGATAGCGCTTGAACTCCTCGAGAATCAGCTGGGCGTCCGTGCGCGAGACGTTCTTCGCGACGTCGATGACGGGCTGCGACGTGAGGGCGCGCGCATCGTCGACCGGAATGCCTTGGAACCGCGCGATCAGTTCCGCCGCCTTCTCGGCCTTGACCGGATCGTTGACCGCGGGCAGCGTCACGCTGTACTTGTCGTTCGTCGTCGCGGGCGCCTCCTCCGCGGCCGCCGGGGCCGGCTCCTCCGACGGCGTGCCGCCCAGCGGCAGCGTCCCGAGCCGCTTGAAGACGAAGGCCTCGCCGCACGAGGGGCAGACGAAGGCCGAGTCCTGCCAGTCGAAGGCGGGCGTCAGCGCCGCGCCCCCGGAATTTCCCGCCGTGAACTGGGGCCGGACGGGCCAGTTCAGCTTGGGCAGCTTGCCGGTCGGCCTCGCCGTGACGCGCCACTCGATTCCCATCTTCGAGAGATCCACCAGCTTCGGCGTGATCGCCTTGATCTCGTGCTTGGTCAGGCCGCGCGCGAAGACGATGGGCGCGCTGCGCAGGACTTGCTGGGTCACCCCGGGATCGAGGCGGAACGCCTCCGAGAGCGATTCCGCCGCCTCGTCGATGATCGCGGCGTCGACTTCCACGACGATGAGCGAGAAGTCGCCCGCGTCGCTCGCCGGAGATGCCATGGGGCCGACTCTATCAAGGTGAAATTTTGAAGTAAAGCTGAATAGAAACCGGGCATCTGGCATCGGGCATCAGGAATCAGGGGGTGGAGCCGATGCGGTGATCACGCAAGGCGGAAGGGAATCGGGAAGCCCATCGCCCATCGGCGGGTCCCCGGCTCGCGCTTCGCCGGGGGTTGCCGTTGCCGTACCATGTCGTAGTACCCGGAGGATGCCATGATCGCCATAGCCGTTCTGTCGCTCGTCTTCCTGCTCGACGAAAAGGGCGAGCTGCTCGCCGCCGCGAAGAAGGCCGCGGAGGCGAAGAGCTGCACGTTCCGGGGGGAGACCCGCCTGGTCCTCCCCGAGGGCCTCGACCGCGCCGGCGGGGGCGACGCCGTCCGGTTCGAGGGCAAGTACGACCGGGACGCGGGCGCGTGGGTGAAGACCGACGCGTTCGAGTTCGTCACCGCGGGCGGCAAGACGGCGATGCGGCCCGTGTCGGAATGGAAGGCGGTCAAGGACGAGGGCGCCGACGTCCAGCGGCTCCTGTACCAGGGCCTCGCGGGGTCGCGTCCGCCGCGGCCCCCGCACGAGGACCTGGCCGCCTGGTCCCGCTCCGTCTCCGCGGTGAAGCGCTCCGACGCGAAGGAGTCGGTCGGGGACAAGCCGGCCAGGCTCTACGAGGCCGAGTTCAACGCCGAGTATTCGCGCGACCTGGTCCAGTCGCTCTTCCCGATGGGCAAATGGATGGACCGCATTCCGATCGAGCGGCCCGTGGGGTCGGCCCGGGCCTGGATCGACGGCGACGGCCGGATCCTCAAGCTGGAGCTTTCCGCGAAGGTGACGGCGTCGATCCAGGGGAGCACGGTCGTGTTGATTGCGACGCGGACGATGACGATCACCGACTACGACACAACCAAAGTCGAGATACCGGCGGAAGCTAGGAAGGTCCTCGATTCCAAGTAGCGATGACGGATGACCGATGACGGATGACGGAATGCCATCCGCGAAAGCGGCCTAGGGCGGCCGTTGGTGCGATGGGCGAGTAGCGCACTGTCATCCGCAATCCGTCATCCGTCATCGTTCAAATGAGCCGTTCAGCCTTGTACCAAGCGAGAGTTTCTTTGAATCCCTCCGCCGGAGTGATGGTCGCCTCCCAGCCGAGCACTTTCTTGGCGAGCGCGGGTGAGCACGTCCAGTACTTCTGGGTCATCTCGAGCGCCTTGTCGCGGGAGAACAAGCCGCCCCCGCCCGTCACGCGCGTGACGTCCTCCGCCAGGCCGCCGAGGAACCGCACGACGCGGTCGGGAATGGGCACCGAGATCGCGCGCTTCCCGAGTCCCCGCTGGATCAGCCCCGCGAGCTCCTTGAACGAGACCGCCTCGCGGTTCGACAGGAAGAACGTCCTGCCGCTCCCCGCGTCGCCGGCCGCGAGCGCGATGCCGCGCGCGAGATCGCGCACGTGGACGAGGCTGGTGAACTTGGGGCCGCCGATCTCCGGCCGCATCCCCCGCGCCAGGGTCTTGTAGAGGTCGAGCATCCCTTCGTCGCGCGGACCGTACACGACCGGCGGACGGACGATCGTGAAGCCGGGGCGCGACCTCACGGCCTCCTCGGCCTCGGCTTTCGACCG
Source organism: Candidatus Polarisedimenticolaceae bacterium (assembly GCA_035649595.1). Taxonomy (GTDB): domain Bacteria; phylum Acidobacteriota; class Polarisedimenticolia; order Polarisedimenticolales; family DASRJG01; genus DASRJG01. Next base: position 3,196 of record DASRJG010000103.1, read on the forward strand.
GCCGTAGAGCGAGATCGGCGCGACGGGGCGGTCCTCCGTGAGCGGCTCGCCGTCGGGCGACGGGCCGCACGCGGTGATCGAGCTCACGTAGACGAACCGCTTCGCCTTCTCAGTCGCGCCGAGGAGATTGAGCGTCGCCTCGACGTTGCCGCGGCGGTATTCGGCGTAGTTCTCGCCACGCAGGACGCCCGCGACGTGGATGACGACGTCGACGCCCTGGCCCGCCGCCGCCAGCGACCCGGGTTCGAGGAGGTCGGCTTTGACGGTCTCGACCGGCTTGCCCTCGAGCCAGCGGAGCTTGCTGGTCGATCGGACGGTGCAGCGGACGCGCCACTGGCGGGCCAGCAGTTCTTCGACGAGATGGCTTCCGACAAATCCCGTGCCGCCGGTCACCAAGGCCAACATGTTCAGACAGTTTACTAAGATGGGCTCGTGAGTCTGAACCTCGCGCACGCGTTCGTGCGATATCCCGACATCGCCGGCGCCGCGTCGACCGCGGCCGGCTACTTCTCGGCCGGGGCGAAGGAGCTCGGATCGAGCGTCCGGATCGTGCTCGTCGCGAGCCCCGGGAATTGGATCGGGATCTACTCCGAGGGGAACAACTCCGCGCCCGGCATCGCGCAGTACCTGTCGCGGGCTCTCGAGGCCGACGCGTTCTGGTTCGGACTCGCCGGCCGTTCGCTCGCGTTCCGAATCCAGCGGTTCAAGCTGGGAAAGCGCGTCGAGGAGACGACGGAACCGGCGGGCCTGTTCGGGCCGGACGGGCCCGGCGTCCTGCCGGCCTATCCCGACGCCGAGCAGGAGGTCTTCACGCGGCTCGACAAGGCCGGCATCGCCGAACCGTACCGGTTTCTGCACGCGGAGGAGCTCGGGGCGAAGGCGTCGGGCGACCCCGACGCGGTGCAGATCCGCGTCACGGCGGACGGAACGGAGGAGCAGCCCTTCGCCCATCGCGTCCCGGCCCGGTCGACCAGCCTCCGCGCGCTCTTCGACCGGTTCGACGAGGCGGCTTCGATCGTCGAGGACGACCTCGTCGTGCGGGGCTCGTTCAATCCCGAGCGGGCCCGCGCCCTCTTCGGGACGCTCCGCAAGATCCACGCCCGCAAGCGGCCGCCGGCGGGTTGGTCGTTCCGGTTCGCGGTCGAGTCGCCCGAGGGCGCGGCCCTGCTCGACCCGCTCCTGGCGCTCCATGCCGAGGAGCGCAAGGCCGGGCGGGGGACGTTCGAGCTGGTTCGTCAGTTATAATCCGAATTCCATGCCCTACCTGATCGTGCGGGAACTCGGCGCCGAGCGGACGTTCCCCCTGGGCGACGAGGAGCTGAGCATCGGCCGGTCGCGCCAGAACCCGATCCAGCTCGAGACCGACCAGTCGTCGCGCAAGCACTGCACGGTGCGGCGCGCGGGCCGCGGGTGGCGGATCGTCGACGAGCGCTCCTCGAACGGGACGTTCGTCAACGGCCTGAAGATCGACGAGAAGGAGCTCACCGACGGCGACCTCATCGGCATCGGCGGCGCCACGATCACGTTCAAGGTCGACGCTCCCGCCGGGGTCGACGAGCCCCGGCGCGCGCCCGAGGAGTCCACGGTGGCGATCCCGCTCCGCGACCGGAGCGTGCAGATCCTGATCGAGACCCTGATCGGCGCGTCGGCCGCGCCCACCATCGACGACTTCCTGCGGACCGCGATGGACAACCTCGTCGAGATCACGCAGGCGGAGCGCGGCGTGCTCTTCGTGATGGAGGGGGGCGAGCTGCGGGTCCGGCTCGCGCGCGACGCGGAGCGCAAGACGCTGCCGGAGGTCGCGGGGATGAGCCGCTCGATCCCGCGCCAGGTGTTCGACTCGGGGAAGGCGATCTTCCTGCTCGACTCCGCGCAGGAGGCGGAGCCCTTCCAGAGCCGGAGCGTGGAGATCTACCACCTCCGCACGGTGATGTGCGCGCCGCTGAAGATCGGCGAGAAGCGGCTCGGCGTCCTGTACGTCGACAGCCGCGCCAAGACGCGCGAGTACAGCGCGAAGGACCTCGCGCTCTTCGAGGGGATCGCGGGGTATCTCGCGCTCACGATCGAAAACATCCGCGAGCAGGAGGACCGCATCCGGCGCGAGGAGGAGCGGCGCGCGTCGCTGGAGCGCGAGAACGTGATCCTGCGCACGTCGCTCCAGAAGCGGCAGCACCTGATCGGCGAGTGCCCGCCGATGCAGTCGGTGTAC
>DASRJG010000104.1:0-6934 GCA_035649595.1 Candidatus Polarisedimenticolaceae bacterium
GACGCCGAGAGGAGTCTTGAGATCGGCATGCGACCCGATCCCCGAGTCGATCACGGCCACCGTCACGTTCTTGCCGGTGTACGTCGGGGCGTTCGCGGTGGCGGCCATGACCGGCGCGAGGAGGTCGAGCAGCGAGGGAGAGCCGGCGGGCGGATTGCTGCCCCCGATCGTCGGGAGCGCGACGTCCATGGTCGGACGGACGTGGCGGTTCGGCGCGACGTGCTTGCTGTCGGCATCGTGGGCGAGGTCCGGAACCTTCCCGGCGGGGACGCGCGCGCAGTAGCCGTTGAACGACGTGAAGCTCGACTTCGTGACCGTGCCGCCGAGCGACGCGATCATCGCCTGGATCCGCAGCTGATCCTGGGCCGAGAGCGGCCCCTCGCTCCCGACGATGACGTCCACCATCGTGTTGGGGGTCGTGGATCCGGTGATCTCGAGGAGGTCGTCGGCGACGTTCTCCAGCGTCTCCGCGATCGCGCCTCCCGCGGCGAGCGCGGGCGCCGCGACCAGCATCCCCGCCAGTGCGACCGAAAGGAGCGCGGACCATCCCCGCGTCGTTCCGTCCCCACCCAGGATCCACGTCCGCTTCGTCATGGTCGGTCTCCCTGGCCGGGGCCATCGCAAGCCGGAGGCCAGGCGCTCGGCGGGGGAAGCCGGGGAACAAAGCGCGGGAAGTCGGGGCGGGGCCGGGACGGAGTGTCGGGGGCATGTCGGAGAATCCGACACGATCCGACACGACACACGGTCGAAGGCCAAGCTGGTACGCTGATGAAGATGGCCCGGACGAACAAGACGATTCGCCTGACCAGCTACGCCGCCTGCGCCGGTTGAGCGAGCAAAATGGGGCCGCAGGCCCTGGCGCAGGTGCTGCGCCCACTCGCGGACCTGTTCGACGCAGCGGCGTATCCGGATCTGCTGCGGGGGCTCTCGCCTCCCGACGACGCGCTCGTGTGGCGTCTCGACGACGAGCGCGCGCTCGTCCACACGGCTGATTTCTTCCCCCCGGTCGTGGACGATCCGTACACGTTCGGGGCGATCGCCGCCGCCAATGCGCTCTCGGACGTCTACGCGATGGGAGCGACGCCGCTCTTCGCGATCAACCTCGCGTCCTTCCCCGACGACCTGGACCCGGAGATCCTGGCGGAGATCCTGCGCGGCGGAGGAGAGAAGGTCCGCGAGGCCGGCGCCGTGATCGCGGGGGGGCACACGACCACCGACCGCGAGCCGAAGTACGGGCTGGCGGTCACGGGGATCGTCCACCCCGACCGGGTCCTCTCGAAGTCGGGCGCGAGGCCCGGGGACATCCTGCTTCTCACCAAGCCGCTCGGGACGGGGATCATCACGACGGCCGGAAAGAGGGAGCGGGCGTCGGACGAAGAGATGGCCGCAGCGGTTGCGAGCATGACGCGGCTCTCGGCCGCGTCGTCGAAGCTCTTCGTCGAGGCCCATCCTCGTGTCCACGCGCTGACCGACGTCACGGGCTTTTCCCTCGTCGGGCACGGTCACGAGATGGCCCACCTCTCGGGGGTCGCGCTGCGGTTCCGGCTGGACGCCCTCCCGGTGCTCCCGGGCGTACGGGCGCACGCCGAGGCGGGCGCCGTCACCGGAGGGGGCCGGCGGAACGAGGAGTACTACGCCCCCTTCGTCGAGCGGCCGCGCGACCTCCCGTCCTGGCAGTCCGCGCTCCTGCACGATCCGCAGACCTCCGGGCCGCTCCTCGCCGCGGTCGCGCCCGAGGGGGCGGACCCCCTGCTCGCAGCGTTCCGCGCGGCGGGAGAGACGGCCTGGGTCGTGGGAGAGGTGATCGCCGGTCCCGCGGGCGGGATCGAGGTCGTCTGATGGCCGCCCCCTGGAAGCAATGGGGGGATGACCTGGAGCCCGGGGCGGTCGCGCAGATGGCGAACGCGTGCCGGCTCCCCGTCGCCGTCCGCGGCGCGCTGATGCCCGACGCGCACCAGGGGTACGGGCTTCCGATCGGAGGCGTGCTCGCCACGGAGGACGCGGTCATCCCGTACGCGGTGGGCGTGGACATCGCCTGCCGCGTGAAGCTCTCGGTCTACGACATGCCGGTCGCGACCCTCGAGAGCGACCCGGCACGGTTGCGGGGGGCGATCGAGGAGGAGACGCGGTTCGGCGTCGGCGCCGCCTTCCGGAAGCGGCGCGAGCATCCGGTGATGGATCTCGACTGGTCGGTGACCGAGGCGACGCGGCGCAGCCGCGATCGCGCCTGGTCGCAGCTCGGGACGAGCGGCAGCGGGAACCACTTCGTGGAATTCGGATCGTTCCGGGTCGACGACGATCGGCTCGGGATCCCCGCCGGCGAGTACCTGGCCCTGCTCTCGCACAGCGGCAGCCGGGGGACCGGCGCCGCCGTCGCCTCGCATTACAGCAAGCTCGCGATGGACCTGCGCCGCGATCTCCCCCGCGAGATGCGCCATCTCGCCTGGCTCGACCTCGCCTCGGAGCCGGGGCGGGAGTACTGGGCGGCGATGGAGCTGATGGGCGCCTACGCGGCCGCCAACCATGCCTGCATCCATCGCCACATCGCGGCGCGGCTCGGCGCGCGGGTGGTCCTCGATCTCGAGAACCACCACAACTTCGCCTGGAAGGAGACCCACGACGGCCGGGAGGTCGTCGTGCACCGCAAGGGGGCGACCCCCGCCGGGGAGGGCGTCTTGGGGGTGATCCCCGGGTCGATGGCGAGCCCCACCTACGTCGTTCGCGGAAAGGGGAGCCGCGCCTCGATGAGCTCCGCCGCGCACGGCGCCGGACGCGTGATGAGCCGCACGCAGGCGAAGAAGACCTTCGCGTGGGCGGAGGTAAGGCCGGTCCTCGAGCGGCGCGGCGTCGAGCTGATCTCGGCGGGGCTCGACGAGGTGCCGATGGTCTACAAGGACATCGATCGCGTCATGGCGGCGCAGAGCGACCTCGTCGAGCCGCTCGCCTCGTTCCAACCGCGGATCGTCAAGATGGCCCCGGGCGGGGAGCCCGCCGAGGACTGATCCGATAATATGACGCCCCATGGACAAGCTCTACGCCCCGTTGGTCGCAGCGTTGGAGGGGACGGTCACCACGCCCGAGCAGTTCACGGCGGAGCAGCTCACCAACTACGGTCGGATCTTCCACTGGACGCCGCGCTTCATCGTGAGCCCCGCGTCGCAGAAGGACGTCGCGACCACGATCGCGTTCTGCCGTGAGCACAAGCTGTCGCTCTCCAATCGGGGCTCCGCCCACTCGCAATCGCAGCTCGCGATCAACCGGAACGGCGTCCTGCTCGAGATGAAATCGATGGATCGCATGGGGCCGGTGGACGAGACGAGGATGACCGTGGACGTGGAGCCCGGGGTCGTCTGGCGCGATCTCACCCATCACCTGAAGCGGTGGGGGCTCGTCCCGCGGGTCTTGACGAACAACCTGGGCGTCACCGTCGGCGGAACGCTCTCGATGGCCGGGATCGGCGTCGCCTCGTTCAAGTACGGGTCGCAGGGGGACAACGTCGTCGAGATGGACGTCGTCACCGGCGCGGGGGAGGTCGAGACCTGCTCCCCCGAGCGCAACCCCGAGCTGTTCTGGGGAGCGATCGCCGGGCTCGGACAGTTCGGGATCATCACGCGCGCGCGGCTCCAGCTGCGCCGCATGAAGCCGATGTCCCGCACCTACTACCTGCTCTACGACGACCTCCGCGTGTTCCTCGAGGACGCGCGGCGGTCGATGGACTCGGGGCGATGGGACCACCTGGAGTCGTGGGGCGCCCCCTGCGCCCAGGGGACGCGGCCTGTCGCCGGCAAGCGCCAGGTTTTCGCGAAGTGGTTCTACCCGTTCCATCTGACCGTCGAATACGACGAGGGTGCGCCGCCCGACGACCGCGCGCTGCTCGAAGGGCTCCGCCCCTACGACAACCTCTACACCGACGACTGCCCGACGATCGATTTCCTGGAGCGGATGGTCCCGGTCTTCGAGCTGTGGAAGAAGGCGGGGACCTGGGAGTTCATGCACCCGTGGATCGAGTGCATCCTCCCGTGGGAGACCGCGGCGGACTGCATCGAGCAGGTGCTGCAGGACACGCCGCCGGGGATCCAGGTGGGCGGCCACGTCCTCCTCTGGCCGGCCAAGGGGACGACCTCGCGGTCGAAGAACTTCATGGTCCCTCCGGGCGACAACCTCGTCGGGTTCGGCCTCCTCCCCGCGGTCCCGCAGCGCTACTGGGAGGAGATGCGCGAGCGCTTCGAGAACGTGAGCCGTCTCATGGTGATGTTCGGCGCGAAGCGGTACCTGTCGGGTTGGGTGAACTTCACCCCCGAAGAGTGGAAGGAGCACTACGGCACGCGATGGGGCGAGATGGTCGCGCTGAAGCGCCGCTACGATCCCGACCACATCCTCAACCCGGGCTTCCTGCCCTTCGAGGCCTGATCGTGCCGCTCACCTTCGGCACGGACGCCTGGGCGAACGCCCTCGTCGCGGAGATCAACGGCTCGAGCGAGTACAAGAACGCCGCCGCGAAGTGGGGGGACGGGTTCAACGGCAACATCCTTCTCGTCTTCGACGCGGACGCGGCGCTGCCGTCGACGATGGGTCTCCTGATCCTCCTCGACCGCGGGACCTGCCGCGGGGCGCGGTTCATCGACGGCCCCTCGCACGGCGAGGCGGGGTTCGGCCTTCGCGCGCCCTTCGGCGTCTGGCGGGACGTGCTCGAGGGAAAGTCGCTCGCAGCGACCGCCATCCTCACCGGCCGCATGAAGGTGGATGGGGAGAAGATGACGCTGCTCAAGCACACGGCGGCGCACCGCGCGCTCATCGCGTGCGCCGCGGCGCTGGATACGGAGTTCCCCGGCGGCTAGCGCGCGAACGGCGCCTCGATCTTGGGGCCGCACGCGACGTCCGACAGCGCCTCGATCAGGATCCGGGCTCCCCGGTGGAGATCCGCGATCGGGATCTTCTCGTCCACGTCGTGTCCCGGGTACGGCTTGTCCGGAAACCACATGCCGAAGGCGATGCTGTTCGGGAGGCGCTTGGCGTACGTCCCGCCCCCCGCGACGGCGGGCTTGCGCGCCTCGCCGGTCACCCGCGCGTAGGCCGCGAGCAGCCGGCGCACGAGCTTCCCTTCCGGGTCGAACGCCAGCGGCTCGTCGTCCCAGTAGCCGTCCACGCGGAGCTTCGCCCCGGTGCGGGCGTTGAACTCGCGCACCCGCCGGGTGAGGTACTCCTTGATCTGCGCTCCGTTGCGAGGGGGCGGGCGTCGCAGGACGATCTGCAGCCGCAGCGTCCCGTTGTCCTGCGGCTTCACGGTCGCGACGTTGACCAGGTAGCGCCCCCAGATCGGATCGCTCTCGGCCAGCCCGAGCCCGGTGCCGTACAGGTCCCGCCCCGCCATCCGCGCGAAGGCGAGAAGGTCGTTCTCTCCCGAGGAGGGCAGCAGGCCCTCGGTCGCCCGGGCGAGGGCGACGAGCGCGTTCCGGCCCCCCTCGATGTTGACGCCGCCGTGAGCCGCCTTGCCGTGGGCCACGACGGTCAGGTGCTTCGTGTCCCCGAGCGGCTGCTCGGTCTCGATCCGCGTCCCCTCGGGGAGAGGGTGCGATTTCAGGCGCTCGACCAGCGAGCCCCACTCCGGCACGCCGCGCACCCACAGGAGCGTCAGCTCCGCGCGATCCGGAACGATGCTGGGAGACAAACCCGCGCGAAGCGCCTTCACCCGGAAGGGTAGCTCGGGGATCGAGCGCGGGCCGGGGTCGGTGTCGAGGAAGAGCCCGGTCCACGCCTTCTCCCCGACGACGACCGGAAAGACGTAGTCGAGGACGAGCGAGTAGTCCGGCGGCGCGTTCGCCGCCAGGTACTCCTTGATGTCGGTGTTGTCGCTCTCCTCGTCGCTCCCCACGAGCAGACGGATCGTGTGCGTCCGGGGCGGCCCCGCCCGGTCGAGCGCGTGCATGGCGAGAAGCGCCTGGACGAGGGGACCCTTGTCGTCCGCCGCGCCGCGCCCCAGCACGGCGTCTCCCGCGATCGCCCCCTCGAACGGCGGGATCGACCAGGCCTTCGCGTCCACGGGTTGGACGTCGCCGTGGACGACGAGCCCGAGCACCGGAGCGCCCGGGGGTCCCGGGAGCTCGATCTCGAAGACCTTTCCCCGGTCTCGCGATGCGAGCCCGAGCTCCGAGGCCTTCTTTGCGAGCCAGGCGTGCTGCGCGTCCCGCGCGGCCACGTTCCCCTGCACCGTCTCGAATCGGATCGCCTCTCGCAGCAGCGGCGCCGCGCGGCCAGCGAGCTCCCGGTCGTAGTAGCGTCCCGCCCCTTCGGCGCCGCGCGGCGACGCGCAGCCGGCGAGCAGCCCGGCCGCGAGGATCCCCGCGACGGCCCTCACACCGCCTCCTCCGAATCGCGCACGATCTTGACGTGGGGATACGGGATCTCGATGCGCGCGGCCTCGAAGGCCTTCTTCACCCGGCGCCGCAGCTCGCGGAGGACGGCCGGCCCCTCGTGAGCCCGCGTGTTCACGACGACGCGAAGGACGACAGCGGACTCGCCCAGCTGCACGACCCCGGGATACTCGAAGGGACCGACGAGCTTCCGCGCGAACGCCGGATCGTGCTCGAGCGCGGCGCCGACCTCCCGCAGGACGCTCATGCAGCGATCGGTGTCCTCTTTGTAGGCGACCCCCACGTCGAGGAGCGCCCGGGACCAGTCGCGCGTCGCGTTCGTGACCACGGTGATCGCGCTGTTCGGGATGATATGCGTCCGTCCATCAGCGTCGCGCAGGATGGTGGTCCGCAGATTCACCGATTCGACCTCCCCGGTGGATCCGGCGGCGGTGATCGTGTCCCCGACCCGGATCTGGTTCTCGAGCAGGATGAAGAACCCGGTGATCACATCTTTGACCAGCGCCTGGGCGCCGAACCCGACCGCGAGGCCGAGGATCCCGGCGCCGGCGAGGATCGGCTTC
>DASRJG010000105.1:0-23393 GCA_035649595.1 Candidatus Polarisedimenticolaceae bacterium
CCTCGGCGAAAGGAGGGTCTGGGTCGTCTCGGAGAAGCCCGAGCGGCTCGAGATCCCGCTGCAGCCGCTCGCCGGCTCCGATGCGGCCTACGTCGTCGAGGCGGCGCTCGCCAACAAGAAGAAGGTCCGGCTGCTCCTCGACACGGGAAGCACGGGACTCTTCGTCGTCGAGCGCGCGGTCCGGAAGGGAGGGCTGACACCGCTCTCGTCGGAGACGGTCTTCGCCGGAGGCGGCGAGGGGCGGACGAAGTCCTCGCGCGCGCTGCTCCCGTCGCTCGCGATCGGAGGGCTCGCCTTCCGCGACGTGCTCGTCACCACGACGACGAGCGAGTTCGATCCGCAGGGGCGCTTCCACGGCGTGCTCGGCGTCAACGTCTTCCAGGGGTACCGCGTGACGATCGACCTGCCGGGCCGACGCCTCGTGCTCGAGCCTCCCGGCGGCGAGGCCCCGGGCGCCCCGTACTGGGACGTCGAAGGGCAGATGCTGGTCCGCGCCGGCGCCGCCGGCGGCCCGGACGGGCTGTTCGTCTTCGACACGGGCGCGGTCCGCTCGATGATCGGGAGCGGGTTCGCGCAGGCGATGCCCGCGGCACGGACGTCGTCCGACGCCGCCGTCCGCACCTACGGCGGGAACGTCCGGGGCGCGACGCTCGTGCGCGGCGTCGAGCTTCGCTTCCTCGATCTCTCGGGGAGCAAGGCGGCGGGGGTCCACGCCGCGGATCTCACCCAGCGCAGCCGCCTGGGCGGCGTGGAGGTGTCGGGGTTCCTCGGAATGGACCTGCTGGCGGGGAAACGGATCGTCATCGACACCCAAGCCCGCCGCGTGGACGTCTCGTCTCCGGCGCCGCGATGAACCGCATGGATCCGGCCCCGCTGCGCGCGCGCCTCGGCCGGACCGCGGAGCTTCCGATGAGCGCGGTCGTCCGCCTGGCGCGCGAGATCGCGGGCGAAGGGGGGCGCGCGCTGCTCGTCGGCGGGTACGTCCGCGACCTCCTGCTCGAGCGGGACACCGACGATGCCGACGTCGAGGTGTACGGTGTTGCGGCCGAGCCGCTGGAGGCGCTGCTCGCGCGTCTGTTCCCCGACCGGGTCAACGCGGTCGGCCGCGCGTTCGGGATCTTCCGCGTCGCGCTCGCCCCCGGGCTCGATCTCGACGTGTCGCTCCCTCGGACCGAATCGAAGACGGGAGCCGGGCATCGCGGGTTCGCCGTGCGCGGCGACCCGTCGCTCCCGTTCGAGGAGGCGTCGCGCCGCCGCGACTTCACGGTCAACGCGCTCGCCTGCGATCCGGCGACCGGCGAGGTCCTCGACGCCCACGGCGGCGTGGAGGATCTGCACGCGGGGGTCCTTCGCGCCGTCGATCCCCAGACCTTCCCCGAGGACCCTCTCCGCGTCTGGCGCGCCTTCCAGCTCGCGGCGCGATTGTCGTTCCGCGTCGAGCCGGAGACGGCCTCGCTGATGAAGCGCATGGTCGCGCGCGGCGATCTCGCGGAGCTTTCGCGCGAGCGGGTGACCGAGGAGCTCCGCAAGCTCCTCGGCGCGCCGCGCCCCTCGACCGGGCTCACGCTCGCGTTCGAGGTCGGCGCGCTCGGCGCCGCGTTCCCCGAGCTCGCCGCGCTCGCGGACACGCCCCAGGATCCCGAGTGGCATCCCGAAGGGGACGTGTGGACGCACACGCTGATGGTCGTCGATCGCGCCGCCGCGGTGGTCCGCGAGGGAGCGTGGGAGCTGTCCGCGGAGGAGGGGACGCAGGTCCTCCTCGGCTCCCTCGTCCACGACGTCGGCAAGGCGCCGACGACGCAGGAGGCGCCGAAGGACGGCCGGATGCGGATCGTCTCGCCGCGCCACGAGGTCGAGGGGGAGCCGATCGCTCGCGCGATCCTCGACCGGCTGAGCTTCGGCGAGGACGCCGCGCGCGCGGTGCTCGCGATCGTTCGCTGGCACCTCGCCCCGGGATCGCTCTACTACGCGCTCGAGCGAGGCGAGCTCGAGCCCCGCTCCTACGCGAACGCGGTGCGGAAGCTGCTCAAGCGGATCCACCCGGTGCGCTGGCAGGTCCTGCTCGCGGCCTGCGAGGGGGACTGGCGCGGGCGCGGCATCGCCGGCGTGGGCGAGATCCCGTTCGACCCTGGGCTACGGTTCGCGCGGGCGATCGCGGAGGAGCGGCTCGATGAAGCGCCGCCGCTCCCGCTCGTCCAGGGACGCGACGTGCTCGCGCTCGGCGTACCGCCGGGGCCGCGCGTCGGGACGCTGATCCGCGAGATCGAGGACGCGCGCGACCGGGGGGAGATCCGCTCGCGCGACGAGGCTCTCGAGATGCTGCGCCGATTGCTCGGCTAGTCTTCCTCAGGGGGCGGCGTGCACCCCTCGCCGGTCTCGGCGTGCGGGATCGACCGCAGGTACTCGTACACCGCCTTCAGGTCGCGGTCGATCATCCTTCCGAAGATCGGCCAGGGCATCACCTGGAGGAGCTCGCCGGGGTTGTCGGGATCGTGGCCGGTGCGCATCAGCCGGATGAACTCCTCGCGCGTCAGGCCGGCCGGCTTCCCGCTGTCGTCGGGGGTGATGTTGCGCGACACGAACGGACCGAACGATGTCCCGCCGGCGAGGTAGTTCTCGGCGTTGGGCTGCCCGTCCCCTCCCGTGAACGGATCGTGGTCCGGCGTGTAGGGCGGGCAGGTGTGGCAATCGTTGCAACCACCCTGCGCGTTCACGATGTAGCTCCCGAGCCCGACGAGATCCCGATTCTTGCCGCGCAGGTTCAGGTGCACGGGCGCGAGCCTGAAGCCGCGCTGGACGCGGGACTGCCCTCGATCGTCGTCGTCCGCGGAAGCGAACGGCGCCGCCGCGAGGGCGAGGATCGGAACGATGAGAATCCACGAGGACCGATGGCGCGTCATGTCGAAACCTCCGGGCCGAAATTAACCGCGCGGCGGCGCCCGCCGCCACCGGTTTCTACGGCTTTCCTCCGCGCTTGGTCCAGCGGTCCAGCCAGTCCAGGACGGTGTCGTGCCAGAGGATGCTGTTCTGCGGCTTGAGGACCCAGTGGTTCTCGTCGGGGAAGTAGAGGAAGCGCGACGGGATCCCCTTACGCTGGAGCGCGGTGAAGGTGGCGAACCCTCCAGTCTCGACCACGCGGTAGTCCTTGCCGCCGTGGATGACGAGTGTCGGCGTTTTCCATTTGGCGACGTGATCGACCGGGTTGTGCTTCGCGTATCCCGCCGGCGACTCCCACGGCGTCCCGCCGTGCTCCCACTCGGGGAACCAGAGTTCCTCGGTCGCGAAGTAGGCGAACCGCTCGTCGAGGTTCCCGTCGTGCGCGACGAGGCAGCGGAAGCGGTCGGGCCAGTTCCCGGCGATCCAGTTGATCATCCAGCCGCCGTAGCTCGCGCCGAGCGCGGCGACCCGCTCGCCGTCCATCCACGAGTACTTCGCCAGCGCGGCCGCGAGCCCCGCCTTCAGGTCCTCCAGCGGCGCGCCTCCCCAATCGTGGTTGATCGCGTCGGTGAACGCCTGGCCGTACCCGGTCGATCCGTGGAAGTCCACCATGATGGCCGCGTACCCCCGCCCGGCGTACGCCTGCGGGTTCCATCGATAGTGGAAGTCGTTGGCGAACGACCCCTGCGGTCCGCCGTGGATCAGGAGCGCGACCGGGTATTTCTTCGAGGCGTCGAAGTCCACCGGCTTGACGATCCATGCGTAGACGGTGTCGCCGTGCGCCCCCTTGAAGCTCATCTGCTCCGGCGCGCCGAGCTTGACCGCGGCCAGCTTCCCGTCGTTGAGCTTGGTCAGCTTCTGGAGCGCGGTTCCGTCCGGCTTGCACGCGTACAGCTCCGCCGGGCCGAGGAGGCTGTCCATCTGGAAGATCACCCGCCCCTCCGCCGCGATCGGCGCCTGCACGTGCCCCTTCGGCCAGACGGTGCGCGCGCGGCCGCTTCCCGCGTCCACGGCGAAGAGCGCCGTCTGTCCGAGGTCGTCGGCGACGCCGTAGATCTCCCGTCCGTCGGGCGACCAGGCGAGCATCGAGGGGGATCGGTCCCACCCTTCCGTGAGCACGCGATCGGCGCCGTCGGGCCACGACCGCAGCACGATCCGGAACCGGTCGGACTCGTACCCGGGACGCTTCATCGCGAGATACGCGAGCGTCTTCCCGTCCGGCGAGAAGACGGGGTACGAGTCCCAGGCCTTGTTCGCGGCCGTAAGGTTGCGCGCCTTCGCGCGCCCGTCGGCGGGCGCGACGAACAGATCGAAGTTGGTGGACCAGGCCTCCTCGCGTCCGACGTCGCGGGCGCTGAAGACGACCGCGCCACCGTCCGGAGTGAACGTGTACTCCTCGTTCCCGCCGAAAGGCTTCGACGGAGCGTCGGCCTCCATCTCGCGCATGACGTCCACCGGATCGCCGCCGCTCGCGGGCATGACGAAGAGGTGCGACCGGCGCCCGTCCGCCCAGGCGTCCCAGTGGCGGAAGAGGAGGCCGTCGTAGATCTTCCCCGACGCCTTGCGCGCGCCCTCCTCGTCGAGCCGCTTCTTGGTGTCGGCGACCGAGGCGCCCGGGAACACCTCCATCGAGAGCGCGATCTTCGAGCCGTCGCGGGAGAGCGCGAAGCTCCCGACGTCGAGCGGAAGCGAGGTCACCGGCTGCGGCTCGCCGCCGTCGAGCGCGAGCTTCCAGATCTGGGACGAGCCGGACCGCGTCGAGAGGAAGTAGAGCGCGCGGCCGTCTTCGGCCCACAGCGCGCTCGTGTCCGCCGCCTCGTGCTGCGTCAGCTTGCGCGCCCCGCTCCCGTCGGCGCCCACGATCCACAGGTCGGAGCGGCGCTTGTTGGCGTCGAGGTCCACCGCGGAGACCGTGAAGACGATCCAGCGGCCGTCGGGGGACAGGCGCGGCTCCGAGATCCGGTCGAACGCGACCAGGTCGCGGACCTCGAAGGGGTGCGGGTCCCTGGACGCCGCGAGGGCAACCGGCGCGAGCGAGACGGCGAGGAAGAGCCCGAGCAGGACGAGGCGCATCGTGAAGACCTCCGGGAGGATCGGTTCCATGAGGGCGGGTGAGTCTAGCGCAGGGAGGGCGTACACTGGTTTCGTGGCGGAACTCCGAAGCGACGGCCGCAGGCGCAGCGATGAAGCGCTCAGGCAGAGCGAGGACCGGTACCGCCGCCTCGTGGACCTCTCCCCCGACGGCGTTCTGATCCTCCAGTCCCAGCGGGTCGTCTTCGCCAACCCCGCCGCCGTCGCCCTGCTCGGCGCCCGCGACGAGTCGGAGCTGATCGGCCGGTCGGTGCTCGACCTGGCCCATCCCGACGACCATCCGGCGATCCTCGCGCGCATGGCGGAGGTGCTCGACGGCCAGCGCGCGACCACCTTCCAGGAGCGCCGCTACATCCGCTTCGACGGCGTGCCCCTCGACGTCGAGGTCGCCGCGACCCTCTACCCGGACCCGGCGGGCCCCGCGATCCAGGTGATCATGCGGGACATCACGGCCCGCAAGCGCTCCGAGTCCGCCAACCGCGAGAGCGAGGAGCGGTTCCGGCAGATCGCCGAGACGATCGACGAGGTGTTCTGGATCACGCCGCCGGACAAGAACCGGATGATCTACGTCAGCCCGGCGTACGAGAAGATCTGGGGACGGCCGTGCGCCGAGCTGTACGCGAGCCCCCGCAACTGGCTGGCCGCGATCCACGAGGACGACCGGGACCGGGTCATCCACGCCGCGCTCAACAAGCAGGCCGAGGGGACGTACGACGAGGAATACCGGATCGTCCGGCCGGACGGCACGCTGCGCTGGATCCGGGACCGCGCCTTCCCGCTGCGCGACGAGATGGGGACGATCTACCGGATCGTGGGACTGGCGGAGGACATCACCGACAGGAAGCGCGTCGAGTCCGAGATCCGCGCCCTCTCCGAGCAGCTCGAGGCGCGCGTCGTCGAGCGCACGGCGCAGCTTCGCGACGCCAACGAAGCCCTCCAGAAAGCGGAGGCGCGGCAGCGCGCCCTCCTCAACGCGATCCCCGATCTGGTCTTCCGCATCCAGCGCGACGGGACCTACCTCGACTTCGCCGCGCCGCGCGGCGGCACGTTCGTCCTTCCCGAGGGGATCATCGGGTCGAATCTGGCCTCCTCCTCCGTTCCCGCCCGCGATCGCGCGGCGGTCATGGACGCGATCGGCCGCGCGATCGACACGGGTGCCGTGGTCACGCAGGAGTACTCGCTCCCGGTGGACGGCCACACCCGCTACTTCGAGGCGCGGATCGTCCGCAGCGGCCCCGACGAGGTCGTCGCGACGGTGCGCGACATCGGGGAGCGCAAGCAGGCCGAGACGGTGCGCGAGCGGCTGGAGCAGCAGCTGCGTCAATCGCAGAAGATGGAGGCGATCGGGACGCTCGCCGGCGGGATCGCGCACGACTTCAACAACATCCTGACGGCGATCATCGGATACACGGAGCTCCTCTCGTCGCAGCTCCGCGGGCAGGCGAAGGCCGAGGAGCGTCTGGGAGAGATCGCCAAGGCGGGCGCGCGCGCGAAGGAGCTGGTCTCGCAGATCCTGACCTTCAGCCGGAGACAGGAGCGCGTCCGCTCGGCGACGTCGCTCGGCGCTGCGGTGGAGGAGGCGCTGAAGCTCCTGCGCGCGGCGATCCCTGCCTCGATCGAGATCGACGCGGCGGTGGCGCCGGACCTTCCTCCCGTGCTCGCCGACCCGACGCAGATCCATCAGGTGGTGATGAACCTCGCCGCCAACGCCGCGGCGGCGATGAAGAGCGGACCGGGGTTCCTCCGCGTCCGCTGCGAGAGCGTCGAGCTGGACGGGGCGGCGGCCGCCACGCACGCGGACCTGCGCCCGGGGCGGTGGATCCGCCTCGAGGTCGCGGACACCGGGTGCGGGATGACCCCCGACGTCATGGAGCGGATCTTCGACCCGTTCTTCACGACGAAGGGGCCGGGGGAGGGAACGGGGTTGGGGCTGTCGGTCGTCCACGGGATCGTCAAGGACCACGAAGGCGCCATCCAGGTGGACAGCACGCCCGGCGTGGGGACCTCGTTCCGGATCTTCTTCCCGGCGCTGGCCGAGACGGTCCTCTCGAAGTCCCGCCCGCGCACCGAGTCGGCGGGGGGGCACGGGGAGCGCGTGCTCTGCGTGGACGACGAGCCGGCGCTCGCCGAGCTGATGCGCTCGCAGCTCGAGGCGCGCGGCTACCGGGTCACCGCTTTCGCGTCTCCGATGGAGGCCTGGCTCGACTTCTCGGCTCACCCGGAGAGCTACGACATCGTGGTCACCGATCTCACCATGCCCCAGCTCAGCGGCGCGGACCTCGCGGAGCGGATCCTGCGGCTGCGCCCGGACATGCCGATCGTGATGGCGACCGGCTACGGCACGGCGCTGCAGGAGGAGCGCGCGCGGGACATGGGGCTGCGCCGCCTGCTGCTGAAGCCGTTCACCATGGCGGTGCTCGACGAGGCGATCCAGGAGGTCCTCGCCGAGGCGGTGCAGCGCTAGGGGCCCTTCTTGTCCTTCTTGTTCCCCTTCTCGTCGATCTCGACGAGGAGGTCGCGCTTCTGCTCCATCTCCCGCAGCACCTCGACCTTCCTGTCGGGCTGAGGAGGCTCTGGATCTCGAGGAGGCCGGCTCGCGCGAGATTGGAGCCGGTGCCGCGCCCCTTCCCGTACTTCTTGTTCTGACGGCGGCTCTCCAGAATGATCGCCGCCACCAGGACCACGACGAAGCCGATCAGGATGAGCGGCCTCACCGGTGCTCCGGGCGCAGGAGGTCCATCACGGTCTTCACCGGCGTGAAGGTCGTGATCGGCACCTCGACGAAGAGGGTGATCCACCCCGCCATCGCGCCGTTCCAGAGCCCCGGGCGCTCGAGCGCGAGCAGCTCCCGGCCCTCGTGAGTCTTCCGCGTGACGATGGCGGCCCCGGGATCGACGTACGCGAAGAGATCGAACGGCTCTCCGTCGACGTTGCGAACGCCGCAGACGAGATCGACCGGATTGAAGTGCGTCGCGCCGTGGAGGATCTCGCGCTGCCCTTCGGAGCCGGGATCGACCTGGGCGGACTCCACGATCTGACGGGTCACGCGTCCCTCGCGGCCGCGCACCCAGACCGGCCCGCCCCCGGGCTCGCCGGTGTTGCGCACGACCCCGCAGACGCGCAGCGGCCTCTCGAGGATCGCGAGCAGCGCGGCGGCACGCTCCTCGACGGGACGGCCCCCGCGGGGAACGTCCAACCCGAGACGCTCCGCCGCGAACACCGACGCGGCGTGCACGAACTCGGCTGCGGGCGGGGCCGACCGGAGCCGCGCGACGTGGAGGAAGATCGCGCGCTGCAGCTCCACGAGACGCCCGCCGAGGATCTTCTTCCACCGGATCGTGTCGCCGCGCGAGGCGTCCGTCTGGACGTTGTCGACGTTCTTGACGAAGACGACGTCGCCGTCGAGGTCGGCGAGGTTCTCGAGCAGCGCGCCGTGGCCGGAGGGGCGGAGCACGAGGCGGCCGTCCGCTCCCGCGAACGGCTTCCCCGCCGGGGTCGCGGCGAGCGTGTCGGTCATCCCCTTCTGGACCGAGAACTCGAGATCGAAGCGGACGTGCGCGGCGCGCTCCCGCTTGGGGACGATGGCCCCGGCGACGAGGCGGAAGGCGTGGAGGTGCTCGGGGGCGACCGTGAAGCGCATGCGACAGGTCCCGTTGGCGTCGCTGACGGTCGCGGCGCCCTCGACGAGCTGCTCCTCGAAGGCGGTTCGGATCTCGTCGGGGTACCGGTGGAACGGGATCAGCCCCTTCGGGATCGTCGCGTACCCCAGCCCGTCGGACCCGGTCAGCGCGTCGACCACCTCGGCGGTGCTGCCGGCGTTGCGCAGGACGTCGAGGTCGTAGCCGCGGAAGGCGACCTCCGCCCGGAGGTCGTCGGCGAACGCGAAGCGGTCGATCGACTCGACGAGCACCTCGCGCCCGCGCCCCGCCAGGAGGTCCTGGAACATGCGGGTCGCCGCCCCCGAGGCCGGGACGAACTTCATCGTGCGCCCCTGCCGCGCCGCCTCCTCGTGCAGGAGGATCAGCTCCTCCTGCCGGTCGTCGGGCACGGTCTCGATCCCGTCCTCGAGACGGCAGGGGCGGACCAGGTCCGCGTAGGGCGCGGGGCCGCCCAGCAGCGCGAGCTGGCGCTCCGCCTCCTCCTCCGTGATCCCGCGATCGCGGAGCTGAGCCCTCTGGAGCTCGGTGAACACGGCCATGCCGCGAATCGTATCTCAGGGACGCCAGGCGAGCGCCGACGCGTCCCCCGGATCGCTCAGAAGCTCTTCGAGATCCCGATCACGAACCCCGCACGGGGAGCGAGCTGCGACTCGTTGACGTCCTGGTAGACCGGGAGCTGGAGGTAGCCGTAGATCTCCGCCCCCTCGTTGGTGTGAAGCCGCACGCCCGGCGTCAGCGCGATCGAGTCCGACCCGGTGGAGGGGACACCTTCCCCGAGGTAGTCGTCCCGCCCCGCGTGCCGCGCGTTGACCTGGAGTCCGAAGACCCAGCGCGGGCCCTTCGCCCAGTTGAAGCCGCCGCTGACGAGCGCCTCGTCCCCGACGCGGTAGTCGAGCGGGTTCCTCCGGTTGAATCGCCCCGACCCCGACACGAACCACTCGAACGGCGACGGGAACGGATGGTGGACGTAGTTGAGCGCGACGATCCCGTCCCACGATCCCGTCCCCGGCTGGATCGTCGGCTCGTTGATCGCCCCCTCGTGATCGAGGAGCTTGTACGCCCCGGTCGGTGCCTTCACCGCGGCCGTGCCGATCAGCAAGTCGCGGCCGCCGACGAGGAACGCGTAGCGCGCGCCGACGCGCACGTCGCCGAACCCGCTCGTGCCGTCGGCGTTCGAGAACTCCTCCTCGGGGGTCCCGACCTCGTGGAAGTGCTCGTGGTCGCGCTCGACGTAGAGCGGGAGCGACCCGACGAGCGAGACGCGCGACGTCAGCCCGTAGGCCAGATCGACCTGGAGCTGGGTGTTCTGGGTGCGGATCTCGCGGTGGTGGTCCGGCTCGATCTCGCGGCTCTCGAAGTCGATCGCGGGGACCAGGACCTCGTCGGTCTCGTGGCTCCCTTCGAGCTTCTTGCTCTGATCGACCAGGCGGAACGAGAGATCGACGCGGAACGCTCCGTCGTTCTCCACGCCCTGGTCGGAGCGCGTGACGAGGAAGCAGCTCGCGGAGCCGCACGAGGCGCGGACCGCCCGGGTTGAAAAGAGGACGACGAGCGCGGCGGCGGCGATCGCCGCCGCGCGGATGCGCGGACGAAACATGAGGACCCTCCTGCCCTGAAGAAGTGTTGGGGCTCGCGATCAGCAGGAGGCGGGAGGCGGATGGTCCAGCGGCGCGCGCGGCCGCTGCCGCGGCACCTTGACTGAGGACGGCACGAAGGGAGCGGCCTCGACCCGGGGCGCGGCGTCCACGCCGGCGACGAGCACCGCGCGCTCGGACCCGATCGGCCCCACCGTCGTCTGCGCGTCGCCGCCGCACCCCGCGCGCCGCACCGAGCACCCGTCTCCCGAGTCCTTGGAGCAGCAGCAGGTGGCGCCGCACATCGAGCACCCCGCGACCCGCGCCGCGAGCCACGGCGCCCCGGCAAGGCTCGCGACGAGGAGCGCGGAGCAAAGGGCGGTGAGGAGACGACGAGACTGCATCGCCGCCGGATTCTACTAGCGTATCGTGCTCGGGAGCATGCCGGATCATCCTCGGCTTCCGCGATCCTTTCACGGACGAGCGCTCGCCAGGCTCCTCCTCGCTCTGCCCGGACTCCTCGTTTGCTTCGCCCTGGCGCTCTTACTGGGGCGCGAAGCCATCCTCGTCGGCGTCGTGGCCGATCCGAGCGTGATCGCCGGATACCCGTTCGGAGCCGAGAACGCTCCCTGGAACTACAGGTCGGCGGGTGTGTACGCCGCGTCGTGCGGCGTCGAGGCGATCGTCGCGGGGATCCTGGGGTGTTGGTTGATCCTTGCCGCGAGGCGCGGCAGTACGAGGAGCTACCTCCTCGCCTACGCGTGCGTCGGTGCCTTTCTCGGATACGAGCTGTGGCTCTAGTCCTCGCGGTCGCCGGCTACCCCGAGCTCTCCGACGCCGATCGCGACGGGATCGAATCCTTCCGTTCGTCCCACGACCCTCAGGCCCGCCGCATCGACCTCCACTTCACACTCGTCTTCCCGGCGCAGGCGCCGCTCGCCGAATTGAGAGACGATCTCGCGAGCGCGGCGCTCTCGACGGCGCCGATCGACTTCACGATCCGGGGCGCCGAGGCCATGGACCGTCATGTGTTCCTGGTCCCCGACGAAGGACGCGCCGAGATCGCCGCATTGCACGATCGCCTCTACGCGGGAGTCCTGAAGTCGCAGCTTCGGAACGATCCTCCGTACGTGCCGCACATCACGGTCGCCGCGAAGTTCGACCCGGCTGAGTGCGAGCGGCTGGCCCGCGAGCTCGGCACCTCGCTCGGCGTCGTCCGCGGCCGGCTCACGCACCTCGATCTCGTCGATGTCTCCCCTCCCCGCGTGCGCACGATCGAGCGGTTCGCCCTCTGCGGGACGAAGGCATGACATGATGGAACGGAGGAGGATCCGATGACCCCGACCCAGGAAGAACCGCTTCACGCTCAAGTCGTCCAGATGGCCACGGCCTACTGGGTCTCGCGCACCGTCTATGCCGCTGCGAAGCTCGGGCTCGCCGATCACCTCCGCGGCGGGCCGAAGAGCGCGGAGGAGCTCGCGGGGCCGACGGAGACTCACGCGCCCTCCCTTCACCGCTTGATGCGCACGCTGGCGAGCCTGGGTCTGCTCTCCGAGGGAGACGGGCGGCGATTCTCGCTGACCCCGCTCGGCGAGACGCTGGTGACGGGCGCGCCGGGGATGGCGCGCTCCACCGTGCTCGCCATGGGGGCCGACTGGATGTGGGCGAGCTGGACCGAGTTCCTGCACAGCGTCCGCACCGGTGAGACCGCCTTCGAGAAGGTCTGGAAGATGGCGCCGTTCGACTACCTCGCCGCGCATCCCGAGGACGCGCGGAACTTCGGCGAGGCGATGATCGGGATCCACGGCGCCGAGCCGCCGGCGGTGGCGGCCGCGTACGATTTCTCGAAGATCGGCACGCTGGTCGACGTCGGCGGGGGCACCGGTAATCTGATCACGACGATCCTCCGCGCCCATCCGCACCTGAAGGGGATCCTTTACGACCTGCCGCACGTGGTGGAGGAGGCCCGCGCGAACGTCGAGCGCGCCGGCGTCGCGGACCGGTGCAAGCGCATCGGCGGGAGCTTCTTCGAATCGGTCCCCGCCGGCGGCGACGCCTACATCCTCTCGCACGTCATCCACGATTGGGACGAGGCGAAGTGCCTGACGATCCTGAAGCACTGCAGGACGGCGATGGGGCCGAAGGGAACGCTGCTGCTCGTGGAGATGGTCCTTCCGGCGGGGAACGAGCCGCACTTCGGAAAGGTGCTCGACATGGTCATGTTGAGCATCCCCGGCGGCGTCGAGCGAACGGCCGAGGAATACGGCGCCTTGCTCGCCAAGGCCGGCTTCAAGCTCACCCGTATCGTGCCGACCGAGTCCGTGGTCGGCGTCATCGAGGGCGTTCCGGCCTAGGAGCGACGACATGGAGAAGCGCGTTCAGGTTTACGAGACCCCCGGGGTCACGGTGATCTTCGATCCCAACGTCTGCACCCACTCGGGGATCTGCGTCCGGGGGCTCCCCGAGGTGTTCGACATCGGCCGCAAGCGCTGGGTCCGGCCCGAGCGCGCGACCCCCGACGACGTGCGGGCGCAGGTCGCGAGGTGTCCTTCGGGAGCGCTGCAGATCGGGGGCGAGACGCCGTGAAGGTCGGCTACGCGATCGTCTTCGTCTCCGACATGAAACGCGCGGTGGGGTTCTACCAGGACGTCGTTGGGCTGCCGCTGAAGGTCCAGTCGCCGGCGTGGACCGAGTTCACGACCGAGGGCGCGACCCTCGCCCTGCACGCGACCGATCCGTCGGATCAGCCCGGCCGCTGCCGTCCGGGGTTCAGCGTGCCCGACCTCGATGCCTTCCACGCGCGGATGATCGAGAGCAAGGTCCGCTGCATCCAGGAGCCCAAGGACGTCTTCGGCGCACGCGTCGCGCAGTACGCCGACCCCGACGGGTTGACGTTCTCGGTCGGCGAGGAACGCCGCGCGCGATAACGCGGGCGCCTAGCTCCGCAGGGTGGCGGCCGCGAGCAGCGCGACGAGGCTGTGCTGCTCGACCGGCTTGACCAGGTGTCCGGTGAAGCCGGCCTCCGCGGTCTTGCGGCGGTCCTCCGCCTGCCCCCAGCCGGTGAGCGCGATCACGGCGATGTCCCGGCCCCACTCCTCCGCGCGGACCGCGCGGCACACGTCGTAGCCGGTCATCCCGGGGAGCCCGAGATCGAGCAGGATCACGTCGGGCCGGTACGACGCCGCCTTCTCCATCGCCTCGAGGCCGTCGTGGGCGATCTCCGTCGCATGGCCGCTGAGCTGCAGCAACAGGGCGAGCGTCGTGACCGAGTCCTCGTTGTCGTCCACGACCAGGATGCGGCGCGGCGAGAGCGCCGTCGTGTCGTCGGGCGGCGGGACGGGATCGGGCGCCGCGACCTGGTCCGCGGAAAGCGGAAGCCGCACGGTGAACGTGCTCCCGCGGCCCACGCCGTCGCTCGTCGCGGCGATCGTGCCGCCGTGCAGCTCGGCGAGCTGCTTGGCGAGCGCGAGCCCGAGCCCGACTCCGCCTCGGGCGCGCTCCACGGACGGCGCGAGCTGGACGAATCGCTCGAAGATCAGCGACAGGCGATCGGGCGGAATGCCCACGCCGGTGTCGGTGACCCGCACGACGACCTCGTCGCCGGACCGCTCGACGGCGACGTCGATGCGCCCGCCCGGATCGGTGTACTTGCAGGCATTGGTCAAGAGGTTCCCGAACACCTGGGTGAGCCGGACGGCGTCCGCGTCGAGATACAGCGGCTCGGAGGTCCCGGTCACGGTCAGCGCGTGCCCCGCTCCCTCGAGGCTCGGCCGGGAGACCTCCAGCGCGTGCTCGAGGACCACGCCGAGGGACACGCGCTCCTTCTTCAGCTCCAGCTCATCGCGCGAGATCCGGCTGATGTCGAGCAGGTCGTCGATCAGCCGGTTCATCTGCCGCATCTGACGCGTCATCGTCGCCCGCGTCGTCTCGAGCAGATCCGGGTTCCCCCGGGCGCGCTTCATGATCTCGAGCGAGTTCATGACGGGCGCCAGAGGGTTCCGCAGCTCGTGAGCGAGGGTCGCGAGGAATTCGTTCTTCCGCCGGTCCTCCTCGGCCGCCCGTCGCAGGCTCTCCGCGAGGGCAGCCGACTGCTCCTCGAGCCGGCGGCGGGCGCGGGACAGCTCGACCTGCGTCGCCACGCGCGCGAGGAGCTCGCGCGCCGAGAACGGCTTGATGAGGTAATCGTCGGCTCCCGCGGTCAGCCCGTCGACCTTGGCTTCCTCCCCCGCGCGCGCCGAGAGCATCACCACCGGCAGCCGCGCGAGCGCGGGGGTTGCGCGGATCCTGCTCAGGAGACCGAATCCGTCGAGGCGGGGCATCATGACGTCGGTGAGGACCAGGTCGAACGCTCGCGCCTGCAGCGCCTCGACGGCCTCCTCGCCGTCGCTCGCCGTCTCGACGGCGAACGACTCGCCGACGAGCCGCTCGAGGTACTCCCGCATGTCCCGGTTGTCGTCGACGATCAGGACCCGCGCATCGACGCGCGAGACCGCCGCCGGCTTCGGCTCCTGGTCCGCGGGAAGCCAGAGCAGCGCCTCGTCCAGGAAAGCCCCCGCGCCCGAGATCCGGCGCGCACCCGGCGCCGAGACGATCTGCTCCGCGGGGAGGTGAGTCGCGCCGACGGGGAGGGCGACGGTGAAGACGCTTCCCCGGCCGTGCGTGCTCGCGACGAGAATCTCGCCGCCGTGCATCCGCGCCAGCTCGCGCACCAGCGCCAGGCCGATCCCCGAGCCTTCGTGCGTCCGGGCCCTCGTCCCTTCGATCCGGTGGAACCGCTCGAACAACCGCGGGATCTCGCTCTCGGGGATCCCGATTCCCGTGTCGCGCACCGAGAGCTCGACCCGGCTTCCCGCGCGCCGGAGCCCCACCTCGATCTCGCCTTCGAACGTGAACTTGAGGGCATTCGAGAGAAGATTGAGGACGATCTTCTCCCACATGTCGTGATCGACGTAGACCGCCTCGTCGATCGGCTCGCACGCGACGCGGAAGCGCAGTCCCGCGCGCTCGATCGCGGAGCGGAACACGCTGGCGAGCTCGGCCGTCGCGGAGGCGAGATCGACCGGCGCGAACCGGGCGCGCGCACGCCCCGCCTCGATGCGCGAGAAATCGAGCAGCGCGTTCACCAGCCGGAGCAGCCGCAGCGCGTTGCGGTGCGCCGCCGCCAGGCTCCGGTCGGTGAGCGCCTTCGCCGGCGAGCGCAGCGCGTCCTCGAGCGGCCCGAGCAGGAGGGTGAGCGGCGTCCGGAACTCGTGGCTGACGTTGCTGAAGAACTGCGTCTTCGCGCGGTCGATCTCCGCCAGCGCCTCCGCGCGCTTGCGCTCCTCGTCGTAGGCCCTCGCGTTCGCGATCGCGCTCGCCACCTGCCCCGTCACCAGCTCGATGAACCCGGTGAACGATTCGTCGAACGCGAGGCGAGCGCTGAGGCCCGCGACGAGGGCGCCGACCGGATGGCGCGGCTTGTTCGACGGGATCGGGAGCACGACGGCCTTGTCGGGCGGATCGGGCCACGGCCCCGTCGGCACGGCAGCGAAGCGCGCCCCGAGGCGCTCGACGACGCGCGGCGCGTCGTCCTCGATCGCCCCGAAGAGCGGCCAGGCCGCGTCGGGTGCGCCGAGATCGATCTCCACGGGGGCGATCGCCGCGCCGGGCGCAACACCGGCGACCCCCGCGAGGCGGGCCCGCGTCCGGTCGGGATCCAGGAGGTAGAGCAGCGCGAACGGAACGTCCAGGTCGTGGCCCGCCAGCGTGCGGCCGGCGATCGCGCACGCCTCCTCGGCCGTCTTGGCTTCCGCCGCGCGCCCCAGGTCGCGGAGGGCGACCACTCTCCGCTCCGCGATGACCTTCTCCGTGATCTCGTGCACGGTCGCGAGCACGCCGCCGATCCCGCTCGAGACGCTCTCGTCCGGCACGGGGCTGTACGCGATCGTGAAGTGCGTCTCCTCGAAGAAGCCGTGGCGGTTGATCACGAGCGGGATGTCTTCCATCCACGTCGCCGGTCCGCCCTGGAAGGGTGTGTCCACGAGAGGCCCGAGGATGTGCCAGATCTCCGCCCAGCACTCCCTGCCGGGCTGTCCCAGCGCCACGGGATGCTTGGCGCCGGGGATCGGCCGATAGGCGTCGTTGTAGAGCTGGACGTAGTCGGGGCCCCACCAGAGGAGCAGCGGGAACCGGTTGACGAGCAGCATGCGCACGGTGGTCCGGAGCGCGGGAGACCAGGAATCGACGGGGCCCAAGGGCGTCGCGGACCAGTCGCGCTCCCGGAAGAGCGTCTCCATGACGCCCGCGCCGGTGAACAGTCCGGCTGGCGATGTCTGGTCCATGCCCCGATCTCCCGCGTACGTGCCCGTGTAATCTATGAGGGTAGTCCTTTTTCTGAAGGAACGGGGAATGCTCCGAATCGCGCTCGCCGGCGTCTGCGTCGCCGCCATCGTCGTGACGGGGGCCGGGTGTCCGAAGACGCAGGCGGAGGGACTGATCGCCGCGGCGCTCGAGCGCGCTCTCGTGGATGCCAAGGACCTCCCGGACATCCGGATGGTCTCGACGGGCCCCGATCTGATCGTGAAGCGCGAGATCTCCGGAACCTCGATCGAGGTCACGCCCGGCGCGCTGCCGACGATCCCCGATCGGAAGGTGATCCTGCTGTCGAACTCGCAGATCGTCGAGCGCGCGAGAAACCTCGGCGAGGTCTACTACGTCGTGATCCACGGGCTGGACGTCCAGGGCACCGAGGCGACACTGCAGCTCGGCGTGGGCGTGAATGTCGCGCCCGAGCGAGCGGTCAACCCGATGTGCTGCTGCAGCGGGGAGTTCCGCTACGCGCTGGAGAACGGCGCCTGGGTCTACCGCGGGTCCGGCGGCACCGTCTGCCCCTGAGGGCGCGCCGATGGCGATTCGGATCGTCCGGCTCGGGAGCCCTCGCGCGAAGGGGGAAGGGATCCGCCTCGGGACCGTGCGCCGTCCGCCGCGAGGGGTGAGCAAGGCCGACCTCGCCGAGCGCGACTTCTACGACGCCTGGCTCCCCGAGCTCGCCCCGAGCGAGGAGCTGTTGCGCTGGGCGCGCGCCGAGCCGCTGACCGACGCGCGCTGGAAGACCTTCACGCGCCGGTATCGGCGCGAGATGAGCGACCCGCGCGCGCGGCATCTGATCGAGGCGCTCGCGGCGCTGTCGCGGACCTCCGACTTCTCGGTCGGCTGCTATTGCGAAGACGAGAGGCGCTGTCATCGCGGCCTGCTGCGCGGGTTGCTCGACGAGGCCGGCGCCGCCTACCTTTGAGACGGAGGGACCCCATGATGCGGATTCGCTTCGTCTTCGTGTTGGTCTGCGCGCTCGCGATGGGCGCAGGATCTCTCCTCGCCGCGGCCCCTTCGCGCGACGAGACCGCCATCCGCGAGCTTCAGAGTCGCCAGGCCGAGGCCTGGAATCGCCACGACGCCAAGGCCTACGCCGCGCTGTTCGCCGAGAAGGCCGACGTGGTCAACATCGCGGGCTGGTGGTGGCAGGGGCGCCCGGAGATCGAGCGCAAGCTCAACGGCGCCTTCGCGTACACCTTCCGCGAGAGCACGCTCACCATCATCGACGTGAACGTCCGCTTCCTCTCGTCGACGATCGCGATCGCCCACGTGGACTGGACGATGACCGGCGCGAAGATGCCGGAGGGCGTCCCCGAGCCGCGACAGGGGATCCAGATCCAGGTCCTCGAGAAGGTCAAGAAGACCTGGCGCATCGCGAGCTTCCAGAACACGCTGAGCATTCCGGAGGCCTCGTTCCCGAGCGCTCCACCGACTCCATCTACGTCCGGAACACCCCGTTGAGCTCGTCGAACGGGACGCCTTCGGCGAGCGCGTCGAAGGTCCCGGTCGTCAAGAGGCTGCGCGCGGCGCGGATGAACGCCCCCCAGGCCACCCGCGCGAGCGCGCCGCCGACCGAGATCCGCCGCACGCCCAGATCGGCGAGCTTCGCGACGGTCAGCTCAGGCGCCGGCCGGGACACCAGCACGTTGACCGGCTTCGGCGCGACGGCCCGGACGATCTCCGCGATCTCCGCGGGGCTCGTCACGCCGGGGGCGTAGAGGCAGTCCGCCCCCGCATCGGCGAACGCAGTCAGGCGCGCGAGCGCGACGCGGTGCGCGTCCCGCTCGCCGACCAGGAACGCCTCGCAGCGCGCGGTCAGCACGACCGGAACGCCCGACGCGTCGATGGCCGCGCGGGCCGCCCGAACCCGCTCGACCGCGAGCCCGGTCTCGTAGAGCGGCGGGCCCTCGCGCCCCGTCGCGTCCTCGATCGAGAGCCCCGCGCAACCGGTCGCCACGCACAGCGCGACGTTGGCGGCCACCCCCTCGGGGTCGTCGGCGTACCCCGACTGGTAGTCGGCGTTGAGCGGGAGCGTGGTCGCGGCCGCCATCTCGCGGATGTGGTCGAGCATCGTATCGCGCGGCACCGCGAGCACACCGTCGGGACGCGCCCGCGAGAACGCGAACCCCGCCGACGTCGTCGCGATCGCCTGGAATCCGAGATGCTCCAGGTAGACCGCCGTGCCCACTCCCACGGGTTCGGGAGCACGAAGCATCCCGACGCGTGCATCGCGCGGAAGCGCCGAACGCGATCGCTCATGCCGCCATCATAATGGCCCGATGATCGTCCGGGCCCCGAAGCCGAGCGACCGTCCCGCGCTCGCCTCGCTCCTGGGAGAGCTGGGCTACCCGTCGTCGGAAGCGCAGGTGGAGGAGCGCCTGCGCCGCCTCGAGCAGAGGGACGACGTCGTCACCCTCGTCGCCGAGGAGGACGTCATCGCCGCCGGATTCGCGACCGTCATCGTGCTCCCTGTGTTCCACGCCGATCCGCCCGTCGCCATCCTCATGGCGCTCGTCGTGGGGGCGACCCATCGCGGGCGCGGGATCGGACGGACGCTCGTCACCGAGGCCGAGATCTGGGCTCGATCGCGCGGCGCGGACCGGATGACGGTCGCCTCCGGCCTCGCCCGCCACGGCGCCCACGCCTTCTACGAGAAGGTCGGCTACGAGCACACCGCCCGGCGCTAT
This sequence comes from Candidatus Polarisedimenticolaceae bacterium, assembly GCA_035649595.1. GTDB lineage: Bacteria > Acidobacteriota > Polarisedimenticolia > Polarisedimenticolales > DASRJG01 > DASRJG01. The sequence goes on from DASRJG010000105.1 coordinate 19,300, forward strand.
ACGAAATTGCTGAAGTAGCACGAAGGATTGCCGCCGTGCGCCCCCTCCTACGGTCATCCAAGGAGGCGGAGCCATGACGAAACCCTTCCGACCCGTCCGCATGTTGATCCTGGCCGCTCTCGGCCTCGCGCTCTTCGCGCCGAGCTTCGGGGCGAAGTTCAGCGAGTCGCGCATCTACATCGAGTACAACTCATCGGCGAACGACCTCGGCTTCCACGTCTCGCTCGACGGCGAGGACTGGAGGTCGCTCTCGATCGTCAATCCGAAGGGGGTGACGATCTTCGACGTGGTCGGCCGCGCCGGATACAGACAGCTCGGGCTGACCGAGCTGTTCTTCGAGGGGGCGGAACCGACCCTCGACGACTTCCCGCTGAACGATCTCCTCGCCCTGTTCCCCGAAGGGAAATACAAGTTCAACGGCGTGACCGTGGACGGATCGCGGATCGCGAGCACCGGCACCCTCTCGCACGCCGTCCCCGCCGGCCCCGTGGTCGCGACGAGCGTGAACGACGACCACGTCGTGATCTCGTGGGAGGCGGTCACCTCCGTTCCCGACGGCTTCCCCGCGCGGCCGATCCACATCGTCGGCTACCAGGTGATCGTCGGTTCGTTCCAGGTGACCCTTCCGGAGACCGCGCGGGAGGTCACGCTTCCGGAGGAGTTCGTCGATGCGCTCCCCGACGGCGTGCAGGACTTCGAGGTGCTGGCGATCGACGTCAGCGGGAACCAGACGATCACCGAGGGAACGTTCGTGACGGACTGACCTCCCGCGTGGCATCCTCGACTCTGTGAGACTCTCGGTCGTCCACGCGGACATCACGCGGCTTGCGATCGACGCGATCGTCAACGCCGCGAACGAGCGGATGCTGGGCGGCGGCGGGGTGGACGGGGCGATCCACCGCGCCGCCGGGCCGCGTCTCGTCGCGGCGTGCCGCGAGGTTTCCGAGGTCGGGCCCGGCGTGCGCTGCCCCACGGGCGAAGCGCGGATCACCCCCGGGTTCGACCTCGCCGCGCGCTACGTGATCCACACGGCCGGCCCGGTCTGGCGCGGAGGCGGCGCCGGCGAGGACGCGCTCCTCGCCTCCTGCTACCGGTCGTCGCTCGTCCTCGCCCGCGACCACGGCCTGCGCACGATCGCCTTCCCCGCCATCAGCTGCGGGGTCTATGGCTTCCCCTCGCAGCGCGCCGCGTCGATCGCCGTGCGCACCATCGCCGAGCACCTCGCGGGCGAGACGTCGGTGGCCGCGGTGAGCCTCGTCGCTCTCGACGCCGCGATGCTCGAGATCTTGAGGCATGCTTGCGCCTCCCATGGAGGCCCCGATGCGTGACCCGGTGAACTTCCGCGACAAGCTCGCGCTCTTCTCCGAGCACTGGCGGCCCAAGGTCGTCGCGGAGATGAATGACTACCAGTTCAAGCTCGTGAAGCTCGAGGGCGAGTTCGTCTGGCACGTCCACCCCGAGACCGACGACGTCTTCATCGTGCTCGAGGGGGAGATGGCGATCGACCTCCGGGACCGGCGCGTGCCGCTCCACGCGGGCGAGATGTTCGTCGTGCCGAAGGGGGTCGAGCACCGCCCCATGGCGGAGCGCGAGTGCAAGCTGTTGCTCGTCGAGCCGCGCGGCACCGTGAACACCGGCGCCGCCGGAGGTCCGCTCACCGCGCCGGACGACGTATGGATCTGAGAGCGGCGCGGATCGGCCTCGCGCTCGTCGCGGCCGCGCTGTGCGCTTCCTGCGCTCGCGACGGCGAGCTCGCCGGAGCGTGGCGCTCGAAGGTCCAGTTCGCCGACGGCGCTTTCGCCTCGATCAAGGACCTGGAGTTCATGTACGCGTTCAACGCCGGCGGAACGATGACGGAGTCGTCGAACTACGACGCGGCGCCGCCGGTGCCCCCCGCCTACGGGATCTGGCGCGTCACCGGCCCGAACCGGTTCGAGGCCCGGTACGAGTTCTACGCGAGCCGGCCCCCCGCCGGACGGGGCGTCTTCGTCGAGACGATCACGCTGTCGGACGACGGCCGCAGCTTCACCTCGACGATCCGATACGAGGCGTACGATGCCGCCGGGCAGCCGATCGAGGGGGGCGGTTCCGCGACGGGACAGGGCGAGCGGCTGACGTTCTGAGGAGGGATCCCGATGCCACGGAGTTTGGGAAGGCTGATCGGCCTCGCGGCCGTGCTGTTCGTCATCCTCCTGGGGATTCGGTTGTGGAAGCGGCGCCGGGCGTAGCGGGCAGCTCGTAAGGAATCACCCTCCGGAACACCTCCATCGCCGGAGCGTCGCTGAGCGGGTAGAGCACGCGCAATCCCTGGCGCATCGTCGTCTCGACCGCCTCCCCGACCTGGAGCCAGCGATCGCCGCAATCCAGGATCGTTCCGGGCGTCCAGTCGGGCTTGGGGCGCGAGGCGACCACGACGAGGTCGCAGCCGCTGAGCCCGACGCGCTCGGGAGCGACGACGCGGTCGGCGACGGCGGGGCCGGCGAGCGCTTCCATCTCGGCCTCCTCTGCCGTGCGCCGCTGTCTCGTCTTCCACCGGGCTGCGAGCCTGCGCACGAGCCCGATCAGCGGGTCGCCGCGCTGCTCGCGCGCAACGAGCGCCGCGACGGTGCGGATCCCTCCCGTGAGGAAGAGATAGGCCGAGAGCCAGCCGAGCGGCGTGCCGACGACGAACCCGAGCGGCGCGAGCATGGTCAGCGCGACCGGCGCCGCGGTCGTGATTTCCCGCTCCGCCTTCCCCGACTGCTGCTGCTTCGCCGCGATCCTCAGCATCGCGTCGTTGTTGTCGGAAGCGACCTGCTTCGCGTACGTGATGAAGCCCGTGCCGCCGATCACGAGCCCCGCGATCAGGGTCGCGATCGCGGCGAGCGTGCCTGCGGGCCTGGACTCCCTCATGCGATGATCATCGGTCAGACGACCCGAAGGGGGAAGACATGATCCGGATCCTCGCCGCGCTCCCGCTCCTGCTCCTCGCCGCCGCATCGCCGAAGCCGGCGCCCGACGCCGCGGAGCTGACCAAGCTGCTGAACGAGTTCCTCGCCGGCGCCTCGCGCAACGACGCGGCGACGCACGAGCGCTTCTGGTCCGATGATCTGATCTACACGGGCTCGTCCGGCCGCCGCCGTGGCAAGGAGGAGATCCTGAAGGACGTCCGCTCGACCCCCGCGCCGAAGCCCGGGGACCCGGCGACCCTCTACACCGCCGAGGACGTCCGCATCCAGCAGTACGGGAGCACCGCGGTGGTCGCGTTCCGCCTCGTCGGGACGACGACCGAGGGGGAGAGGACCGAGGTCACGAACTACCTCAACACCGGGACGTTCGTGAAGAAGGGGGGGAAGTGGCGCGTGGTCGCCTGGCAGGCGACGCGGATGCCCGCCAAGGACGAGGACGCCAAGCGCGACCTCGCCGCGGCCGACGCCACCTTCATGCGCGCGCTCCGCGCCGGCGACGCCGGCCGAATCGAGGCGATGACCGACGACGGGTTCGTCTGGAGGCGGGGCGGGGACCGGCTCGGCCGCGCGCAGGTCCTGGAGACGGTCCGCTCCGGCGAGCTCAAGGCCACGGCCACCGGCACCGGCGGCTCCACGGTCGCGGTCTTCGGAGACACCGGCGTCGTTCACGGGACGTCGCCGCAGGCGTACACGCTCGTCTTCGCGTTCCGCGACGGCGCGTGGAGGGCGGTCGCCCTCCACACCTAGCCGCGGCGCTTGAAGTACTGGACGGCGCGCTCGTGCTTCTGCGCGGCGGCGAGCGAGCCGAACGTGCCGAGGTTCCGGCGCTTCCCTGTCTTCGGGTCTTTCTTTCGGGAGTACAGCCGGTACTTTCCGGAGGCGAGCTTGCGAATCATCGCGCGGCCTACTGGGTGAAATCGACCCTCACCGTATAGTAGACGGCGACCGGCTTCCCATCGAGCAGGCTCGGTTCGTAGCGCCACTCGCTCGCCGCGTTCTTCGCGGATCTCTCGAACGCGTCGCAGAACTGGTCGAACTCGTGGGTCGGCCCCTCGTAGCTCCGCTTGACCGAGCAAGCCAGCACATCGACGTCGTCCACCTTCCCCGCGGCGTCGATCTTCAGCTGGAGCGTGATCTTGGCTTCGA
>DASRJG010000106.1:0-6253 GCA_035649595.1 Candidatus Polarisedimenticolaceae bacterium
CCGCATCGACGGCACGTGGGACGTCAAGTCGATCATCCAGATCACCCCGCTTCGCGAGGTGGACGTCCTGCGGACGCTCGCTCGGATGCGGGAGAAGGGGGTCATCGAGCTGCGGGACCCCGAGCCGGGCCACCCGTCCTAACGCTCGAGGATCACGACCGCGGCGGCGAGTCCCGGCTGATGGCTGAGGCTGACGTGCGAGCGGACGACGCCCAGACCCGCCGCGCGGCGGGCGGCTTCTCCCGAGAGGACGAGGCGCGGCGCCCCCTCCCCCTCGCGCACGACCTCGACGTCCCGGAACCCGAGTCCCCCCGCCCAGCCGGTCCCGAGAGCCTTCATGCACGCCTCCTTGGCGGCGAACCGGGCGGCCAGCGCGAGCACGCGGTCCGCGCGGGACGCGCAGGCGGCGCGCTCGGCCTCGGTGAAGACCCTCTCCTCGAGCCGGCCCCCGTGCTCCCGGAGCGCGGAGGCCATCCTTTCAACCTCCATCACGTCGATGCCCAGCCCCACGATCATGCGCGCTCCTCGGTGGTATACTCCGACCGCCACGGCGGCCGGGGCTCGTCTCGGAAACAGTTTACTCACAACAGCTTAGACGAGGAAGGGTCCCCGGTCGGACCGGGCGCTCGGAGGAGTCCGGTGGCGCGCACGGAGCGAGAGGTCGTGACACGGCTCGGGGCGACGGGGCTCAACCGCGTCCTGAGCGATCTCCTCGACCAGAACCGCCTCGTTCGTCTGGCGAGCGCCGCCGGAATCTCCTACCCCGGGATGCGGACGCAATCCCAGAAGCGCCCACGGCTCGTCGCCGACCTCGCGGAGAAAGCGGGACGGGACGACACCGCCGGCCTCGCGATCGTGCGTGCGCTGCGGAAGGAGACGGCGACGATCGCTAAGGAGTGGTCGGGACTCTCCCCGTCCGAGCGTGTCGAGCGTCTGACCGATCCCGCGGTGGCGTCCGCGAACGGACGGCTCGGGGGCTACCTCTTTGTCGCCGCCTCGGCGGCGGCCGAGAGCCCGGTGGAGGAGGCGCTCAGCGAGATCCTCAGCCGCGGGAGCTCGCCCGAGGCGGGCGGCCCGGACGGTCCCGCGTCGGCGAGCCGCGAGACGCTCTCGAAGGAAGCCCAGCGCCTCCGGAAGAAGTGCGCGGAGCTGCAGAAGAAGGTCCGGTACCTGGAGGGGCAGATCGCCAAGACGCGCGACGTCGAGAAGGCGAACAAGCGCGATCTTCTCCAGCGGAAGGGGGAGCTCGCGGAGGCGCGCATGCTCGCCGAGAGGCTCAAGCGCGAGCTCGACGAGGCGCGGAGCACGGCGAGCGACGCCCCCGCTCCCTCGAAGCCGGCCGCCTCGCTCTCCGGGGTCGAGGAGCTGGATCGCTCGGTGAAGCGGTTGGCGACGGAGCAGCGGCGGCTCGCGCATCGCATCGACAAGATGGCGGAGAGCCCCGGACCGGCGGTTCCCGCGCCGTCGTTCGCGCCGATCGCGGATGCGCTCGCCGAGCTCCAGAAAGAGGTCGCGACGCTGCGCCGCGAGCGCAAGAAGGACGTGTCGGACCAGGCGAAGCGGCTCGACGAGATGGCCGCGGCGGTGGTCGCGGCGCGGGAGGCCGTGGAGGCGTCTCCGAAGGCCTCGCGCGCCCACTCCCGGAAGAAGGGGGAGCCCGAGCGCGTCGGCGTGTTCATCGACGTCCAGAACATGTACTACGCCGCGCGGCAGCTCAAGGGGAAGCTGGACTTCGACGCGCTCCTCCAGGCCTGCGTGCTCGACCGCCGCCTGATCCAGGCCTCCGCGTACGTCGTCGAGTCGAAGGAGATCGACCAGTCGGGGTTCATCGCCATGCTCCAGCAGCGCGCCATCGAGGTGCGCCGGAAGACCCTGAAGGTCCGCTCCGACGGTTCGATGAAGGGGGACTGGGACATGGAGATGGCGCTCGACATCCTCGACATGGCCCCGAAGCTGGACGTCGTCGTCCTCGTCTCGGGGGACGGCGATTTCACCTCCCTCGTGCGGCGGGTGAAGAGCATGGGGCCCAAGGTGGAAGTCGTGGCGTTCCCGCGGAACACGGCGAAGTCGCTCCTGGAGGCGGCGGACCGCTTCCATCCGCTCGACCGCAAGGCGATGATCCGGGTCTCGGAATCGGTCGCCGCCGAGGGGGAGCCGCAGCCGGCCTGAGCGTCAGGACTCCTCGAAGCGCATCGTCCCGTCCGCGGTCACCCTGAGGCAGCGGCGGCGCTCCTTCCAGAGCGGGAGCACGAGGATCCGCTTCCCCGGGGCGACGGCGAGATCGAGCTCCTGGTGAAAATGGCCGAGGACGACCGCATCGGCCCCGTCCCGCATCAGGGGCGAGGCGAACGCGTTCAGGGTGGAGGACGGCAGCTCGCGCTTCATCTCGAGGTTGGTCCCGCGCATCCTTCGCTCGAGCCCCTCCGCGAGCCGGAACCGGCGCGAGCGGGGAAGCAGCCCGAAGAGCGCCTGCGCGACGTCGGATCGCGAGACGCGTCGCCAGATCCGGTACTGCGCGTCCCCGGCGTTGACCAGGTCGCCGTGGGACGCCCAGATCCTGCGGCCTCCCCACGATTCGTCGAGTCCGAGGTCGGAGACGGCGTCGAACGTCGCGCCGAGGTGGGCGCGCGCGATCCGGTAGTCCCGGTTCCCTTCGAGATAGTGGAGCTGGACGCCGTCGCGACGGAGGGCGCGAAGGACGTCGATGACGGCCCGATGATGGGGCTGCTCGAGCGCGGGGTCGCCGATCCAGAGGTTGAAGAGGTCCCCCATCAGCACGACGCGCGCCGCCGACGCTCCGATCCGCTCGAGCGCTTCGAGAAACGCGGGCAGATCGGGATCGTCGCGATCGAGGTGCACGTCGCCGACGAACACCAGGTCGTCACCGCGACGCAAGGAACGACTCCCGGAAGGCGGCGAAGCGGTCCCGCGCGATCGCCTCGCGCATCGCAGTCATCAGCCCCGCGTAGTGCGTGAGGTTGTGCAGCGTGTTGAGACGGGACCCGAGGATCTCGTTCGAGACGAACAGGTGGCGCAGGTAGGCGCGCGAGTAGCGCGTGCAGGTCTCGCAGGCGCACGCCGGGTCGAGCGGCCTCCCGTCGGCGCGGTACTCCTCCCGCTTGATGTTGATCCGGCCCGCCGACGTGAACAGCGTCCCGTTCCGCGCGTTCCGCGTGGGGAGCACGCAGTCGAACAGATCGATGCCCGCGTCGACCGCCTCGACGAGGTCCTCCGGCCGGCCCACGCCCATCAGGTAGCGCGGCTTGTCCTCCGGAAGACGATCGGCCGTGAAGCGCGCCATCCTCGCGATCGCCTCCGGCGGCTCGCCGACCGACACGCCGCCGATGGCGTACCCGGGAAAGTCGAGCGCGGTGACCTCGCCCGCGCTGTGCTCGCGGAGCGCCTCGTACGTCCCTCCCTGCACGATCCCGAAGCACACGCCGGGGCCGCGGTAGGCGTCCCGCGACCGTCGGGCCCAGCGGGTCGTCCGGGCGACCGCCGCGGCGACCGCCTCCTCCGCCGACGGCAGGGGCGGACACTCGTCGAGCACCATCGCGATGTCGGATCCGAGGGCCGCCTGGATCTCCATGCTCGATTCCGGCGTCAGCTCGCGGAGCGAGCCGTCGAGGTGGGAGCGGAAGCGCACCCCGGATTCGTCGAGCGTGCGGAGGCCCTCCATCGAGAACGCCTGAAACCCGCCGGAGTCGGTGAGGATCGGGCCGTCCCAGCTCATGAACCGGTGCAAGCCGCCCAATTGCCGGACCACCTCGTGCCCGGGGCGCAGCGCGAGGTGGTAGGTGTTCGCGAGCACGATCTCGGCGCCGGAGGCGCGCAGCTCCGGAGGGCTCATCGCCTTGACCGTCCCCTGCGTCCCGACCGGCATGAACGCCGGAGTCGAGACGACGCCGTGCGCCGTCGTCATCCGGCCCGCCCGGGCCCTCCCCGAGCGCGCGCCGACCTCGAAAGCGAACGCGCTCACGCGGCCCTCACGAACATCGCGTCGCCGTAGGACGCGAAGCGGTACCCTTCGCGGAGCGCCTCGGCGTACGCGGCGAGGACCGGCTCGCGTCCCGCGAACGCGCAGACCAGCATGAGGAGCGTGGATCGCGGAAGGTGGAAGTTCGTCACCAGAGCGTCCACGGCGCGGAAACGGAACCCGGGATAGATGAAGAGGCGGGTGCGGCCCCGCGTCGCCCGGATCCCCCCGGGCTCCGCCGCGACGGTCTCGAGCACACGCGTGACGGTGGTGCCGACCGCGACCACCCGCCCGCCCCGAGCGCGGCAGTCGGCGATCGCCGAGGCGGCCTCCGGCGGGATCGCGAAGGCTTCCTCGTGCATGACGTGGGCTTCGACCTCGTCCTCGCGCACCGGGAGGAACGTTCCGAGACCGACGTGGAGCGTGAGGCACGCCGTCGCGACCCCGCGCTCCCCGAGGCGCGCGAGCAGCTCCTCCGTGAAGTGAAGGCCGGCGGTCGGAGCCGCTGAGGCCCCCGGCGCCTTCGCGTAGACCGTCTGGTAGCGCTCGCGGTCCAACGCCCGCCGGGGATCGTCTCGCTCCCGCCGGACGTACGGCGGGAGCGGCATCTCTCCGGCCGCGTCCATCGCGGCGCGAGGCCCCTGGATGAGCTCGACGCTCCAGGTGTCTCCCTCCCGCGCGCGGGCGACGGCCTCGATCCCGCCTCGAAACCTCAAGCGCGTCCCGGGCCGGAGGGATTTCGAGCCGTCCACCAGCGCCCGCCAGACCGTTGGCGCCGCGCCCGGATCGAGCGGCTCGACGAGCAGGACCTCCACGCGGCCGCCCGTCGGCTTCTCTCCGACCAGCCTCGCCGGGAGGACCTCGGTGTCGTTGAGGACGAGGAGATCGGCGGGGCGAAGCTCGTCGAGGAGGTCGGGGAAGCTCCGGTGGAGGATGCGTCCGGTGTCACGGTCGAGGACGAGGAGCCGCGATGCGTCCCGCCGGGCGGCCGGCTCCTGGGCGATGCGCTCGGGGGGAAGCTCGTAGTCGAACGCGGCCACCTTCATCGGCGGACGAGCGACCGCAGCACCCCGAGGTTGACCCGGTCCTCGGCGAGATCGTCCCCCTTCTCGGTCTCGAGGACCATCGCCGCGTCCGCGAACCGGGGATCGGACAGGAGGAGCCGGAACCCCTCCAGCCCCACCTGGCCCTGCCCGATCTGCTCGTGCCGGTCGATCCGGCTCCCGAGCTTCCCCTTGGAATCGTTGAGGTGGAATCCGCGGAGCCGGTCGAGCCCGATCGTGCGATCGAGCTCCCCCATCGTCCGCTCGTACGAGGCCGCGTCCCTGAAGTCGTATCCCGCCGCCAGCGCGTGACAGGTGTCGAAGCACACGCCCACGCGATCCGAGCGCTCCGTGCGCCGCAGGATCTCCGCGAGCTCCTCGAAGCGCGATCCGAGATGGGCTCCCTGCCCCGCGGTGATCTCGAGAAGGACGCCGGGGCCGTCGGGGACCGATGCCAGGACACGGTCGAGCGCCCTGGCGACGCGCTCGATCCCCCGCTCCAGGCCCGACCCGACGTGCGATCCGGGATGCACGACCAGCCACGGGATGTCGAGGTCGCGGCAGCGCGAAAGCTCGAGGCGGAGCGACGCCACCGACTTCTCCCAGAGCGCCTCGGCCGGCGAAGCCAGGTTGATCAGGTACGACGCGTGCGCGAGGGTGTGGCGGAGCAGGTCGGCGTCGCGCGTGGCGCGACGGAACGCCTCGGCCTCCCCGTCTGCGAACGGGCGCGCCGCCCACTGGTTCGCCGACTTCACGAAGACCTGCAGCGCGGTCGCCTCGACGGAGAGCGCCCGCGCGATCGCCTGGGGCATCCCCCCGGCGATCGACATGTGCGCGCCCAGACGCGGGCCGCTCACCGGCCGGCCATCGCCGCGCGGACCGCGCGCGCGCTCAGCCGTCCGCTCGGCGCGGGGAGCAGGCCGAGGATCCCGAGCCGTGAGAGGGCGAAGTCGAAGCGGACCGGATCGGCCGGGTCGAGCGCCCGGAGCCTCGCGGTGGCGTCGAGCGCCATCGGCCAGCCCGGGCTCACCCGCCGCGTCCAACCCAGCGCCCGGACGACGCGCACCAGGTGCGTATCGAGCGGGAGGACCAGGCGTGCCCGGGAGACCCGCGTCCACACGCCGCAGTCCACGCCGTCGTCGGGACGGACCATCCATCGGAGGAAGAGGCACGAGCGCTTGCACGCCGAGCCGGCGGAGGGGCGCGGGATCAGCCAGCGTGCGCCGTCGCGAGC
>DASRJG010000107.1:0-2340 GCA_035649595.1 Candidatus Polarisedimenticolaceae bacterium
GGGCCCGTCCCCCGAGGGGGCGCTCCGGAGCTCGACGACCCGGTGACCGGGCCGATGGCCGCGTTCCGGGGCGCCTTCGGCATCATCCGGAGCTGCGTGGATCACCTCGTCCTCCACCTCAAGCATGCCTCGTGACCGACGCGACCGACGAGCGCCACTACGTCCGGGCCGTCGAGAGCGCCTGGGCGGCGGCGCGCGGCCGAGGGGGGATGCTGTCGCGGCGCGATTTCGAGCTGGTCTCGGCTTGGCGCCGTAGAGGGATCCCGCTCTCGGTGGTGCTCGAGGTCCTCGACGACAGGCGGCGTCGCGCCCACACGGCCCCCGCTTCGCTGACGCGCGTCGCGGCCGCCGTGGACGAGGCTTGGGCCGCGGTCGCCTCGGGACGATCGGCACCGGCGCGTGAGGCGCGCGTGGAGGAGGTGCCGCACGAGGACCGGTGGGAGGACGCATTCGCGCGAGCGCCCGAAGGGTCCGCGCTCCGCACGCTTCTCGCGCGCGTTCGGGACAGCCGCGACGAGCGCGATCTCGATGCGCACCTCCTCGAGGCGGCACCGGCGGAGGTTCGCGACCGTGCGGTGGCCTGCACGCGCGCCGCGCTGGACGCCTATCGCGGGCGGATGAGCGCGGACGAGTACCGCCGGACGTTCGATCGCGCGGTTGGCGATCGCGTGCGGGCGGCTCTGGGCCTGCCCCCTCGGAAGGTTCTCGGCTAGAGTAGTCGGCGTCCCGCCTCCGGCGTCATGCGGCCGGACCACGCGCTCCCTCCCGTCCTCGTGCCGATCGCGGCGTCGCTTCTCGTCGGGGCGTCGCTCGGAGAGTCCTCCGTCGCGGGGCCGGCCGCGCTCGGTCTCCTCGCCGCGATGCTCGCGGCCGCGTGCGCACGCTCCGGCCGGCGCACGCTCGCGGCGCTCGCCTGTATCGCGGCGGCAGGATCCGCCGGAGCCGCGCTGCAAGGCGCCGCGTGGCTCCAGGCCGAGCGGCGCGTGGCGCGGGCCTTCGGCGGCGAGCGGACCGTCGAGGCGCAGCTTACGGCTCGGGTCCTCGCCGCGCCCGAGCGAGGGCTGCGAGGGGAGAGGCGCGTGCGCGCGACGATCGTCGCCCCGCCGCGCATGACCGGACTGCGCGTCGCGATCGAGATCGCCGACGTTCCCCCGGACGACGCGGGACGGATCGACGCGCTGCGACGCGGAGACGTCGTCGCGGGATGGTGCCGGCTCAAGGCGCCGGGTCGCTCCCCCGGAGTCGGTGAGCGCGACGCGCGGCGCCGGCTCGCGTCCCAGCGGCTCGACGCGACCGGGCGCATCAAGAGCGCCCGGCTCGTCGTGCTCCTCGCGCGTGGGCCCGCGACGCCCGCGCGGGCGATCGACCGGGTGCACGCGGCGGCCCGCGCGTCCCTGGACCGGAGCTTCGGCGCATCGACGCGCCCTCGAGCGGTGCTCGGGGCGTTCCTGCTCGGCGACCGCGCGCTCGTGGATCCCGAGACGGAGTCGGTGCTCCGCGATGCGGGGCTCGTCCACCTGCTCTCGATCAGCGGCCTGCACACCGGGATGTGCGTCCTCGCGCTCGTATTCCTCCTCCGCCGGAGCCGGCTGGGCCCGGCGGGCGTCCTGGTTGCGGGGGCGGGGGCGCTCGCCGCCTTCTGCGCTCTCGTGGGGCATGGCGCCGCCGTCTGGCGGGCCGCGGCGGGGGCGGGGGCGACGCTTCTCGCCCGGGCGCTCGGACGCGAGATCGGCGGACTACCCGCGCTGGCGCTCGCCGCCGGGGCGCTCGTGGTCGCGGTCCCGCCGCTGATCTGGAATCTCGGATTCGTCCTCAGCGTCGCCGCGACGGCCGGACTGCTCGCGGCGATCGAGCGGTCACGGCACGAGGCGCTGGCCGCGAGCGCCGGCGCGTATGCGGCATCGGCTCCGGTCCTCGCGGGAGCGCTCGGCCGCCTCGCACCGGCCGGGCTCGTCTCGAACCTGCTCGCCGCGCCGCTGTGCGGAGCGTGCCTCGTGACGGGGGGTGCCGCGCTCGCCTTCGGGTGGATCCCCGGCGTGGGCCGCGCGCTCGCATGGTGCGCGGTGGCCTCGACCGAGGCGCTCATGGCGACCGCGCGGGCAGCCGCGGCGATTCCGGGGGGGCACCTGCGGGTCGCGACACCGTCGCGAGCCCTCGTGGCGGCGTACGTCGCGTTTCTCCTCGCCGCATGGCTGAGGCCCGGAAGAGGGTCCCGCCTCGGATGGGCTCTCTGCGCGATCGCGCTCCATCTCGGCGTTCGCCCGATCGGCACGGGGGACGCTCGCGTCGTCGTCCTGGACGTCGGTCAGGGGCTCGCCGTGATCCTGAGAGGACCGGAGG
>DASRJG010000108.1:0-35505 GCA_035649595.1 Candidatus Polarisedimenticolaceae bacterium
CGCGCACGCCGATCTCTCCGAGATAGCCGACCCAGGAGGCGAGCGCCTTCCGGACGTCGACCGGGTCGCTCACGCCGCGTTCCCGCCGAGCGCGCGGTCGAGGATCGCCTCCGCGAGCCGTGTCTTGCTCCCCTCCGGCACCTCGTGCGTCGAGCCGTCCTTCCCCAGGATCGTCACCGCATTGCGGTCGGACCCGATGCCGAGCCCGGGGGCGGCCACGTCGTTGGCGACGACGAAGTCCGCGTTCTTGGCGGACAGCTTCGCGCGCGCGTTCCCGAGCAGGTCCTCGGTCTCGGCGGCGAAGCCGACGAGGATCTCCCGCCCCTTGGTCCGTCCGAGCTCCGCGAGGATGTCCGGACCCTCCTCGAGCGTCAGCGTCAGCGGCCCCCCCGTCTTCTTGATCTTCCGGGAGAGCGGCGCCGGGGCATAGTCGGAGACGGCGGCGACCATGAAGACCGCGTGCGCTCCCGCGCGCTCGGCGAGCACCGCCGCGCGCATCTCGCCTGCGGTCGTGACGCGGACGACGCGCACGCCGAACGGCGGCGCGAGATCGACCGGCCCGCTGACGAGGACGACGTCCGCTCCGCGGCGAGCGGCCGCGGCGGCGATCGCGTACCCCATCTTTCCCGACGAGCCGTTGGACAGGTAGCGCACCGGATCGATCGGCTCCCGCGTCGGCCCCGCCGCGACCACGACCTTCTTCCCGGCGAGCGACGAGCTCCGGCGCGCGGCCGCGAGGGCGTGCGCCGCGATCGCCTCGGGCGCGGCGAGGCGTCCCTCGCCGATCTCCCGCTCCGCCAGCCAGCCCGTGTCGGGGCCGACGATCTCGACCCCGCGCGCGGCGAGCGTCGCGACCGCCTGCTGCGTCGCCGGGTGGAGCCACATACGGGTGTTCATCGCGGGCGCGAGGACGACCGGCGCGGTCACCGCGAGGTGGAACGTCGAGAGCAGATCGTCGGCCACGCCGTGCGCGAGCTTCGCGAGGACGTTCGCCGTGGCCGGGGCGACGACGAACGCGTCGAGCCCGCGCGCGAGGTCGATGTGGCGGATCGAGGCGCCCTCGGCGAAGTGCCCCTCGTCGTCCCACACGGCGCGCCCCGACAGCGCCTCGAGCGTGAGCGGGGTGATGAAGCGCTTCGCGTTCGCGGTCAGCAGGACCTGGACGTCGGCGCCCGCCTCCGTCAGGCGCCGGACCACCTCGCAGGCCTTGTAGGCCGCGATCCCGCCGCTGACCCCGAGGGCGATGCGCACGGCGCCGCTACTCGTCGGTGCCCGTGGGGGCCGCCGGCGCCTCCGGCGTCGTCCCGTCCCAAGGCTCCACCAGACCGGCGGCGACCTCTTCCTGGGCCAGCACCGTCGCCTTCCGCGTCTCCGAGTCGACGCGCGGCAGCGCGCCGGCCTGGAGCTGCTCGGCGCGGAGCGCGGCGAGCATCACGAAGCGGTACTTGCTCTCGGTGCCCTCGGGGATCTTGAACATGCGCTACTCCGTGGCTCCGCGCAGCGGAGCCGGAAAAGTCGATAGGATACGGCTCACGTCCTCGCGCCGGCGGCCGGTCCGGGCCCTTTCGGCGCGGACGATCGCCGCCAGCTCCGCGGTCGCCTCTTCCAGGTCGGCGTTGACGACGACGTAGTCGAACGCATCGTACTGCATGGCCTCGCCGCGGGCCTCCTGAAGCCGGAGCGAGAGCGCCCCGGAGTCCTCGCTCCCCCGGCGCCGGAGCCGGTCGGACAGGGTGTCGTAGTCGGGGGGGAGCACGAACACGAGCACCGCGCCGAGCCCTGAGGCCCGGACCTGGCGCGCCCCCTGGACGTCGATGTCCAGCAGGACGTCCGTCCCCGCGTCGAGCGCGGCCGCGATCCCCTCCCGCGCGGTGCCGTAGCGGTGCGCGAAGACGTGCGCCCACTCGAGGAACTCCCCCGCCGCGACCATCGCGTCGAATCGGGCGTCGTCCACGAAGTGGTACTCGCGCCCGCTCTCCTCCCCGGCCCGACGGGGTCGCGTGGTGTGCGAGACGGAGAACGCGAGCTCCGGAACCGACTCGATCAGGCGGCGGGCGAGCGTGCTCTTCCCCGTGCCGGACGGAGCCGAGATCACGACGAGCGTACCTCTCCGGTGGGGGGACATCCGGTCACTCCAGGTTCTGGATCTGCTCGCGAATCTTCTCCGCATCCGCCTTCAGGTCGAGCGCGTGGCGGCTGATCTCGAGATCGACGGACTTGCTCGCGACCGTGTTGGTCTCGCGATGGATCTCCTGCACCAAGAAGTCCAGCCGCTTCCCGACGGGCTCCTCGGCGGACCGCTCGAGGAGGTCGCGGGCCTGCGCGAGGTGGCCGTCGAGCCGGACGAGCTCCTCGGTGATGTCGGACCGGTCGGCGAGGAAGGCCGCCTCCTGCGCCACGCGCACGGGATCGAGGGCGACCTGCGTGACGAGCTGGCCGATCCGGTCGACGAGGCGCTTGTGCAGCGCGGCGGGGATCGCGGAGGCGAGCTGGCGGACCGCCGCGACGGTGTCCCCCATCCGCCCGATCCGCCCGAGCAGATCGTCGCGGAGCACCCCTCCCTCGCGACGTCGCTCGACGTCGAGCGCGGCGAGAGCGAGCTCGAGCGCGCGATCGATCGCCTCCCGCGCCGGGCTGTCGAGCTCCTCGGGGTCGCGCCCCACCTCCAGCACGCCGGGGACGCGCATCATCGACTGGACGTCCCACTCCCCGTGGAGCCCGTACTCGTCGCGGAGGGTCTTCCAGGCGGCGAGCGCCCCTTCGACGACGTCCCGGTTGAGCGTGAGCGACGGCGCGCCGCGGCCTGTCCTCTCCACGCGGAGATCGAGCTCCACGCGCCCTCGCTTCACGGTGCCGAGGACCTTCTTGCGGATCTCCGGCTCGAAGGGCAGCAGCTCGTCCGGAAGCCGTAACTTCAGGTCGGCGAAGCGGTTGTTGACGCTGCGCATCTCGACGGTCACTTTGAGACCCGGCGCCTCGACCGACCCTTGGCCGTATCCCGTCATCGATCGGATCATGGGCGGGCGGATTGGAGCATACGGCCTTGGGGGGCGTCAAACTTGTTTTCGCCCCAGTTCCGCCAGCACGGCCTCCGCGGCGCGATCGAAGGCGCCGTCCCCCACCAGGCGCGACCGGACGCCGCCGAGCGCCTCCCGCATGCGCGCGGCCCGCTCGGGGTCGCGAAGCAGCGGGGCCACCTCCCGGGCGATCGACGCCGGATCGCACTCCCCCTGGACCAGCTCCGGGACGATCCGCCTGCCTGCGACGAGGTTCGGGAGGGCGACGTGATCGACCCGCACCAGCGCTCGCGCGACGAGGTACGACAGGGGCTGCATGCGGTAGACCGCGACGAACGGAAGCCCCGCGAGCGCGGCGTCGAGCGTGGCGGTCCCCGAGGCGACGATCCCGGCATCCGCGGCCTCGAGGAGGTCGGGGTAGGGACCGTCGCAGATCGCGAGCCCGGCGACGCCCCGGTCGCGCGCGATCCCTTCGAGGAATCCCCGGGGGATCGTTCGCGCGCGCGGGACCACGAGCTGGAGCCCCGGCTCGTCCTCGCGCAGCCGCCGCGCCGCCTCGAGCTGGATCGGGAAGAGCCGTCCCGCCTCCCCCACGCGGCTCCCGGGGAGGAGCGCGAGCACGCGCCGCCCGGGGTCGAGGCCCAGCGCCGGGAGGAGCGAGAAGCGCGACGCGCGCGAGCGCGATGCGGCCGCGGGGTGTCCGACGAACGTCGCGGCGACCCCCGCGGCGTCGTAGAACGCCTTCTCGAACGGGAAGAGCACGAGCACGCGCCGCACGATCGCCCGCATCGTGCGGACGCGCCCCTTCCTCCACGCCCACACCTGCGGGCTGACGTAGTAGACGACCGGGATCCCCGCGCGGCGGCTCTGCGCCGCGAGCCGGAGATTGAAGTCGGGGAAGTCGATCGGCACCAGGAGGTCGGGCCGCTCGCCGGCGAGCGCCGCCTCGAGCCGCCCCATCGCGCGCCGGACCGCCGGGAGGTGGCGGATCACCTCGACGATCCCGACGACCGCCACCTCCGACGCGTGCTGCAGGAGACGGACGCCGGCCTCGGCCATCTCGTCCCCTCCCATCCCGATCAGCTCGACCGAAGGGGCGCGCGCGCGCAGCGCCCGCGCGAGGCCGGCGCCGAGGCGGTCCCCCGACGCCTCTCCGGCGGAGATCATGATCTTCATGGACGCGGGTCCTCGCGCGGGAGCCCCATCGCGTCGTCCGCGAGGTCGGTGATCCGGTCGAGCTCCGCCTCGAGCGCGCGCCGGCCGCTCTCCTGCGCGGCGTCGTCCGCGTCGCGGGGCACGCGCAACGGGCGGCCGTACACGAACCGCCCCTTCGAGAAGAGCTTCGGGAGCAGCGTGCGGTCCCAGGTGCGCAGCCGTCGCGCCGGGGAGGCCGAGAACGCGACCGGGATGATCGGCAGCCCCGTGAAGCGGGCGACCGCGACGACACCGGGCTGCACGCGCCGGCGAGGCCCCTTCGGCCCGTCGGGCGTCAGCCCCACGTCGCACCCGTCCTCCACCTTCCTGAGGATCTGGCGCATCCCGGTCATCCCGCCGCGCGTCGTGGATCCGCGTGCCTGCTCGATCCCGAACTTCCGAAGGAGGCGCACGAGGGCCTCCGCGTCGCGATGGTTGCTGGACAGGACGACGATCCGCGGTCCCGGGTAGCAGTACGGCATCAGCACGAAGCGGGAATGCCAGAAGCAGAGGATGTAGTGCCCCGGGTCCGCCCGCGCCTCGTCGAGCGCCTCGGCCCCTTCCGTCTCGATCCGCATCGACGCGTGGAGCAGACGGATGTAGGCGTGAACCAGCGACGGAGCGACGTTGAGGACGAGCCACTCGGCGGCGGGATTCATCGGAGGCGGGAGTGTATCTTGCGGCCGGTGAAGCCGTTCATCTCCATCGTCGTGCCGATCCGCAACGAGGAAGCCACGATCGAGCGTCTCGCGCGCTCGCTGCTCGATCAGGACTACCCGCACGACCGCTACGAGATCCTCATGGCCGACGGCGGCTCGGTCGACGCGACCCGCGCGATCCTGTCCCGGGTCGATGGCGAGGGACGGATCCGCGTGCTCGACAACCCCGGACGCACGGCGCCCGCCGCGCTCAACGTCGCCATCGCGGCGGCGAAGGGGGAGATCGTCACGCGCGTGGACGGGCACTCGCACGTCGCTCCCGACTACCTCTCCCGCATCGTCGCCGTGATGGAGGAGACCGGGGCGTCGGTCGTGGGGGGCCCGGTGATGATGGATGCCGACACGCCGTTCCGGCGGGCACTGGTCGAGGCGCTCTATGCGAGGATCGCGGTCGGGTCGGTCCCCTACCGCACGCTGCGGTCGCGCTCCGAGGTGGAGTCGCTCCAGACCGGCTCCTTCCGCCGGGAGGTGCTGGACCGCGTCGGACCGTTCGACGAGTCGCTCGCCGTCGTCGAGGACCTGGACATGAACACGCGGATCCGGAAGGCCGGGATCGCCCTCCTCCTCGATCCGTCCATCCGCTTCTGGTACCGGCCGCGCCCGTCGCTCGCCGCCCTCTGGCGCCAGATCTACACGGTGGGGCTCGTGAAGGCGCGGATCCTGCGCAAGCATCCGGACATCTTCAAGACGAAGTACGTGCTCCCCAGCGCCTTCGTGATCGCCGCCGCGCTCGCGCTCGCGCTCGTCCTCGCCGGCGCCCTGAGCGGCGCGACGCCCGCGCTCGCCGCGGGAGGGGCGCTGTTGCTCGCCTACGCGGCCGTGGTCCTGGGCTTCGCGCTCTCCCGCGTCCCCCGTCTCGGCGCCGGCGCCGCGCGCCTCCTCGCGATCCTCCCCGTGCTCCACGTCGGGTACGGGCTCGGTTTTCTCGAGGGCGCGCTCGAGCCGGTCCTCGGCCGCGAGGCCAAGCCTCCGGGCGCCCCGTGAGCGATCGACATGCCGCGCGCGTGCTGCTCGCGCTCCTTTCGGAGCGCTGGGAGCGGGCGGAGGCGCTCCTCCGCGAGCGTGTCCCCGAGGCGGCCCCGTTCCTCGAGCTGTGCAGGCGAACGGACGTCGCCCCGACCGTCCACGCGATCCTCGAGCGGGCCGGCCGCTCGGCGCTGCTCCCGCCGCCGATCGTGGACGGACTCGCCGCGGCGCGCGCGACGACACGCCGCGACAACCTCCTGCTCCTCGCGCGGCTCGAGCAGGCGCTCGACCTCCTCCTCGCCGCCGGGATCCGTCCCGTCGCGCTCAAAGGGGTGGACGTCCTCCACCGCCTGTACCGGTCGTTCGACGAGCGGACGCTCGACGACGTCGATCTCCTGGTTCCCCCCGAGCGCCGCGACGAGGCGATCGCGCGCCTCGAGCAGGCCGGCTGGACGGGGCCCGGCGAGCCCGAGCGGACGCATTGGTTCCGGAGCAGCTTCGAGCTGCCGCTCGAAAGCCCGGGACCCATCGGCGTCGCGTTCGAGATCCACTGGAGCCTCGGGCAGACGGGGCGCTACGCGATCGACACGAACGCGCTGCTCGCCCGCGCGCGCCCTCTCGACGTCGCGGGCCGGTCGATCCTCCGCCTCGAGGAGCACGACGCCGTCGCGCACCTCCTGCTCCATCACGTGCAGCACTACTTCGATCGCCGGCTGAAGTGGGTGCTCGAGATCGGGAGGACGGCCCGGACGCCGGGGTTCTCGTGGGCGGACGTCGCGCGCCGCGTCGAGGCCTGGGGGGGACGAGCGGCCGCTAGCCTTTCGCTCCGCCACGTCGCGAAGCTCTTCCCCGGCATGCTCCCGGCCGAGGCCTACGCGGCGATCCCCGCCGATCCGTGGCGGCTGCTCGCGACCCTGCCGCTCCGCTCGACCCATCCCTTGGATCTGTACCGCGGCACGCGCCGCCGAGGCGTGCAGCTGCTGCTCGCCGCCGCGGCGCTCGAGCGGCCGCGCGACCTGCCGCGCTACCTACGTCACCGCGCGGTGCGGGATCGCGGATAGGTCCGTCGCGGTCTTCCGTCCCGCCTCGATCCGTCCCGTCCATCCGAAGTGCGGCCGGAACCGGAACAGCGCGTCGGGCGAGAGCGACGTCAGGCCTCCGCGCCACGAGGGCTCGTCGGAGAGGATCGCGACCGAGGCGGGATCGACGTCGGTCAGGCGCCATCCGCGCGCGCGGTAGGCCTCCCGCACGATCGGGATCTTGTCCGGGTCGAATCCCATGAAGACGGCGCACGCGGTGTCCACCGCCACCGGGTCCTCGCCGAACAGGACGATCCCGCACGCGACGGGATCGGGGTTCATCGGCCCGCGCCCCTCCCCCGCGACGATCCCGTCCACCAGGCTGAGGTAGCGCTTCCGGTTGCCGGCGGTCGCCGCGAGGAGCGCGCCGTCGGGGCGGCCGTAGAGCAGCGCCTTGTTGAGGTCGAGGCACATCCTCCAGGTCGTGTCGTTGCCGAACCAGTTGCCGCTCCGCACGACGGTCTCGGTGTCGCCGAACGCGACGCGCCCCGCGCGCTTCACGCGGTGGAAGAGGCGCGGGCCGACGACGGGCAGGGCGAGCGCGGTCTCGCGCAGGAGGCGGACCCCGCGGCGCTCCAGCCGATGGCGCCAGGTCGCGGAGGGAACTTCGTCGCCTCCCTCCGTGGGGTCCCCGACGGTGTGGTGCGGGAGCCAGTTCTTGTCGCCGTTGATCCCGACGAGGTTCTTGAGCGAGCAGGTGATCCCGGCCTTCTTGTGCGTCTTGAGCTTGGGGAGGTTGATGAACACGTCCGCCGCGACCGCGCTGCCGCTGATGAGGTACTCGTGGCGCCGGCCGGAGTGGTGCGCGTTGACCTCGCTCGTGACGTAGTCGGCGCCGTAGTAGCGCCCCTCGCCGCGATGCCCGAAGAACTCGCTCCCCTCGCCGAGGTCGAAGGCCACGTACCCTCGGGGATCGCCGGCGAGCGGGCGCCTCGAGAAGACCACGCCGTCTCGGTGCGTCCACTCTTCGCGGCGCAGGTCGACCAGCTCGAACGGAACGCCGCGCGAGCGGTAGAAGGCGGCGAGCGCGTCGAGCTCGAGGACGCCGACGATCCGCTCCCACGACGAGTCGGTCTGAGGGGCGTCGGCGAGCCAGATCCGGCCGGAGCCCGAGAGCGCGATCGCGACGAAGTCGGCGACGGCCCGGATGACGCTCCCGTGGGTCAGGACGTAGCGCCATCCGTCCGGGTCGCGCGGGTGGCTCTCCTTGACCATGTTCGGCTTGAGCATCACGGTGTCGCCGGGACGGATCCAGCGGCCGAGCGGGTTCCACGCGGCGGTCCCGAAGCGCTCCGCGTCGAGCCCCGCGACGCGGAGCGTGCGGCGCACGGTCTCGTACACGGCGTTCGGCTCGCCCGACAGATCGGGGAAGGGGGACTCGGGATAGCGCTCTCCCGGGGAGAACGGAGCGCGCCCGGGATACGAGGCCGAAGCCGAGCGGCACGCGACGACGTCGAACGGATTCATCGTGGACCCCGGTTATTATAGTCGGCCCGTTCGAGGAGTCCCGAGGCCGTTGAGCCGAAGCGTCCCCTCCACCGCGACGACCATCGCCCCCGAGACGCCGCGCGCGGAGCGCGTCTACGCGCGTCTCCCCCGCAGCCTCCAGTCGCTCGCGCTGACCGCCGAGGGGTGGCGCCAGCGCCGCGACCGGTACGGAGGGGATTTCGAGCGCCGGCTCGCCGGGTACCTCGCGCGCGAGCGGGCGAGCGAGGACGAGGTGCGCGCGGCGAGGCGCGAGAAGCTCCGCCGCGTGCTGCGCGAGGCGAGGGCGATCCCCTTCTGGGCGGAGCGCCTCGCGCGCGCGGGGATCGACCCCGAGCGCGTGGAGGGCCCGGACGACCTCGCGTCCCTCCCCCTGCTCACCAAGCCCGAGATCCTCGCCCGCGGCACCGCGCTCCTCTCCCCGCGCGTGCCTCGCGGCGCGATGAGGAAGGTCCACACGAGCGGGACGACCGGCGCCGGGCTCGTCTTCATGACGACGCGCGAAGCGGTGCGCGATCAGTGGGCCGTGTGGTGGAGGTTCCGGCTGCGCCACGGCATCGCGCGGGACACCTGGTCGGCCGTGTTCGCGGGGCGGTCGATCGTCCCCGGGAACGACGCGCGTCCCTGGCGGACGAACTACGCGGGGCGGCAGGTCCTCTTCAGCCAGTACCACCTCGGGCCCGCCACCGCGCCGGCCTACGCGCGCGCGCTCGTCGCGCTTGACCTCCCCTGGTTCCACGGCTACCCCTCGTTCCTCGCGCACCTCGCCGCGCTCCTGGCGCAAACCGGAGGCCCGCGCCCGCGGCCGCGCGTGATCTCGCTCGGCGCGGAGAACGTGCTCGCGTCCCAGGTCCGGATCATCCGCGAGGTCCTCGGCGCGGACCCGATCCAGCACTACGGCCTCGCCGAGATGGTCGCGAACGCTTCGCAGTGCCCGGCGGGGCGCCTCCACATCGACGAGGACTTCGCGGCGGTCGAGCTGGTCCCGGAGCCCGGCGGGGCGCATCGCATCGTCGGGACGGCCCTCGGCAACCTCGCGATGCCGTTCATCCGCTACGACACGGGCGATCTCGCGCGCCTCGCCTCGGGCCCCTGCTCCTGCGGGCTTCCCGGGCGCGTGCTCGACGCGATCGACGGTCGCGACGAGGACCTCCTCGAGCTGTCCGACGGCTCCCGCGTCGGCCGCCTCGATCACCTGTTCAAGGACGCGGTGCGCGTGGCCGAGGCGCAGATCCGGCAGTCGTCCCCGGGACGGTGCACGATGCTCCTCGTCCCGCGCGAGGGGTTCCGGACGTCGGACCGCGACGCGCTGCTGCGCGAGTGCCGGGACCGGTTCGGCGATCGCCTCGACGTCACGATCGAACTGGTGCAGGAGCTCCCCCGGACCGCGCGCGGGAAGCTGCGGCTGGTCGTGCGCGAGACCCCTCCGCCCCTGGGCTAGAATCCCGCGTCGTGACCAAGCGCATCCTCGTGACCGGCGGCGCCGGGTTCCTCGGCTCCCACCTGTGCGATCGCCTCCTCGCGGACGGCTACGACGTCGTCGCGATGGACAACCTGTCCACCGGATCGACGGACAACATCGCGCACCTCGCGGGGCGGCGCGGCTTCGTCTTCATCCACCACGACGTGACGAACTACGTGTTCGTGGACGGGCCGATCGACGCGGTCCTCCACTTCGCGAGCCCCGCCAGCCCGCGCGACTACCACGAGATGCCGATCCAGACGCTGAAGGTCGGCTCGCTCGGGACCCACAAGGCGCTCGGGCTCGCGCTGGCCAAGGGGGCGCGGTTCCTCCTCGCCTCGACGTCGGAGGTGTACGGCGACCCGCTGATCCATCCGCAGCCGGAGGGGTACTGGGGGCACGTCAACCCCGTCGGTCCCCGCGGGGTCTACGACGAGGCGAAGCGCTTCGCCGAGGCGCTGACGATGGCCTATCACCGCGTGCACGGCGTGGACACGAAGATCGCGAGGATCTTCAACACGTTCGGACCGCGGATGCGGCTTCGCGACGGGCGCGCCATCCCGAACTTCATGCTCCAGGCGCTGCGGGGCGAGCCGATCACCGTCTACGGCGACGGATCGCAGACGCGCTCGTTCTGCTACGTCGACGATCTGGTGGAGGGGCTCGTCCGGCTCCTGCACTCCGATCTCCACGAGCCGGTCAATCTCGGGAACCCCGAGGAGTGGACGGTCCTCCGCATGGCCGGCGCGATCGTGGCGCTCGCCGGGAGCCGCGCGCCGGTCGTCCACGAGCCGCTCCCCGAGGACGACCCCAAGGTGCGCCAGCCCGACATCGGGCTCGCCAAGGGGACGCTCGGCTGGGCGCCGCGGGTCTCGATCGAGGACGGGCTGGCGCGGACGATCGAGGACGTTCGCCGGCGTCTTACGGCTTCGTGAGAATCGTCTACCTCTCGCACTACTACCCGCCGGAGATGGGTGCGCCGGCCGCGCGCGTCTCCGCGTTCGCGCGGCGCTGGGCGGCGGCGGGGCACGACGTGACCGTGCTCACGACGTTCCCGAACCATCCGACCGGGGTGATCCCGCCGGCGTACCGGGGGCACGCCCGGATGGTCGAGCACGACCGGGGGGTCCGCGTCGTGCGCACGTACCTCTACGCGGCGGCCAACAAGGGGATCGTCAAGCGGAGCCTCTGCTACGCGTCGTTCGCGGTCTCCTCCGTCGTCCAGGGGTACGGCCCCCTGGCGCGCCCCGACGTGCTGATCGCGACGTCGCCGCAGTTCCTCGCGACGCTCTCGGGCTGGGCGCTCTCGCGGCTGAAGGGCGTCCCGCTCGTGACCGAGATCCGGGACCTCTGGCCCGATTCGATCGTCGCGGTCGGGGCGCTCTCCGCGCGCTCCCCGGTCGTGCGCGCGCTCGGGCGCTGCGAGCGGTTCGTCTACGGCCAGTCGGCTCTGCTCGTCTCCGTGACGCAGTCGTTCGTCCCGATCCTCCACGCGCGCGGGGCGCGCGCGGTCGTCGTGGTCCCCAACGGGGCCGACCCGTCGAGCTTCGGCGCCGGTGAGGGGCGCGAGGAGGCGCGCCGGCGCTTCGGGCTCGACGGGAAGTTCGTCGCCTCGTTCGTCGGCACGCTCGGGATGGCCCACGGCCTCGATTCCGTCCTGGACGCCGCCGAGCGCCTGCGCGACCGGCGCGACGTCGTCTTCTGGCTCGTCGGGGACGGCGCGCGGCGCGCGGAGCTGGAGGGCTCCGCCCGGCGGCGCGGCCTCGCGAACGTCCGCTTCGAGGGGCAGGTTCCCCGCGAGCGCGTGCCCGACGTCCTCGCGGCGTCGGACGCCGCGATGGTCCTCCTCCGCGCCGACCCGCTCTTCGAGACGGTCCTCCCCTCGAAGATGTTCGAGGCGATGGCGGCGCGCTGCCCCGTCGTCCTCGGGGTCGCGGGAGAGTCGAAGCGCCTCCTCGAGGAGAGCGGGGGCGGGATCGCGATCGAGCCCGGCTCCGGGGAGGCGCTCGCGCAGGCGGTCGTCCACCTCGCGTCCGACCCCGATCGGAGGCGGCGTCTCGGCGCGGCGGGACGGGCCTTCGTCACGGGCCGCTTCTCGCACGACACCCTCGCGGAGCGCTACCTGTCCGCCCTTCAGGACCTCGTGGACAGCTCGAGCCGGTAGGCCAGGCGGAGCGGCAGGGTCCCGTCGGCCGCAAGGCAGGCGACGGCGCAGCGCTCCTCCACGCCGAACCGCGGAAAGTAGGAGCCCTCCTCGATCGACCATCGATGGGGACTCTCCGCCGCGAGGCGCGCCACCACCGCGCCGTCCGTCGCCTCGAGCGTTCCCTCGCCGGTGGCCCGGACCGCGAACGACGGATGGAGCCGCACGCGCGACACGGCGCGGTGCTCGCCTCCACCGGTGACTGTGTCCACGACGCGCCAGACGTCGCTCCCGGCGTGCTCCATCGACCGCCGATGGGTCGGTCCGCCGGGAAGGTGCCGGTACCCGTCGTGCCCCGCTTCGATGGAGACCCGCCCGCCCTCGTCCGCGCGCCGGACGTCGAGCGGCCGCGCGCGCCGGCCGACGCGGAACACGCCCCACATCTCCGACTGGTCGATTCCGTCGATCTCGACCGTTCCGTGCCCGCGGGTGCCGCGGGCATAGCTCCGTCGCGGGCCCGGCTCGTAGTCGAACACCCCGGCGTCGACGACCACGCGCGTGCGGTCGTACGACAGCTCGAAGCTCAGCGTATCGGCGTGGGCGTGACCCGGCTGCTCGGCGTCGCCGATCTCCCCCGCGTCGAAGATCACGACGGATCGTTCCCCCGCGAGACGGTGGAACCCGGCGGCCGGGGCTCCGAGCGGATCCGACGGCGGCCGCGCGCCCTCGTCGAGCGCCGCGGAGCGCTCGAGGAGCCAGGGCGTCGGGGGCGCCTGTCCGAGGGCGGCATCGTTGAACAGCGGGATCTCGCCGTCCGGGTGGAGGACCGAGGCGAGGGCGCCGGCCGCGGCGCGGCGCCCGGCGCGTAGGCGCCCCGCGAGGGGTCCGTCCCCCTCCCCCGCCGCGCGGAGGAGCGTCTCGAGCCGGATCAGATCGTCGAGAAAGACGGCGTGGTAGCCGGGGGACCGCTCGACGTGGAAGCCGTCCGCGAGGAGCTGTCGCGACAGCTCGGTCGCGATCATCGCGTCCGCGCGCCGGCGCCATCGGTCCGGGGAGCGTCCCGCAAGCGCGCGTCCGGCCCAGGCGAGCGCGACCGCGTTCTTCCAGAGATGGTTCGCGCCGAGATCGGTCTCGAGGTTCGCCTCGAGCCACCAGGCCTGATCCGCAAGGCTCGGAGCGCGCGCGGCGAGCGCGCCCGAAGGCGAGGCGAGGAGCATCTCGAAGGCATTGACGAGACGCAGCGACGACGGGTACGGCTCCCAGCCCGGCCGGCTGCCGAAGGGGTTCGCGGCGCTCCAGGCGTCGAGCAACGCCGTCCGTTCCGGCAGCGGATGGTCCTCGCGAAGCGCGTCCAGCGCGTGGAGGTGGTACGACCAGAGCCGCGTGGGGGCGCCGTCCCAGCGGACCGCATCGCCGAAGCTCCGGTCGAGGCCGACGAAACGGAAGCTCGCCGGGGGAGTCCAGTGCGCCTCGGGAAGCGGCGGACCCGCGGCGAGCGCGACCGGGGCGGGAGCTAGGGGACCCGGCCCCGCCCCGATCGCGCGAAGGATGCGGCGGCGTGTGCCGCGAAGCGGCCGGCCGACGCGCCGGACGACGCGCCCCGGCGGAAGCTCGAGGATCGTGCGGAGGATCAGCCCCGGGCCGACGGACGGCCCGGGACGCTCACGCACCGGCGCCGGCGCCGGCCCCGACTCCGCCCGCCTTCCGCTCGGACGCCTTGCGGCGCCCGCCGCCGGCCCCGCCGCGGCCGCCGTCGGCGTAGTAGTAGCCGGCGTAGTAGTAGTCCTTGCCGTAGGCGCGATCGAGATCGACGTTGTTGAGCACCACCCCCGCGAGGTTCGCGCCCACGCGCCGCAGCTGCTCGACCGCGCGCGCGACGATGTCGCGATCCGTGTGGTTGTGCCGCACGACGAGCAGGACGATGTCCGCGAGCCCGGCGAGGAGCGTGGCGTCGGAGAGCGTCGCGGCGGGCGGGGAGTCGATCAGGATCCAGTCGTACTGCTCGCGGGTCTCGGCGAGGAACCGCTTGAACCTCTCGCTCCCGAGGAGCTCGGGCGGGTTCGGCGGGATCGGGCCGCAGGTGATCGCGTGAAGGGTGTCCCCCGAGACCGTCTTGACGTACGGCTTCCAGCTTATGAACGGCTGCTTCGCCGCGGCGAGGAAGTCGGTCAGGCCGTTGTCGCGGGCGAGGCCGAGATGGACGTGCTGGGTCGGCCTCCGCAGGTCGCAATCGACGAGCAGGACCCGGTCGCCGGCGCTCGAGAGGGCCCGGCCGAGCTGCGCCGTCGTGGACGACTTCCCTTCCTGAGGCGCGGTGCTCGTCAGGAGCACCACCTTCCGCTCCCGGTTCTTGCTGAGGAAGATCAGCGCGGTGCGGAGGGTCTGGTACGCCTCCTTCAGGATCCCCGAGCCGAGCTGGGCGGGGTCGAATCGCGGCACGACCGCGACCGTGTTGAGCCCGAGCGCCTTCTCGATGTCCTCGGGGCGGTGGAACGTGTTGTCGAGGTAGTCGAGGAAGAACGCCACCCCGACGCCGAGGAAGAGCCCGATGATCAGGCCGAGCGCGAGGTTGAGCTTCTTGTTCGGGGAGACGGGGGACAGCGGCGGGATCGCGTGGTCGAGCAGCGTGATGTTGTTCGCCACGAGCTGCGAGCTGACGCTCACCTCGTTGAGGGTCTTGGCGATCGCGTCGTACATCGCCTTCGTGGTGGTGGCGTCGGTCTTCGCCACGTCGTACTTCGACGTCGCGACGCCGAGCTGGAACGCCTGCTGCTCCGCCTGGTCCAGGTCCTTCCGCAGCGTGCGCTGGTTGCTCAGCGCCAGATCGTACCGGTTCTGGATGCTCCCGATGTTGATCGCCACCTGATCGCGGATGCGCTGCTTGATCTTCTCCACGCGCGAGTCCGCCTCCTGGTAGGGGGCCGCACCCGGACGGTACGTGACCTTGACCGCCTCGAAGTCCCGCTCGAGGCTGGACTTGTCCGAGACGAGCCGCTGGAGGACCTCGTCCTGCGCGAGCTCGGGGATCGACATCGGGTCGCCGTCGTGGGCCTGGATGTCGGTCAGCTTCTCGAGGAGCGTCCGGTAGCGGCCGACGTCCATCTGCGTCCCGTTGAGAGCGTCGTTGAGCTTCGCGAGCCTTTGGCGGACGATCTCCTGCTGCCCCTCCGGATTGAAGACCGCCGACTCCCTGAGCACGTCGAAGCGGCGGGCCTCGACCTCCGAGAGGCGCCCCTTGAGCGGCTCCATCAGCGAGGTGATCGCCTGGAGGGCCTGCGCGGCGTTCTCCCGCGCGCGCTCGAGGTTGCGGCCCACGTAGATGTCGGCCACGGCGTTGACCCAGCGCGCCGCCTCGTCGGGAGACCCGCTGCGGATGCTGACCTCGATGAGGCCGGTCTCGCGGCGAGGCACGACGCGAACCAACGCGCGGAAGGCGCCGATGGGGTCCTTCGATGCCGCGAAGCGCGGGTCGTCCTTCAGGCCGAGCGTCTGGAACGCCTTCTCCGCGACCGAGCGGCTCTTGACGATCTCGACCTGGGTGTTCTGGTACTTCTCCTCGGCGAACCAGCCGTACCCGGCGGCGCCGATCCCGCTGACGTCCTGCGTCGGCGACACACGGCGGGCCTGCGGTTGGACCTCGATCGACGCGGTGGCCTCGTAGACCTTCGGCACGAGCACGGTGTAGAGCCCGACGATCGAGATCACGAGCACGAAGACGGCGGCGACCGTCCAGCGCCGCTGCCACACCACGCGCCAGTGATCCCGCAGGTGGATCTCGCGGGTGGTTCCGGTCATTAGGTCAGCCCTGGCGCTCATGGCGTCTCCCTCACAGGAACCGGCGCTTGACGTAGATCACGTCGCCCCCCTTGAGCGGGGGGTCCGGCACCCGCAGGCTGCGGATGTCCTTCAGGTTGAACAGGCGGGGCTCGCCGGTCGCGCCCTCGGAGATGATCTGGACGCTCTTCTCGTTGGCCCATTCGGTCAGGCTTCCGGCCATCGAGATCGCCTTCATCAGCGTCATGCCGCGCTCGAGCGCGACCTTGCCCGGGGCGCGCACCTCGCCCTGCACGTACACGTGCGAGCGCGCCGGCACGCTGATGATGTCCCCGGACTTGAGCGCGGGATCGACCTCGGCGCGCTCGAACGCCCGCCGGTCGACCGGGATCTGGATCTTCCCCGTGCCGCTGGGATCGTCGCGCGAGATCACGATCTCGTCCCCCGCGCCGACCGTCAGACCGTCGGCGTCGGCGAGGGCGTCCTTGAGCGTGGCGCCGCCGCGGAGCGGCACACGCCCGGGCTTCCCGATCTCTCCGGTCACCATCACCCAGCGGCTCTTGTACTCCACCACCTGGAGATCGACCTTCGGATCGACGAGGTAGTCCCGGGCGAGGAGCTCGGTGAGCGTCTCGCTCGCCTCGCGGACGCTCTGCCCCCCGATCGCGACATCCCCGACCAGCGGGAACGACGCGCGGCCGTCGGCGCGCACGACGAGCGTCTGCGTCAGCTTGGGGTCGCCGTTGACCGCGATCTGGATCCGATCCTCGGGGCCGAGGCGGTAGTCGGCATCCCGGCCCGCGACGCCGTCCGCCGACTCCGCGAAGCGCCGCCTCATCTTGATGACGACGCTGCCGTGTCCCATCTCGACGCGCTCGATCACTCCCGCGGCCAGCCGGAGGTCGAGCCGGACGCGCGCGGCGTCGATCGACGTGACTTCTCCGCTCCGGAGCAAGCCGTTGCTCTCCCTCTCGAAGTCCAGCGGGAACGAGGCGCCGCGCGGCAGCTCGACGGAGACCTTCCCGTCCCCGAAGGCGAGCGCCACATCCGCGTCCGAGCCCTCGGGAAGAGCGATCGAGAACTCGCCCAGCCGTCCCTCCGTCTCGACGGTCGCCTCCGCGGCGGCGCCGGGGTCGAGCGCGCAGGCGGACGCGAGCGCGAAGGCGAGCGCGACGCGGGTCAGGTTAGAACCAGCCAAAGACGAATCCTCCGGTCACCATGGTCTCGTTGTAGTCGGCGCCGGGATAGTTCGAGGTCTTCCGATTCTCACGGACCGAAAGCCGGATGCCGACGAGATCCCGAAGTGGCAAGGTAGCATAGACTTCGAGCGAAATCGCGCGATCGCTCCGCTCGATCCCCTC
Organism: Candidatus Polarisedimenticolaceae bacterium; assembly: GCA_035649595.1. Lineage (GTDB taxonomy): Bacteria > Acidobacteriota > Polarisedimenticolia > Polarisedimenticolales > DASRJG01 > DASRJG01. The sequence goes on from DASRJG010000108.1 coordinate 17,201, forward strand.
CCCCACGAAGCCCGAGGGAACGGGCTCGTGATAGTCGTTCCGCCAGTACGCGACGCTCGCGCCGAACCGGGCCGACGCCACCATGCCGCGCTCGACCCGGGCGGAGATCTCGTCGTAAACGTAGAAGTTGTTGTCCAGGAAGAACGAGCGGTAGGGCTGGCGCTGGACTCCGAACCCGAAGGTCGTGCGCCCCCCGACGGAGTAGGCGACATCGGTGTCGACGACGACGCCGGAGTAGTCCTCCGCGTCGTTCCCGTCGAACCGCAGCCATTCCCAACCCAGGCGGACCCGGTACGGGGAGCGCGGTCCGAGCCGGCCGTCGAGCGTGAAGAACGCCGTGTCCCCGGTCTCGGTCCGGAACACGGCGTGAGGATCGGCTCCCGGGCCGATGTCGAAGTGGTCGTAGCGGGTGCCGAGGTAACCGATTCCGAGGTGGGTGTTCGAAGACAGCGGCTCGAGGTAGCCTGCCTCGAAGTCGAATCCCGTGTAGTCGAAGAACTGGATTTCCGCGGAGCGATCGAACTTCACGGCGTTCCGCTCGATGGAGATCCGGTAGCCGCGCGCTCCGTCCACGTCGCGTGAAAAGGCCCCGCGAAGCTTGTGCGCCCGGAAGGCGTTGCCTCTGAAGACGGTCTCGCCGCCCGGATCGAAGACGATCGTGTCCGCGATGCCGGCGATGTGGTGCGCGGAGAGCTCCAATGTGTCGAGCGAGCCGAATCGAAGGTCCATCTCCGCCAGCGCGTCGTTGGAGTATTTTCCCGAGGTCTGCGCCGTCTCCTTGTAGTCGATCCAGCGCAGAGAGTCGCCGAAGCGGAACACGCTGTTGGAGAACGGCACGGTGACCACGACCGCGGGCTGGATCATGAGGACGTTATCGGCCGGAGGGTTCTCCGTTTCGCTCCGGAGGAAGATGTTGCTGTCGTAGGAGTAGCCCGCCAAGAGCGACGGCGCCACGACCACGGGGCCGATCCGGACGCCCGACGGCGGGGGCAGGGTGGGAACCTCTTGCGCGAAGGTCGGCGCGCCCGCGAGGATCGCGAGAGCGCCCGTCGCGCGCCACGGGAAGCGACGCCGGCGGGGGCGGGCCGGCCGGATCATCCCCGACCCAGGGCCTCCCCCGATGCGGCGGGCCGAGTCTGGGACGGGGGGGTGTCGTCCCTCAGATCGCGCTCGCGCCGCCGGACCACCCGCGTTCGGGCGAGCACGACGGCGAGGAATCCGAGCGTGGAGAGCGTGAGCATAGCGGCGAGGATGATCGCGACCTTGACGCTGTTGGTGAACACCAGCGCGAGCGCCGCGGCGGCGAGGGCGAGCGCCACCCCGTAGATCGACACCACGGCGGAGCGCTGGCTGAGACCGAGGTCGAGAAGGCGGTGATGCAGGTGGCCGCGGTCGGGGAGGAAGACGCGGTACGCGTTGCGCGCGAGATAGATCATGCCGCCGCCCGGCGACTGCGTTCGGATCGCGTGGAGCCGCCGCGCGATCGCGACCGAGGTGTCGAGGATCGGATACCCCATGATGAGCAGCGGCGCGATGACGGCGACCGCCGTCACGTTCTTCTGGCTGCCGTGGATGGAGACGACGGCGAGCGAGAACCCCAGGAACATGCTCCCCGAATCACCGAGGAAGATCTGCGCCGGGTTGAAGTTGTAGCGGAGGAAGCCCATCAACGCGCCCACGAGCGCGACGCTGATCGCAGAGACCGCGATCCGTCCGCCGTAGAGCGAGATGATCGCGATCGTCGACGTGGTGATGAGTGCCGTCCCCGCCGCGAGCCCGTCCAGCCCGTCGATCAGGTTGAACGCGTTCGTGATGCCGACGACCCACAGGATCGTCACCGGAAGCGAGAAGATGCCGACGTCGATGTTCCCCGCGACGAAGGGGATCCCGAGGCTCTCGACCCGGAACCCGGCCCACCACACCGCGGTGGCGCACAGCACCTGAACCGCGAACTTCGTCTGGAAGCCCACCGAGCGAACGTCGTCCACCAGCCCGAGCGCGAGCATGACGACGGCCGCCGCGCCGAGAACCGACCAGTAGCCGACTCTGCCGGGCGGGTGGACGGCGTACCCGGTGGCGAACGCCGCGAAGGTCAGGCCCGCGGCGAACCCCAGGAAGATCGCCAGGCCACCGATGCGAGGAATCGGGTCCGCGTGAATCTTACGCGGGCCGGGATGGTCGATCGCGCCGACCCGCCGGGCCAGCTTCACGAGCGGCGGCGTGACCACCCAGGTCGTTCCGCACGCGACGGCCGTGGTCACGAGTCCGATGAGCCACACGAACCTGGTCCCTCTTTGCCCGCCCTGAACGGGCCTTTATATACGTTGATCGGGGGGGATTGCCAGGGAGCGAACCTACGCGGTCTCCTTTTCCCTGAGCCAACCGATCCGATGCGCCACCGCCAATAAAAGGGTGACGATCACGAGTTGCTTGATAATCCCCGCGATGACGATCGCCACGTTTCCCTCGAAGAGCAGGGCCGACGGGAGCACGGTCGCGTAAACGGCGCGGCGGACGGGATCGTAGCCGGTTCCCGCGCCGTACCTCTGGTAATACCAGCGGTATCCCATCCCCACCAGCAGCATCCCGATGACGGCCCCCGGCAGGGCGAAATTCCAGTAGAAGTCTCCGACCATCGAGAGCGCCACCTCGGTCTCGTAATCGCCCTGGCGGATCAAGCGGAAGGTCGTCCCGAACTCGCGACCGATGCTGATGTTCGGCTTGTCGGGCCAGAGGATGCGCGGGATCAAGAGACCGATCGGAGCCAGGATGAGCGTCTCCCCGTACCGGTAGTCGACCCACCGTCCCGTGTCGGAGATGATCGCGGCGAGCGGCACCGCGAGCGTCATGCGCCGCAAGAAGGCGAACACCGACGCTTCAAGGTACTCGTTGCCATCCCAGCGGCTCGCCACTTCCACCGTGCGGTCCACGCGATCGACCGTGTCGAGGGACCGGCCCACGAGTCGGTAGGTGTTGTACATCGGGAAGATGACGAACACGGCGATGAGCCCGAGAACCATGACCGTCTTCCAGGGCAGCTTGCGGCGAACGTCGTAGTACGCCACCAGCGGCATGCCCGCGATCGTGATCGCGAGCGCCTTGGTGCCGACGCTGAGGAACATGATGCAAGCCGCCGTCGAGCCCAGGCCCCCGAGGACGAACGCCGTGGAGACGCCCCGGAGCCTTCCCGCCCACCTCATGTACCAGCCGAGATACCAGGCGAACAGGAACAGCGTTCCAAACTGCTGGATGAACGACACCCCCGGCGAGATCCCGGCCCCGGCCGAGATGCTGGCAATCTGGAACCTGTGCGCGCCGTACCCGACCGCCCCCACCACCGCGGGGACCAGGTAGATGAGGACACCGCTCGGCTCGAGCGTCCCGAGCCGGGAGGGGGGCGTGGCGCGGAAGAACCAGCCGTATCCGACGAGGAAGCAAAGGTATCCGAGGAGGCCGAGCGCGACCGCGGGAACGAGATAGGGCCGAAGCGACTGGTACCGGAGCGCGCCCGGGTAGAGGACGAGGTAGAGGGTCCCGACGCCGAAGTACAGGAAGTTCAGGACACTGTACGGAACGATGACCTCGAGCAGACCGCCGCGCTCGTGCTGGGGGCGCAGGCGCTGGAACGCAACGAAAACGACCACGAAGCCGGCGGTGAGCGCGACGATGCCCAGGTTCGGCAGCAGCGCGATCGGCACGACGATCGCGGCGAGGATCAGGAACGTCACCGCGATCGACGAGGATCGGACGGGGGATGCGACACGGGTCTGTTCGAATGTGGACACGGGGGGCTCCAGAAAACTTGATACCGTCAATGCGGAGCGGGGTCAAGCGGCGCGGACATCGCCGCCTCCAGCCGCACCACATCGTCCGTGCGCCCGGCGAGGCGCTCGTAATCCTCCAGCGCCGAGCGGGCGAGCACCCGCTCCCCTTTCGCGAGGAGCAGCTCCACCAGCTCGGCTCGCGGCGCGGCGATGTCGGGGTTGACGCGAATCGCCCAGCGCAACGCCTCCTCCGCCTGCGCCCACTCCCCGGCATCCCGCGCCACGCGGGCAAATTCGACCAGGGTCCACACGTCCCGGGGCTGGTGCTCGCGCAGGCGCCTCAGGTGGGCGAGCGCCTCCGGGAGCCGTCCCCGTGCCCGCTCGATCCGGGCGAGCGCCTCCGCCGTCCCGGGCACGAAGACCGGCTCCCGCTCGGCGCGCCGGAGATAGCCTTCCGCCTCGTCGAGACGTCCGCGATCGATGAGCAGAAGTCCGAGGTGGAAGGCGTCCTCCGCGTGATGCAGCGCTGCCCCGGGCCCCGTGAGCGCGGCCCGCAGGTCCGCCTCCGCCTCCTCGAGATGCCCGAGACGGCGCCCGAGGATCCCGGCCGCGAGGAGCTGGCGCTCGCGGTTCTGGATCGGGACGTCTTCCGGCCGGACGTCGCGAGCCGTGCGCCAGAACGTCTCGAGGAGCTCGCGACGGAGCCCCTCGAAGGTGAAATCGGTGTGCGCCCCGAAATCGGGAAGGACCTTCGCCGTCTCCGCCATCGCTGCCTCGGCCTCCTCGCGCAATCCCGCCCCCTCGAGCACGAGCACGAGCCGGTCGCAGAGCTCGAAGGTCGTCGGCTGTCTCTCGACCGCCCAGCGGGCCAAGCCGATCGCGACGCACCCGTCGTCGCCGACGAGCGCCCACCGCCCGCGATCGAGTTGCGAGAGGTCCACGCTGCGGGAGGCGCGCGCGAGCGCCTCGCGACGCGCGTAGGTCTCGGAGAGCGACGACAGGAACCATCCCGTGGCGGGGGAGGAGATCTGCCCTTGCAGGAACCGCGCGACGGCGCCCTGCAGCGCGGCGGATCCGCTCGCGCCGCGGCGCTCGGCCGCAGGCATCGCGTCCCAGAGGCCGAGGCGCGACTCGCCGGCGAGCCACAGCGCCTCGGTCCGGCTCGCGCCGATGGCGGCGCGATCCAGGAGCGGGATCGCGCCCGCGAGGGACCCGGCGGCCGCCATCCGCGTGCCCCGGTCGAGCGCGGGGGCGGCGAGGAGACCGACCGCGGCGCGCGTCGCGAAGGTCCCCGCGATCAGGGCCGCCGCCGCCAGCTCGAGCGCCCGGCGGAGGCTCATCGCGCGCGCGCCCACGCGGCGAGCACCTCGGCGATCCGCTCCCCCGCCCGGCCGTCCCAGAACCGCGGCGCGGGGGGCACCGTGCGGGGCGCCTCGAGCGCGGCGGCGATCGCCGCCCGGATTCCGGCGGAGGACGTTCCTGCCAGGCGGTTGGTCCCGTGCGTGATCGTCACGGGGCGCTCCGTGTTGTCGCGCAGGGTCAGGCACGGCACGCCGAGGATCGTCGCCTCCTCCTGGATCCCTCCGCTGTCGGTCAGGATCAGACGCGCGGCGCTCATCAAGGCCACGAAGTCGAGGTAGCCCAGAGGATCGAGAAGCCGGATCCCGTGCCCGCGCCCGAGCAGGTCCGAGAGCGCCGTCACGCCGGCCCGCGCGCGCGGATGAACGGGAAGGATGACGGGCATCGTCTCCGCGAGCGCCGCGACGGGATCGAGGATCCGTCGCAGCGCGTCCGGGGCGTCGACGTTGGCGGGCCTGTGGAGCGTGAGAACGGCGAAGCGCTCGCGATCGAGACCGAGGCGGGCGAGCACATCGCTGCGGAGCGCCGCCTCCCTATGGGCGAGCAGCGTGTCGATCATCACGTTGCCGACGAAGTGCACCCGCTCGTCGGCGACCCCCTCGCGCCTCAGGTTCAGCAGCCCGCTCTCCTCGCTGACGAACAGGAACTCCGAGATCGCGTCGGTGAGCACCCGATTGATCTCCTCCGGCATCGTCCGGTCGAAGCTGCGCAGCCCCGCCTCGACGTGCGCGACCGGGATCTCCAGCTTCACCGCCGCGAGCGCGCAGGCGATCGTCGAGTTCACGTCGCCGACGACGAGCACCAGGTCGGGGCGCTTCTCGAGGAGGACCGGCTCGAACCGCTCGAGGATCGCCGCGGTCTGCGCGGCGTGCGACCCGCTCCCGACCTCGAGGTTGACGTCCGGTCGGGGGATGCGGAGCTCGTCGAAGAACAGCTTCGAGAGGGCGCCGTCGTAGTGCTGACCGGTGTGCACGAGCGTCGAGCGGAGCTCGGGCCGCGCGCCGCAGGCGGCGAGGACGGAGGCGATCTTCATGAAGTTCGGCCGCGCGCCGGCGACGTGCACGATGTGGGCCTGTCTCATGACGACGTCTCGGTCCTGCGCGCGGCCGGCGCGACGCCGATCGCCGCCGCGACGACGAAGAGCAGGGCGTTGGCCGGCACCTGCAGGTTGAAGTCCACCGCCTCGTGCACCGCGAGGGACGCCAGCCCGAGGAGGAGCCCGAGCCCGGGAAGATAGCCGTTCTGCGCGCGCTCCGCCCGCAGCGCTCGCGCGAAGCGGGCGCCGTAGCCCGCCGCGAGCCAGGCAAGGAGCCCCAGGGCGATCGCCCCGCCGCCAACGGCGATCTCGAGGTAGTCGTTGTGCATCTGGAGCCAGTGCTCCGGCTCGCCGCGCGGGAGGTAGAAACCGATCACCTCCCGGAACGCCCCGAAGCCGCTCCCGGTGACCGGGAAGTCCCCGATCATGGGAAGACCGGCCCGCCAGAGGACGGCCCGATCCGCGGCCGAGAGCGGCCCGTACACCGCCAGGTAGTCCGAAATGCGCATGCTCAGCGGCCCCAGCGCGGCGATGACCGCGAGCAGGACGGCCGTCGCGGTCGCGAAAACCATCACGGTGCGGCGGGCGCGCTGGCGGCGCATCGCGGCGGCGAGCAGCAGGAGCGACGACGCCCCGATCGTCATCGTCGCCGTCTTGCTCCCCGCGAGCACCGTGGCCGCGGCTCCGGCGACCCCCACCGCGAGCGGGAGGACGCTCCCCGCGCCGAGCGGCTCGTCGCCGCGCCGCGAAAGCGAGGCCAGCCCGTGCCCCAGGAGCCACGGCACCATCAGCTCCATCACGCCGACGAAGTGGTTCGGGTTCACGTAGGGCCCGAAGGGCTTCGTCTCCGTGGGAGCGTCGAGAATCCAGAGGAGCCGATGGGGAGCGGTCAGACGGTTCGCGATCCCGACCGCGATGAGCGCCCCCGTACCGGCGAACAGGGCCGTCCGGTAGTGGCCGGCGACGGCCCGGTCCTGCGCGCGCGACTGCGCGAGCACGAAGGCGAGGAGGAGCGCCGCGTACCAGAACAGGCGCTCGCGCGTGGCGCTCGGCTGGAGCGAGAGGGTGAACGCCGCCGGGGGAGAGGGAAGCGCCGGATCCGCCGGCGCGACCGCGGACGGGGCGACGGCCGCGCACTCCGGCACGCGCGTGCGCGCCCGCTCCTCGAGCCCGCGGAGCCAAGCGGATCCTTCGCGCGCGCCCTCTCCGAACGTCTCCCGCTGGAGCGCCGCCGCCCTCGGGCTCACCGCGGCGACCCAGGAGCGCGGGAGCGGCACGGTCTGGAGCAGCGCGAACAGACCGAGGAGGACGGCGGGGGCGAGCCACCGCGCCTCCCGGTCGAGCCCGAGGCCGCTCGTTCCCCTGCGGATCAGCGTCCATGCGACCGCGGCGCCGATCAGCGCCGCGGCGCTGCGGGAGGCGGCTTGAGCGACCCCTCCCCAGAACCAGGGAAGCCCGACCGCCGTCGCGAGCAGGAGAAGGTCGGCCGTCCCGAGCCAGACCTCGCCGCGGCGGCTCCGCGAGCGGCGGCTCACGAGAGGAGGTCCGCGCGGCCGGCCGCGCGGACCGCTTCGACCACGGACTTCATCGACTCGGACGCCTCGCGCTTGGCGACGAGCAAGGCATCCGGCGTGTCCACGATCACGATCCCGGGGACGCCGAGGACCGCGACGAACCGGCGACCGCCGAAGACGACCGTGTCTCCGCTGTCGACCAGCAGGCGCGCGTCGGCCACGCCCACGGACCGCGAAGCGTGGCGGGCGGCGGCGTCCCACGAGCCCAGGTCATCCCAGCCCGCGTCGAGCGGCACGACGCGCACCCCGTCCGCCTTCTCCATGACGGCGTAGTCCACCGACACGCGAGCCGCCCGCTCCCACGCGACCCGGTCTCCCGCCGCGGCGCCCGCGGCGGCGCGCCGCACGGCCGGAGCGACGCGGGCGAGCTCCGCGAGGAACCGATCGACCCGCCAGACGAACATCCCGCCGTTCCAGAGGAACCGCCCCGACCGGACGAACCGCCGGGCCCGCGCCGCGTCCGGTTTCTCGACGAACCGCCGGACCCGCACGGCCTCTCCCGGACGCGGACGGCGCGCGAGCTCGAGATAGCCGAAGCCGGTCGCGGGGCGGTCGGGCTCGATCCCGAGGCACACGAGCGCCCCGGACGCTGCGGCCCGCTCCGCCGCGGCGACCGCGCGGCGGAACGCGCGCGCGTCGCGGACGACGTGATCGGTCGGGAGGATCACCGCGCACGCCTCGGGCTCGCGCCGCGCGATGAGCGTGCAGGCCAGCGCGATCGCGGGGGCGGTGTCCTTCGGCGACGGCTCGAGGACGAGGCGATCGCGCGCGAGCCCGGGGAGCTCGCGCCGGATGGCGCCGGCGAGCGAGCGCGGGGCGACGACCCAGATCCGCTCCGCGGGCGCGAGCGTACGCGCGCGCTCCCAGGTCCCGCGGAGAAGCGACCGGCGCCCCGCGAGCGGCAGGAGCTGCTTCGGCCGGGACGCGCGGCTGAGCGGCCAGAACCTCGTGCCGCTCCCGCCGGCGAGCAGGACGACGTGCAGGCGGGACCGTCGCGTCACGGAAGCTCCCACGTCCGCCGCAGGCCTTCCCGGAGCGTGACCTCGGGCGCGTAGCCGAGCCCCTCGCGCGCCTTGCCGATCCCCGCGAGCGAGTGCTTGATGTCCCCCGGCCGCGCCGGAGCGTGCTCCGCGTCCACGGGCCGGCCGGCGAACTCGGCGAGGATCGCCACCAGGTCGTTGAGGCTGATCCGCTCCCCGCAGGCGATGTTGAACGCCTGTCCGTGGGCGGCGGGCGGCGCTTCGCAGGCGCGGAGGTTGGCCTGCACGACGTTCGCCACGTAGGTGAAGTCCCGGGTCTGCTCGCCATCGCCGTAGATCGTCGGAGTGCGGCGCGCCTTGATCGCCGCGATGAATCGCGGGATCACCGCCGAGTACTCGCTCGCCGGGTCCTGACGCGGCCCGAACACGTTGAAGTACCGCAGCGCGACGGTGGGGAGCCCGTACAGACGATGAAAGATCCCGCAGTAGGTCTCGCCGGCGAGCTTCTGGAGGCCGTAGGGGGAGATCGGCGCCGGACACATCGACTCCACCTTCGGGAGGGTCTCGCTCTCACCGTACAGGGACGAGGACGAGGCCATGACGAAACTCCGGACCTTCGCGTCCCGGGCGGCGATCAGGAGGTTCAGCGTGCCGGTGACGTTGACCTCGTTCGAGCCGAGCGGGTCCTTCACCGAGCGCTGGACGGACGGGATCGCGGCCTGGTGCAGCACGAAATCCGCGCCGGCGACCGCGCGGCGGCAGACCTCGGGATCGCGGACGTCCCCTTCCACCAGCTCGAACGCGCCGCCCCCCGCCGACGCCCAGGCCCCCGCCTGGGCGATGTTCTCGCGACGCCCGGTCGCGAAGTTGTCGAGGGCGCGGACGCGGTCCCCTCGCGCGAGGATCGCCTCCGCGAGATTGGAGCCGATGAACCCTCCGGCCCCGGTGACGAGGAAGAGCGCCATCACGACCTCCCGACGCCGACGTACGTGAACCCCTTGGCGCGGAGTGCGTCCGGATCGTACACGTTGCGCAGGTCCACGATCACGGGGCGGCCCATCGCCGCCTTGAGCCGGTCGGCGTCGAGCGCGCGGAACTGGTTCCACTCCGTGGCGAGGACCAGCACGTCGGCGCCGTCGGCCGCTTCGTACTCGTCCTTGCAGTAGCGGACGCCGTCGCGCGGCGTGCGCTCCGCGATCGGCATGCCGACGGGGTCGTAGGCGCGGACGCGCGCGCCAGCTTCCAGCAGGGCCTCGAGGATCGCGATCGCCGGGGACTCGCGGAGGTCGTCGGTGTTCGGCTTGAACGTCAGCCCCAGCAGCGCCACCGACTTCCCCTTCAGCGCGCCGCCCGAGGCGGCGCGGATCTTCGCGACCGCCGCCGGGATCCGCGCCGCGTTCACGTCGATCACCGCCGAGACGATGCGCAGCGCCACGTCGTGATCGCGGGCCAGCTCCAGGATCGCGCGGGTGTCCTTCGGGAAGCAGGAGCCGCCGTACCCCGGCCCGGGGTGGAGGAACTTCCTCCCGATCCGCTGGTCGAGCCCCATGCCGCGGGCGACGTCGTGGACGTCGGCGCCCACCTTCTCGCACAGGTCCGCCATCTCGTTGATGAACGAGATCTTCGTCGCGAGGAACGCGTTGGAGGCGTACTTGATCACCTCGGCCGTGACGACGTCCGTGATGAGGACCGGCGTCTCGATGAGGTAGAGCGGCCGGTAGAGGTCCTTCATGATCGCCGCCGCCATCTCGTCCTCGCAGCCGATCACGACGCGGTTGGGCCTGAGGAAATCCTCGATCGCGGCCCCCTCCCGCAGGAACTCGGGGTTGGAGGCGACGCTGAACGGATGCGCCTCGCGGCGGTGGGCCTCGATGATCTCGCGGATCATCTTGCCGGTCCCCGCCGGAACCGTGCTCTTGGTCACCACGACCTTGTAGGAGTTCAGGTTCCCCGCCACGGTCGTCGCCACCTCGCGAACGTAGGAGAGATCCGCGCGCCCGTCGTTCCCCTGCGGCGTGCCGACCGCGATGAACACCACGAGCGAGCGCTCGACCGCCGCCGAGACGTCGGTCGTGAAGGCGAGGCGCCCGGCCTTGACGTTGCGCTCGACCAGCGCGTCCAGCCCCGGCTCGTAGATCGGCATCTCCCCGCGGAGGAGCATCGCGATCTTCTCCGCGTTGTTGTCGACGCAGACGACGTGATTGCCGAACTCCGAGAAGCACGCGCCGGTGACCAGCCCGACGTAGCCCGTTCCCACGACCGTGATGTTCATCGTCATCTCCCGGAGGCGGCGCGCGCGCGCTCGCCTCGGAACCACTCGAAGAAGGCCGCCATGCCGTCGTCGAACGAGGTGCGCGGCGACCACCCGAGCTCCTCGCGGGCGCGCGAGACGTCCGCCCAGGTGCGCTCGACGTCCCCCGGCTGCGCGGGGAGCCGCTCGATCGCCGGGGTCACGCCCAGCCCCCGCCCGATGCGATCGACCAGATCGCGGAGCAGGACCGGATGGGAGCCCCCGAGATTCCAGACGTGGAACGCCGAGGCCCGCTCGAGCGCGCGGACGATCCCGTCCACGATGTCGGCGACGTAGGTGTAGTCGCGTCCGCTCGACCCGTCCCCGAAGACCGGGATCGCCCGGCCGTCCGCGACGAGCTCCGAGAACTTGCGGATCGCGAGATCGGGGCGCTGGCGCGGGCCGTAGACCGTGAAGAACCGAAGGCACGCGATCCGCAGCCCGAAGAGGTGGTGGTACGTGTACGCGAGGAGCTCCCCCGCCCGCTTCGTCGCGGCGTACGGCGAGATCGGCCTGTCCACGGGGTCGTCCTCCGCGAACGGGACCTTCGCGTTGTTGCCGTAGACCGACGACGACGAGCCGAACACGAAACGCCGGACTCCGTGGCGGCGGCAGGCTTCCAGCAGCCGGCCGGTGCCGTCCACGTTGACCGACAGGTAGGAGGCCGGGTCCTCGATCGACGGGCGGACGCCGGCGCGCGCGGCGAGATGGACGACCGCCTCGATCGGCTCCCCCGCGAACGACGCCTCCACCGCGGCCTCGTCCCGGATGTCGCCGCGGACGAGCCGGAAGCGCGGATCGTCCCGGACCCCGTCGAGGTTCCGCTCCTTCGCCTTCGGGTCGTAGAAGGCGTCGAAGGCGTCGAGCACCACGACCCGGCGGCCGTCCGCGAGGAGCCGCTCGACGAGGTGCGACCCGGTGAAGCCGGCTCCGCCCGTGACGAGGATCGCGCCCATCGCCCGCCCCGCGCGCTAGAGCTTCTCGATCTTGCCGCGACCGGCCGACACCGCGCGCGTCGCGTTCCGCGTGTCGAGGACCCGGCGCGCGTGCTTGACGATCGAGCGGTAGTCGTACACGGAATGATCGGTGACGATGATCACGAGATCCGCGGCCGCGAGGGTCCGCGGGGTCAGCGGCGAGCCGCGCTCGACCCGGCCGTCCTCCCCCCGGATCGTCGTCGAGTACGGGTCGTGGAACGAGACCTTCGCCCCCTCGTCCTGGAGCAGCCGGATCACGTCGAGCGCCGGCGACTCGCGCGTGTCCCCCGTGTCCCTCTTGTAGGCGACGCCGAGGACGAAGATCTTCGCGCCGTTGACGCTCTTCCTGGCGGCGTTGAGCAGGGAGCCCGCGCGGCGGACCACGACCTCGGGCATGTGGCCGTTGATCTCGGAGGCGAGCTCGATGAAGCGCGCGGAGTAGTTCAGCGTCTTGAGCTTCCAGGCGAGGTAGTGCGGGTCGAGGGGGATGCAGTGTCCGCCGATCCCCGGCCCGGGGTAGAACCGCATGAATCCGAACGGCTTCGTCGCCGCGCCGTCGATCACCTCCCACACGTCCAGGCCGAGCTTCTCGCACATCAGGGCGATCTCGTTGACGAGGCCGATGTTGACCGCGCGAAAGGTGTTCTCGAGGAGCTTGATCATCTCGGCCGACTGCGTCGAGCTCACCGGGTGGACGTGCTCGATCGCCTGGCCGTAGAGCAGCGCGGCTGCCCGGGTGCACCACGGCGTCGATCCGCCGACCACCTTCGGCGTGTTCTTGGTCTGGTAGACCTTGTTACCGGGATCGACCCGCTCGGGGGAGAACGCGAGGAAGATGTCGCGCCCCACCGCGAGCCCTCCCGATTCGAGGACCGGACGCATCACCTCCTCGGTCGTGCCGGGGTAGGTCGTGGACTCGAGCACGACGAGCTGTCCGGGACGCACCTGGGAGGAGATCGCGTCGAGCGACGACACGATGTAGGAGATGTCCGGGTCCTTCGTCTTCCGGAGCGGCGTCGGCACGGCGATCAGGATCGCGTCGAGCTTTCCGCAACCCTCGTAGGTCACCTGCGCGCGGATACGCCCCTCCTTCACCAACGGCTTCAGCGTCGTCGTCGCGACGTCCTCGATGTAGGAGGTGCCCCCGTTGACCGCGCGGATCTTCCGCTCGTCGAGATCGATCCCGACGACCCGGAAGCCCGCGTGCGCGAACTCCACGGCGAGCGGCAGCCCGACGTAACCGAGCCCGACGATCCCGATGCGTGCGCTCTTGTCCTTGATCTTGCGCTCGAGCGCGCTGAACCGAGGGGGAACGGTCATGCGAGGTCTCCTGAATGTCCGGGTGCGGCCGGGAGAATATAAAGAGAATCCGCGGTTCGCCAAACCGCCGGATCAGGGCGACGGATTCGGCGGCGGCGCCGGCGGCGGCGGCGCCGTCGGGGGCGGCGCCGTCGGGGGCGGCGACGCCTGGATCCCCTTCTTCTGATAGTGGCGCATCAGCCACCGGCCGAACTTGCTGTCGTTCACCCCGGCGAAGACGTCCTCGGCGCCGTCGTACAGCGTGCGCTCGTTCACAAGGGCGCCCAGGGTCCCCTTCCCTTCGTCGATCTTCTTGGCGATCGAGGCGAGGCTCGTCACGGCTTCGTGGAGCCTCCCGGCCACCTCGTTGGAGTAGGCGTCGTCGTTCATCAGCTTGCCGATCAGCCCGTCCTTCGATTCGAGCCGTGCGGCCACGCGCTTGAGCGAGCCGGCGGCCTCCCGCAGGTCGGTGACGGCGGCCTCGCCCTGCCCTCCCTTCTGGGTCAGCGCGCCGAAGGCCCCCTCTCCGCGCGACACCGACTCGAGCACCGTCGACATGTCCCGCATCGCGTTCCCGAGGTCGTCGAGCCGCGCGGCCAGCGTCTCGTCGGTGAGCATGCGTCCGACCGGCCCTCGTCCGTCGCGGAGCTTGCGCGTGATGTCCTGGATGTTGTCGAGGGTCGCCTCGATCTTCTCGAGCCCTTCCTTCCCGAACTCGGGGTTCTGGATCGCCTGCCCCAGGATCCCCTCCCCCTTCTGCAGCGGCTCGAGGATCTGCTTGAGGGAGATGGTGATCGCGTTGAGGTTGTCGGCGATGTCCTCGCTCTGCTCGAAGAACCTCCCCCCGGCCGCGACGCGGAGGAACTCCCCCTCCTCGACCGCCGGAGCGTTCGGATCCCCCGGCGCGATCTCGACGTATTTCTCGCCGGACAGGTACTGGAGGAACTTCAGCGACGCCTCGGAGCCTTTTCGGACGCGCGAGGCGTAGGACCGCTGCACGCCGAGCGTCACCTCGATCCCCTTCGCCCCGGGATCGGTCGGGAGCTTCAGCTCGGTGACGGTCCCGATCTGCACGCCCCCCATCTTCACCGGGGATCCGACGATCAGGCCGTCGGTGGAGGGGAAGATCGCGTGGTAGCGGGCCTTCCGCGAGAACAGCCGCGACTCGCCCCCGACCGCCATGATCCCCACGGCGAGCACGATGAGCCCGAGCGCGAGGAACGCGCCCACCGCCGCCTCGCGGCTCCTGCTCCTAGGCATAGCCTCCCCCCTCGAGAAAGTTCTTCAGGATCGGCTCGCGAGCGGCGCGGGCCTCCTCGGTCGTGCCGTGGAACTTGATCCGCCCCTCGTGGAGGAACGCGATCCGGTCCCCCACGGTGAAGGCGGAGTGGATGTCGTGCGTCACGACGATCGACGTCACGCCGAGGCGCTTCTGCAGGCTGCGGATCAGGTGGTTGATCGTGTTGGCGGTGATCGGATCCAGCCCCGTCGTGGGCTCGTCGTAGAGGATCGCGGCCGGGGCGAGCGCGATCGCCCGGGCGAGCGCGACGCGCTTGCGCATCCCCCCGGAGAGGTCGGACGGCATCAGGTCGAGGACGTCGTCCAGCTCGACCAGCCCGAGAACCTCCTCCACCCGCGCGAGCACGCGCGCGTCGTCCCAGTCGGTATGCTCGAGCAGGGCGAAGGCGACGTTCTCGCGCACCGTCATCGAATCGAACAGGGCCCCCGACTGGAACAGCATGCCGACCTTCTTGCGCGACTCGAGCAGCTCGTCCTCGTCCAATTGCGAGATCTCCACCGCATCGACGAACACCTGGCCGGCGTCGGGCCGGAACAGCCCGACCGCATGCCGAAGGAGCACCGATTTCCCCGAGCCGCTCCCGCCCAGGACGACCACGGTCTCCCCCTCCGTCACGTCGAGGTTCACGCCGCGGAGCACGCGGTGCCCCCCGAAGCTCTTCTCGACGCCGACGAAACGCAGGAACGGGTCCGCCACGGCTCCGGCCTCAGAACAAGAGGAAGATCTTGGTCAGGAAGAAATCCGAGACGATGATCGCGATCGACGCGGTGACGACGGTGTTCGTGGTGGCCTTCCCCACCCCGTCCGCGCCGCCGGTCGCCCGCAATCCGTTGTAGCAGGCGATGATCCCGATGAAGAACGCGAAGAAGAACGTCTTGCCGATGCCGCTCAGGACGTCCTGGATCGTCAGCGCGAGCAGGACGTGGCTGAGGAAGTATGCCCGGCTCTGGCCCACGTCGGTGATCGCCATGACCATCCCGCCGAAGATCCCCAGGATGTCGGACAGAGCGGTGAGCAGGGGGAGCGCCACGAGGAGGGCCCCGACGCGCGGGACGACCAGCTTTTTCACGGGGCTCGCGGCGAGGACGCGCAGCGCGTCGACCTGCTCCGTCACGGTCATCGAGCCGATCTCGGCGGTGATCCCCGCGCCGACGCGGCCGGCCACCATCAGGGCCGTCAGCACCGGCCCCAGCTCGCGGACGATCGCGAGGGCGAGGAGGTTGCCGACGAACGACTGCCCCCCGTAGAAGGACAACGAATAGGCGGTCTGCACCGCCAGCACCATCCCCGTGAAGAGGAGCGTGACGTTCGTGATCGTCAGGGATTGAACACCGAGGTGCTCGAGCTGGTCGATCCAGAGGCGACGCTCGAACGGCCTGCGAAATCCCTGCCGGATCGCGTCCCCGGCGAGAAGTGCCAGCCCTCCCAGCTCGAAGAGCCACGATCGCAGCAGTCCATCCATGCGCCCCGGAAGGATAGGCGCGGGCCTTGCAGGGGTCAAGATTCAATGATTTCAATCACTTATGCGCGATCCGCGCGTCGCGCCCGGCGCCAGGCGAGGGCGGTCCAGCCTGCGATGAGGAGATCGGCCAGCCCGAGGACGAGGAACGTCGCCGGCCGGCCGTCCCGCCACGCCTGTACGAAGAGCGCGCAGCCGGCCGCGCGCCCGGCCGAAAAGACCGGCCCCACCAGGTGATAGCGCCTTGGCTCGCGGGCGGCGACGGCGTACACGCCGGCGAGGATCAGCAGGAGGAGGCCGACGAGGTGAAGGTAGAAGCGGTCGTCCGGCAGCTCGATCCGCAGCGCCGCCGCCGCGGGGGCGGTGAAGAGCAGGATCGCGATCGCGAAGGCGGCATCGTAGACCCCGCCGAACGCGAGCGCGCGTCCGAGCCAGCGCCACCGCTCCCCCTCCCCGCTCGCTTTCACCCGCGCGATTATAGGGATTGCGTATACTCCAGCGCTCCATGCTGCGGGGTTTTCTCACGCTCCTGACCTTCGCCGTGTCGACGACGGTGCTCGGCCTCGCGGCGATCGTGGCGGGGGGGCTGACCGGCAGCACGACGGTGGTGTTCCGGCTGGGGCGCCTCTGGTCCCGGCTCCACCTTCGGGTGATGGGGATCCGGCCGGTCTACGTCGGCCTCGCGCACGCCGATGGCGCCGCGCCCCGGGTCTTCCTCGCGAACCACCTCTCGACTCTGGACATCTGGGTGCTGACCGCCGCGCTCCCCGTCACCACGCGCTTCGTCGCCAAGCGATCGATCTTCTGGATCCCCGTCCTCGGACAGGCGATGGCGGTCGCCGGGTTCATCCCGATCGACCGGAGCGACCGCGCGAGCGCGATCCGCAGCCTGAGCCGCGCAGCGGAGACGGTGCGCGCCGGAGCGTCGATCATCCTGTTCCCGGAGGGGACCCGGAGCCGCGACGGCCGGCTGGGGCGGTTCAAGCGCGGCGCGTTCCACCTCGCGATCGACGCGGGCGTTCCGGTCGTGCCGGTCGCCATCTCCGGGACGTTCGACGTGGTCGAGCCGAACTCGATCATCGTCCGTCCGGGACCGGTGCGGGTGGAGTTCGCCCCGCCGATCGACGTGAGGCCGTTCGCGCCGGACGACTACGACGGGCTGATGGGTCGCGTCCGCGACGAGATCGCCTCGCGCCTGCAGCCCTCCGGCGCGGTCGCATGAGCGTGACCGTCGGAGTGGTGGGGGCGGGGGCGATCGCCCGCCAGATGCACCTGCCGGTCCTGTGCGCGATCCCGGAGGTGCGGGTCGCCTGGGTCGCCGATCTGAGCGTGGACCGGGCGCGGGAGACCGTCGCGGCCCTCGCGCTCCCCGCCGAAGCCGTTCGCGCCGATCCGTCGACCCTTCCCCCCTGCGACGTCGCCCTCCTCGCGACGCCGGTCGGCGTCCGCGGACCGTACTACGAGGAGCTGGCGCGGCGCGGGACCGCGGTGTTCGCCGAGAAGCCGTTCGCGACCCGGCAGGAGGACCACCTGCGCTGGGCTTCGCTCTTCCCGCCCGAGCGCGTCGTGTGCGGCTTCATGCGCCGCACGTACGAGACGACCCGGCTGCTCCGGACGCTCGTCGCGGAAAGCTCCTTGGGACCGCTCCGGGAGATCGTCACGCGCGACGGCGGGCGCACCGGGCGCACCGGAACCGATCGCTCGTTCCTCGACGACCCCGCGGCCGCGGGAGGCGGCGCGCTGCTCGACTACGGCTCGCACTCGCTCGACACGGCGCTGTTCGTCTCGCACGCGACGTCGTTCGAGCTGCTCTCGGCGTCGGCCGCGTGGGACGGCCCCATCGACCGGGAGACCCGCGCGCACCTGCGGCTCGACACCCCGGCGGGCCCGGTGCTCCTCGACTTCGGCGTCAGCTGGTTCGAGCGCCAGCCCAACACGATCGAGCTCGTGTTCGACCGCGCGCGGATCCGGGCCGGCCTCCTGCCGGAGGCGGGCGTTTCGCTCCTCGGCGCGGACGGGGCCCCGATCGCGCGCCTCTCCTCCGCGCATCGGGCCGCCCGCACCCCGTACCAGTCGTTCTACGCCGAGTGGCGGTCCTTCCTCGACGGGCTGTCGGGGGGACCCGCGTCCGAGATCCGCGCCGCGAGCGCGGCGCTCACCACCGGGGCCGTCGAGGCGATCTACGGCCGCGCATCGGTCGCGCGGCCGTGACGCGCGTCGCGATCCTCGGCGCGAACGGGCAGGTCGGCCTCGAGGTGACGCTGCTC
>DASRJG010000109.1:0-2509 GCA_035649595.1 Candidatus Polarisedimenticolaceae bacterium
CCCGCCGCGCCGACGGAGGACGGGCGCTTCGCGGTGCTGGCGTTCGACCGGATCGTCCCCCTGAAGGATCCCAAATACGTCGACCGAGCGATGCTCCGGGACCAGCTCCGGGCCCTCCACGCCGCCGGCTATCAGGCGATCAGCCTTCGCGAGCTGCGCGCGGCGCTCTTCCAGGGAGCGGCGCTCCCGCGCAAGCCGGTCCTCCTGACGTTCGACGAGGGGTACCTCTCCACGTACGAGGCCGCCGATCCCGTGCTGCGGGAGCTGCGCTGGCCCGCGGTGATGTTCCTGCGCACCGAGCGCCAGGAGCGGCGCGACGTCGCCTACCTCTTCTGGGACCGCGTCGAGCGGATGCGGGAGAGCGGCCTCTGGGAGATCGCTTCGGGGGATCCGTGCGAGGCCGCGGCGGCACCGGCCGACGAGCTCCCCGCGTCTCCCCCGGGGGTGGCCCTCATTCGCCGACGGCTGGGGGCGGAGCCGATCGCGGCCTGGGCCCCCCGCGGAGTCGACCCGGTGGTCGCGCTCGGAGTCGTCGAGCCGGTGCGCCGGCGGCGGGAGGCGGGCGCCTCGGCCCCGTGGCTCGGATTCGTGGACGATCTCGGCGGCGCGAACGGACCGGACGCGAACCCTTATCGTCTCGCGCGCCTGCGCGTGCCGGCATCCTGGTCCGCCTCGGACCTCGTCGGCCGCGTCGATCGCGCCCTCGCGCCGGCTCCGGCGGCGGGCCCGTCCGGCCCCGAGACGGCGACCTGGCTCGAGGGGGAAGGCTCGATCGCTCAGGACGGGGCGGCGCTCCGGCTCGCAGGGGCGCCGCGCGCCGCGATCTGGATCCCCGCCGCGAAGTGGGCGGACGATTGGGTTCTCGAAGCGAGCATCGCCTGCGAATCGGGCGAGTTCTGGATCGTCCAGCCCGACGACGCTCCGACCCAGGAGTGGCGCTTCGGAGGAACGGAACGATCGCTCTACGTTCAGCGGCGCGCGGGGGGGCGCCCGCCGGATCTGCTCGCTTCGTTCGACCGGGTCCCCGGCCGGCGCTGGCACAGCCTCCGGCTGGCGCGCCGCGGGGGCGGCCTCTCGATCTCCTGGGATGGAGCGCGTCTCGGAGCCGGGCCGGTCGCGATCGGCGCGCGATGGCGCGGGCCGGTCGGCATCGTCGCGTACGGCCGGCCGGACGGCGCGACGCTTCGAGTCGCGAAGCTCCGGTTCGGAGCGCTCGCCTACGACGTCCGCCCGATTCCGGCGGAGCCGTCGGCGGAGGACGTGCGGCGGCTCGTGCGCGAGGCCGACACGATCGCGGCGATCAGCCCGCCGTGGGCCGTCGTCGAGAGGGGGCGGCTTCGCGAGGCCGCGTGGGACGGCGATCTGCTGGGGATCCTGTCGCGCCGCTACGCGTGGGACCTGCTCCCGGCCGTCCGCGTAGGACCCGGACCCGCCGCGGACGACGGGGCGTGGGTGTCCGTCCTGATCGATCGAGCCCGCGAGCGCGGATTCGCCGGCTACAGGCTCGATCTGGGAGACCGTGCGGCGACGCAGTCGAAGTCGATCCACGCCCTCGAGGCATCCCTTCGCAGGAGCGGACGGCGCCTCGTCGTGCGGTCGGACTGAGCATGCGGCGCGCGCTGCTCGCGGGGCTGGCCGCGCTCCTCGCCCTCGCGCCGGCCTGGTCGCGCTCGCCGGGGCAGGCGGCGCTCGACCGCGGCACCGCGGCGTACAAGCGCGGCGCGTACGAGGAGGCGCGTCGGAGCTTCCGCGAAGCGGTCGATCTCGATCCGTCGCTGATCAAGGCTTGGGAGAACCTCGGCTGGGCCCATCACCGCCTCGGCGACGACCGCGAGGCGATCCGGATCTGGAACACGGTGCTCAAGCTCGAGCCGGACAACGTCGGCGCGCTCAACGCGGTCGGCGAGGTGGAGACGTCGCGCGGGCGGTGGGAGGAGGCCGCGGACGCGCTCTCCCGGAGCCTCGCGCGCGACGGGAATCAGCCCGACGTGCGGCTCCGGCTCGGCGTGATCGAGGAGACGCTCCGGCGTCCCGACGCCGCGGCGGCGCAGTACCGCGCGATCCTCGCGAGGCGGCCCGACGACGACAAGGCGCGCTCGAGGCTCTCCGATCTCGAGGAGGCGCGCGGACGGCTCGCCGAGGCCGAGTCGGTGCTCCGCGCGGGGCGATCCTCCCCCGCGATCGCGAAGAAGCTCGCCCGCGTCCTCGGGAAGAAGGGGGACGCCGCCTTCCGGGAAGGGCGCTTCACCGACGCGCGCGAGGCCTACCGCGAGGCCGAGCGATGGGATTCCTCCGATCCCCTCTACCCCGCGAACCTGGGTTGGGCGGAGCGGAAGTCCGGGCGGAACGCCGCCGCGATCGACGCGTGGAGACGGGCGATCTCCCGCGGCTCCAAGGCCGGCGGAGGGCTCTGGCGCGCGATCGGCGACGCGGCGAAGGACGACTCGCGCTTCGATCTCGCCCGCGAGGCGTACGCCAAGGCCGCGGCCCTCGACCCCGGCTCCGGTGC
>DASRJG010000110.1:0-7414 GCA_035649595.1 Candidatus Polarisedimenticolaceae bacterium
GCCACCGGGATCGCCTCGCTCAAGGTCCGCTTCAACAAGGTCTTCGGCTACTCCATCGAGGTCACGAAGCCGAACCTGCACCTCGTTCCGGAGCGCTACCAGCGCAAGCAGACGATCGCCGGCGGCGAGCGCTTCGTCACCCCGGAGCTGCGCGAGCACGAGGCCGCGGTGCTCGACGCGCAGGAGCGCATCGACGCGCTCGAGCACGAGATCTTCGTCGCGCTGCGCGCCGAGATCGCCTCGCACGCCCTGCGGCTCAAGGCCGCCGCGCGGGCGGTCGCGCGGGCGGACGTGCTCGCCGCGCTCGCGCAGCTCGCCGAGGAGCGCGGCTACTGCCGGCCGACGCTCGTCGCCGAGCCCATGCTCCGGATCGTCCGCGGGCGGCACCCCGTGGTCGAGCAGATGCCGCTCGACGGTCCGTTCACGCCGAACGATGCGCGGCTCTCCTCCGAGAGCGGCCGCGTGGCGATCCTGACCGGACCGAACATGGGGGGGAAGTCGACCTACCTGCGGCAGGTCGGGCTGATCGCTCTGCTCGCGCAGGCGGGATCGTTCGTCCCGGCGGACGAGGCGGAGATCGGGATCGTCGATCGGATCTTCTGCCGCGTCGGCGCGTCCGACAACCTCGCCGAGGGGCAGAGCACGTTCATGGTGGAGATGGCGGAGACCGCGAACATCCTGCACCACGCCACCGGGAGCAGCCTCGTGCTCCTCGACGAGATCGGCCGCGGCACGGCGACCTTCGACGGGCTCGCGATCGCGTGGGCCGTGGTCGAGCACCTGTGCGCGCTCCCCGCCGGAATCCCGCGCACCCTGTTCGCGACCCACTACCACGAGCTGACGGAGCTTTCGGTCGCTTCCCCCTCGATCGTGAACCTGCGGATGGCCGTCAAGGAGTGGGGGGAGCGCGTGATCTTCACCCACCGCGTGGAGCCGGGGGCGGCCGACCGGTCGTACGGCATCCACGTCGCGCGCCTGGCCGGGATGCCGCGGAGCGTGATCGAGCGCGCGCGGGAGATCCTGGTCAACCTCGAGCGCGACGAGTACGGCGGCGACGGGCAGCCGCGGCGCGCACGGCGGCGGGGCCGCCAGGACGGCGCGCCGGCGGGCGCCGGGCGGCCGCTGTTCCCGCCGGGCGCGGACGCGTGATCAGAACGACGGGATCGCCTGCTGCTCCTCGCCGAAGATCTCGAACACCTCCCACAGCTTCGTGAGCTGCAGCAGGTCCTCCACCTTGCCGGAGGGCTTGAGGAGTTTGACCGTTCCCCCCTTCTCGCGCGCGCGCTTGAAGCACGCCACGAGCTCGCCGATCCCGGCCGAGTCCATGTACGAGACCTTCTCGAGGTTGAGCAGGATCTTCTTGTGCCCGCCCTCGAGCAGCTCGTGCACCTTGTCGCGGAGGATGATGTCTCCTTCCCCGATCGTGATCTTTCCCGACAGGTCGACCACCGACACCTCGCCGACCGTCCGAACCGTCGTCTTCATCGCTCGCTTCCTCCGTTGTCGTCGCGGCGGCCGCGCTTCAGCCTCGCCTTCAAGGTCACTTCCGTGCCGCGTCCTTCGCGGTACTTGAATCCGACGTCGTCGACGAACGCCCGCATCATCAGGATCCCGCGCCCCGACGTATTGAGGATGTTCGCCTCGGAGGTCGGGTCCTGCATCGCGTCGATGTCGAATCCGCTGCCTTGGTCCCGCACCTGCGCCGTGATCGAGCGCGGGCGCGCCTTGAGGACGACGTCCACGCGCCGTGACGGGTCGCGCTTGTTCCCGTGGACGATGGCGTTGATCACCGCCTCGCGGACCGCGAGCCCCACGTTGAGCGACTGGTCCTCGTCGAAGCCGGCGATGCCGGCCATCGTCTCGGAGGCCGAATGAACGACGTCCACGAGCCGCACCTCACTGCTGATCACGAGCTTGACCGTGGTCGCCGACGCCATCACCCGCCCTGGATGAAAAAAACCGTGGCAGCATAGCCACCCGGGAGAGGCGCGTCAACGAAAAGGGCGGAAGCGTCAGCTCCAGCGGACGACGCCCGAGCCCCAGGTCAGACCCGCCCCGAATCCGGTCAGGAGCACGATCATCCCGGGCGCGAGGCGTCCGCTCCGTACGGCGGAGTCGAGCGCGATGGGGATCGTCGCGGCGGCGGTGTTCGCGAACCGGTCGAGGGTGACGAGCGTCTTCTCGCGCGGGATCCCCAGCCGCGCGAGCCCCGCGTCGATGATCCGGACGTTGGCCTGATGCGGGATGAAGAGGTCGACGTCGTCCACCGAGAGCCCCGCGCGGTCGAGCGCGTGGCGCGACGACTGCACGATCGCCTCGACGCCGAACCGGAACAGGCTCGGCCCGTCCATCTTGATGTAGTGCTCGCGAGCCTCGACCGTCTCCGCGCTCGCGGGGCGTCGCGATCCGCCGGCCGGCATGTAGAAGAGGTTTCCGCCGCCTCCGTCGGCACCGAGATGGAAGCCGAGCAGTCCGGAGTCGTGGTTGACGCGGCCCACCACCACCGCTCCGGCGCCGTCGCCGAACAGCGGCGTGACCTTCTGATCCTTGGGATCGACGATCACCGAGTTGACCTCGGCGGCGACCACGAGCGCGTAGCGCAGGTTCCCCGCCAGGACGTATTGCGCGGCGGTCACGAGCGCGTAGACGAACCCGGAGCAGGCCGCCTGGAGATCGAACGCCCCTGCGGGCTTCGCGCCGAGCCGGTCCTGGATCAGGCAGGCGGTCGCGGGAAACACCATGTCGGGGGTGTAGGTCGCGCAGATGATCAGGTCGATCTCGGACGGAGCGACGCCTGCGAGCTCGAGAGCCCGCCTTGCCGCGACGACCCCGAGGTCGGAGGAGCCGGTCCCCGGCTCCGCGAAGCGGCGCTCCCGGATCCCGGTGCGCGAGAGGATCCACTCCTCGGAGCAGCCGAACCGCTCGGCGAGCTCGCGGTTGTCCAGCACGCGCTCCGGAAGGTACGACCCGGTGCCCAGCACACCGGCTCGCATCGTCGGCAAGGTCATCCCCCACTCCTCGGGGTTACTTGTACGAGGTGGCCTTCGCGGGTGCAAGGACGGCGCCGCCCCGCACGAAAAGGATCGAGACGCGAGCGCCGTCCATCGTCCCGCCGAAGAGGACCTCCCGGCGACCGTCGCCGTCGAGGTCGACGAGGTGCGGCGCGCCGAACCCGGCGTCCCGCCGCGACACCTGGACCCCCCCCAACCCGATCGCGACCGAGGTCTCGCCGGAGGCGGCCCGGCCGGGGAGCGGGACCCGCCTGGAGGGTTTGGACGCCACGGGCTTGTCCAGGGCGGAGGCCGCCGGAGCACCGGGGAACACGAGCAGCTCCCCCGCCGCGAAGAGGAGGAGATCGGGGCGCCCGTCGCCGTCGGCGTCCCCCGCGAAGTCGAGGAAGTGCCGCTCGCCTTCGGGAACCTCGAACGTCAGCGTGCGCGACTTCGAGAAGCCCTTGGGCCCTCCGGGGTAGATCTCCAGCGCGGCGATCGAGTCCTTCAACCCCTTCCAGTAGGCGAGCGCGAGATCGTCATGCCCGTCCCCGTCGAGGTCCTGAGCCGAGATGATCGCCTGCTGCCAGAGGTTGATGCCGGTCGTCGCCGCGAACGACGGCGCGCCCCCGGCGCGGGTCCGGTCGGTGGAGAGCGGATAGACCCGGAGCCCTTTCTCGCCGAACAGGCTGAGCTTCTCGGCGGAGGTGGTCGCGATCACGAGCGTGGGGGTGCCGTCGACCATGACGAACCCCGAATCGACGACACGCTCGGGATCCGGGAGCTGCGCCCAGCAATCCAGCGATCGCGCCTCCGGCGGCGCGTCGGGGTCGAGCAGGAGCGTGCGCAGGCGTCGCGGTCCCATCGGCTCGGGATCGGTGGCGTAGAGCATCCGGCCGCTCGCCCCCCGGCCGATCGCCTCGACCGTGGACGACGCGACGCTGATCCGCTCCGAGCCTTGCGACAAGCGCCGCGGGAGCCCCTGCTCGGAGAGGATCGCGACCGAGCCGGCCGGTCCCGTGCCGTACGTGCGGAACGCGCCGACCGAGTCGACGCGCAGCGCGCCGTCCTGCGACGCCGCCGCGCTGCGGGCCGAGCGCGACGTGCAGCACGCGCGCGCGATGTCGTCGTCGGCGATCAGAGTATCCGCGCGCGCGCCGCCCGCGTCCCAGCGGATGCGATCGACCGCCCCCGCGCGGACCAGGAACAGCTCGTCCTCGCCGTCGCCGTCGAGGTCGGCGGCCTCGAGCGTTCCGGCGGGGAGAGAGTCCGCCAGGCGCTCCAGCGTCTCGGGGGCCTCGGGTCGCCACCGGTACAGGCGATTCGTCGCAGCGGGGGCAGCGGCGTCCGCCGGCCCGCAGGTCCGGGGCGCGGACTTCGTTTCGGGGCCGGCGAGGAGGGCGACCCAGCGCCGGCCGTCGCGGGCACGCGGGAGCGCCCATCCCGCGAGCGCTCCCTCCGCGTACAGGTCCGCGCGCCAGCCGTCCGCGACGCGGGTCACGCTCGCGGGAGCGGGGGGTGGCGGCGGAGCCGCGGGAGCCGGCGCGGGGGCGGCGGCCACCGCGGCCGCCAGGGCGAGCGCGATCACTTCCCGTCCCCGCTCAGGTTGAGCTCGAGCCGCGCGGGGGCGGTCGCGCCGGCCTCGGGAGGCGGCAGCGTGCGCGTGATCGCGAGGTCGGAGCGTCCGTCGCCGTCGAAGTCGCGCACGCGGACCAGCATGACGTCCTCCGGCTCCTCCTCCAGGGGGATCGAGAGATCCGGCTTCTCGGGGTAACGGCCTCCCGGCTGGCCCCGATGGATCGTCACCGTCTTCCCCTTCCCCAGGTGCACGAAGTCGGTCCGTCCGTCGCCGTCGAAGTCCCCCTGGAACTGTCCGAGCCGTGAGATCTCGAGCCGGTTCAGGTCGAGCCTCAGCTTCTCGTCGAGCACCTGATCGGGGACGAGCTTGAACGAGCCGTCCGCCTGCTGCGCGACGACGTGGAACTCCAGGCCGATCCCCACCTTCTTCGACGTCAGGGCGCGCAAGGCCTGGAACATCGAGAAGTCGAGCGTCACGGTCACGAGATCGCGCCGGCCGTCGTGGTCGAGGTCGAGGAACTCGAGATCGATCCCGTCGCGGAACCCGCCGGTGAACGCCCAGCCCTCGGCGTCGAAGCTCCGGTACGGCTCCTCCTCCACCGTGAGATCGGGGCGCAAGCGGTGGAGGCGATAGCGCATCATCGGCTTCTTGAGCTGCTTCGTGTCGCTCTTCCCGGTGTTGACGCTCTCGCGGGTGACGATCTCGGCGCGGCCGTCTCCGTCGAGATCGCCCATCCACGCCACGACGCGCGGCAGCTCCGGCGGACCGCCGTCCTGGTCCCGCGGAGCCGGCACATCGGCCGGCGGAGCGGGCTGCAGGCACGCGAGGGCGACCATGCGCGGCGGCGCGAAGCGCGCCTCGCCCAACCCGCGCGCGACGACGAAGAGCGGACGGTCGCCGAGCTGCCGGACGATCAGGTCGCGCTTCCCGTCGCCGTCCACGTCCTCCGCGTGGACGACGGGGACGTCTCTCCAGGCGGCCCCGTTGGCCGCCGCGATCGCATCGCCGGGAAACCGCGCGCGGAACGACGCCTGGGCGGCGAATCCCTCCGCCGTGCCGCGGTGCACGGCGAGCCCGTCCCGCGCGGGGATCACCGCGTCGAGCAGGCCGTCGTCGTCGACGTCGCGGATCACGTCGAGGTCGGCGACGAGCGAGTGCACCTCGGCCAGCGCCGAGGGCTCGGGCAGGAGCGGCTCGAGCGCGAGCGTCTCCTTCTCCCCCTGCCGCGTGAACCGGATCTCCGAGAGGCCGTCGTCCGTGACCGCGATCACGGGATGGGACGCCGGACCCGGCTCCGCCGACAGGACCTCCAGCGGAAGCGCGAGCGGCGTCGCGGCGGCCCGGAATCCCCCGCCCGGCTGCGCCAGGAAGGCCCTCGCCTCGCGCACGTCGAACAGCGCCGGGACGACCTCGGTCACGGCGACCGCGTCCTCGATGCGATCGGTCGAGACCGATCCCCATCGCGTGTAGGCGACGATCACGAGGAGATCCCGGCGTCCGTCCCCGTCGAGGTCCGCGGGGACCACGATCGCCGGAGGGCCCGGCAGGTCGAGAGCGACGCGCCGGAGCGCGAGCTCGCGCGGCGCGCCGGCGGTCCGACCGGTGAGGAGCGCCGCCGCGGCGGCGAGGAGCACGAGGCGTCGCTCGATCATCGCCGCCGCACGCTACGCCGCGTCGGCCGCACGGTCAAATCTCGAGCGCCCTCCGGTACTGCGTCGCCTCCGCGACGTGACGCTCCAGGACCGCCTCCGATCCGTCGAGGTCGGCGATCGTCCGCGCGACGCGTCGCAGCCGGTCGTGTCCGCGGGCGCTCGCGCCGAGCTTGCGGCAGGCCTCGACGAGCAGGTTCCTCGCCCCGCGCCCGAGCGCGGCGTGGCGCTCGAGGTCTCCGCGTCCCATCCTCGCGTTCACGCACGCGCCGCAAGGTCCGAAGCGAGCGAGCTGACGCGCGCGCGCGGCCATCACCCTGTCGCGGACCTCTCTCGTGGGCTCCCCGGGCGCGCCGCCGATCAGATCGGCGGGATCGACGGGAGGGACCTCGACGGTCAGATCGCAGCGATCGAGGAGCGGCCCCGAGAGCTTGGCTTGATAGCGGCGCACCACCTGGGGCGTGCAGCCGCAGCGGCCGTGCGGGTCCCCGTGCCAGCCGCAGGGGCAGGGGTTCATGGACGCGACCAGCATGAAACGCGCGGGGAAGACCGCCCTCGCGTGGAGCCGCACGAGGGCGTACGCGCCGCTCTCGAGCGGCTGCCGGAGCGCCTCGAGGGCGTCCCTGCGGAACTCGGTCAGCTCGTCGAGGTAGAGCACGCCGCCGTGCGCGAGGGCGACCTCTCCCGGGCGGAGCGCGACGCCGCCCCCCATCAGCCCCGCGAGGGAGACGCCATGATGCGGCGCGCGGAACGGGCGCCTCGTCAGGAGACCCGAGGCGAGCCCGGCCGCGCTCCAGACGCGCGTCGCCTCCAGCGCCTCGTCCCGGGTGAGCGGGGGGAGGATTCCCGGGAGCCGCCGCGCGAGCATCGTCTTTCCGGTTCCGGGCGGCCCGGTGAGCAGGAGGTGATGCCCTCCCGCCGCGGCGATCTCGAGCGCCCGGCGGGCGGAATGCTGCCCGCGGACGTCGGTCAGGTCCTCGGCATCCGGCGCGTCGTCCTCGAGCGGCGCCGCATCGGGTGCGGCGGCGGGGGGCGGAGGCGGCGCGTCCTCCCGGAAGAGACCGACCGCATCCGCGAGGGAGGCGGCGGGCCACACGCCGAGCCCGGGAACCAGCCCCGCCTCCGCGGCGTTGGCGACCGGTGCCACGACGCCGCGGTGCCCCGCCGCCCGGGCGGCGAGCGCGATCGCCAGCATG